>DASUXT010000048.1:0-58951 GCA_036377775.1 Gemmatimonadaceae bacterium | reverse complement strand
AGGTCTTCCCGTTCGCCGTGAGCTTCGCCGTGAAGGTGCCGGTGAGGCGAGTGGTGGTCCGGCGGAATCCGTCGCCGCCCGGCGTGACCGATGCGATCGGCTCCCACACCGCGCGGTGAATGCCAGCCGCCGCCGAGAGCGGCTCCGGCGTCGCCTGCCAGAGGGGGGAGACGTTGGGGATGCCGCCACCCGTGGCGCGACGACGGCGTCCCGCCGGTGCCGCGTTCGGGTCGCTCGACAGCGTGGCGACCGTCTTGCCGCTCGCGTCGATGATGTCGATCGTCACCGGTCCCGCCGCGCGGTCCTTCAGGTAGTAGTAGATGTACGCGCCCTCGGCCGGGTTCTGTGCCTGCGGCTCGTCCTTCTGCATCGGCGTCCCCTCGTCGCCGCCCTGCACGTAGTTGATCGCGTCGGCAGGCTTGAAGAGGTACGCGTCGCTGGCGAGGACGCTCGCGTCGAGCTGGCGCAGCGGGCTGATGTCGTCGATGACCCAGATGCCGCGGCCGAAGGTGCCGACGACGAGGTCGTTCTGGTGGAACTGGAAGTCGCGCACCGAGGTCGTTGGCAGGTTGAGCTGCAGCGGCTGCCAGGTATCGCCATCATCCATGGACGCGAAGGCGCCGAGCTCCGTGCCGCAGACGAGGAATCCCTTCCGCTTCGGGTCTTCCTTCACCGTGTGCACGTAGCCGACCGCGGGAAGCCCACGCGTGACGAGCTGCCAGCTCTTCCCGCGGTCGCGCGTGCGGTAGACGTACGGCGCGAAGTCCTGGAGCTGGTGACGATCCACGCTCGCGTACGCCGTGTCGGCGTCGAAGTGCGACGCCTCGATCATCGTCACGCGGCTCCACGGCGTGAGCTGCGACGGCGTCACGTTCTGCCAGGTGCCGCCGTCGTTGGTGGTGAGCTGGACGTTGCCGTCGTCGGTGCCGATCCAGAGCGTCGGCGCGTCCAGTGGCGACGGTGCGATGGTGTAGATGACGCCGCGCCGGCCGTTGCCATTGGGATCGACGTCGGCCGCGGCGGCCGCATCGAGGTTCGGCGGCACGCCGGGATTCTCACGCGTGAGGTCGGGGCTGATGCGCGTCCACGTCTTCGCCTCGTCGCTCGACTTGAACAGGAACTGCGCGCCGTAGTAGAGCGCGTGCGGATCGGCTTGCGACAGCACCAGCGGCTGCGTCCAGTCGGCGCGCAGGTGCTCCTGCGCACTCGGCGCCTGCGGCGACGAGGTGCCGGGAATCGGCGTGTTCGTGGCGAGATCCTGCCGCGAGCCCATGCCGCCGTAGATGATGCCTGGATGCAGCGGGTCGCCCGCCGTGTAGCCGCTCTCGCCGCCAGCGCCCGCCGGCTCCCAGTCGCGCATGGAGATCTCGCCGAACTTCCCGCGCGTGCGCACGGCGACAGCGCCCGAGTCCTGCTGCGCGCCCGTCACCCAGTACGGGAAGCGATGATCGACCGAGATGTGGTAGAGCTGCGCCGTCGGCTGGTTGAGCCACGAGCTCCACGTCACCGCACGCGCATCGCCCTTTGCGTTGTGGGTGATCACCGCGCCCTGGTCGCTGGCGACGATGAGCGTGTTCGTGTCGTTCGGGTCGATCCAGATCTGGTGGTAGTCGTCGCCGCCGGGCGAGCCGCGGATCACGTCCCAGGTCTTGCCGCCATCGCGCGTGCGGCTCACCGCCACGTTGGGCACGTAGACGACGTCCGGATCCTTTGGGTCGACGGCGATCTTCTCGAAGTACCACCCGCGCCCCCACAGCGCCGGATCGTTCGACAGCCGACGCCAGGTGGCGCCGGCGTCGTCGCTGCGGAACACGCCGCCCTGCATCGGCACCGGCGCCGCGGGGCGACCGTTCGCCGCCGGCGCGGGAGCGGGCGCATTCGGCTCCGGGAGCAGGCAGTCCACCACCGCGTACACGCGGCGCGGATTGCTCGGCGCCACGGCGATGCCGATGCGCCCCGTGCCTTCCTTCGGCAGGCCGACGGTGAGCTGCTTCCACGTGTCGCCGCCGTCGGTGGACTTCCAGATGCCGCCACCCGGTCCGTTGGTGGGCGCGTAGATGAACCAGGGTGGACGACGCGTGTTCCAGAGACCGGCGTAGATGACGCGCGGGTTCGACGGGTCGATCACCACCTCGACGGCGCCGACGTCGTCGTTGCGGAAGAGCACCTTCTTCCAGCTCTTCCCGCCATCGGTGGTGCGGAAGACGCCGCGCTCCGGGTTCGCCGCGTACTGGTGGCCGATGGCGGCCACGTACACGACGTTCGGGTTCGTCGGGTGGATGGCGATCTTCCCGATGTGCTGGGTGCCGTCGAGGCCGATGTGCGTCCAGGTCTTCCCGGCGTCGGTGGACTTGTACATCCCGTTGCCGAAGCTCGCCGAGTCACGCAGGGTGGACTCGCCGGTGCCGACGTACACGACGTCCGGTGCGCTCGGCGCCACGGCGAGCGCGCCCACGCTGGCGATCGGCATCCCGTCGAACACTGGCTCCCACACGCGGCCGGCGTCGATGGACTTCCACACGCCACCGTTCACGGCGCCGAAGTAGAACTCGTTCGGCCGTCCGACGACGCCACTCACCGCGTCCACGCGCCCGCCGCGGAAGGGGCCGAGGAGACGCCACTGGAGCCCGTTGCCGAGGGCGGCGAGCTGCTGCAGGCGCTCCGGGTCGGCGTATTTCGCGAGCGTCGCGGCATCGTGCGCGTCGAGTGTCGCGGCACTGGCGCTGGCCTTGAGCAGCAGCTCGAGCGACGGGGCAGCGACGGCGAACGCCGCGCCAGCCTGGGTAGCGCGACGGAGGAAGTCGCGGCGGGAGAATTCGGTCATGCGGGGCGGTGACGGGCGGAGGTGGATGGAGAAGCCATGCACCCGATACGCTGCACGATGCACCAGCGCTGCGCCAGACGCGGCTCTCAACTGGCCCGTGCGGGATGGCTCTTCACGAGGTAAGATCTTCTTCCCGCTGAATCACCAGGAGACCATCCATGGGCACCCGCGATCCCCGCGTCGACGCCTACATCGCGAAGTCCGCCGACTTTGCCCAGCCGATCCTCACCCACCTGCGCGACGTCGTGCATGCCGCCTGCCCCGACGTGCAGGAGACCATGAAGTGGAGCATGCCCTTCTTCGACTATCACGGCGTGATGTGCAACATGGCGGCGTTCAAGCAGCACGCCACCTTCGGCTTCTGGAAGGGTGCGCTCATCCCCGGCCTCGCGCCCAACAGCGCCAACGGCGGCGAGTCGATGGGGAACCTCGGCCGGCTCACGTCGGTGAAGGACCTGCCGAGCAAGCGCGTGCTCGCCGGCTACGTGAAGGAAGCGATGCGCCTCAACGAGGACGGCATCGTGGCGAGGAAACCGAAGAAGGCACCGAAGCCAGAGGCCGCGGTGCCTTCCGATCTTGCCGCCGCACTGAAGAAGAATCGCAAGGCGGCAGCGACGTTGGAGAGCTTCCCGCCCGGCCACCGCCGCGAGTACGTCACCTGGATCACCGAGGCCAAGCGCGAGGAGACGCGGGCGAAGCGCGTCGCGCAGGCGGTGGAGTGGCTGGCCGAGGGGAAGAAGCGGAACTGGAAGTACGAGAGCGGCTGAGCGTTACGGCTCGTCGGGGGACGGATCGTCGGGGTCGGTCGGCTCGTCGGACTTCGCTTCGGCCGAGGCTTCCTTCGTCGCCTCCTGCACTGCCTTGAGCCGCGTCTCGAGCTGCGCCTTGTTCTTCCGCACGAACGCCAGGTTCGCCGGGTTCATGTTGTAGGGGATCTTCGCGTCCGGGTACTGCGCGGACATCTGGTCGTACATCACGCTCTGGAAGAGCACGAGCGAGATCGTGAGCGCTTCCTTCGTCGTCATGCCGGCCTTCCGAAAGGCGCGGCGGACTTCCGGGATGCGCTCGAGCGCCGCTGCCGTCTGGGTCAGGGTTTCCGCGTCCTGCGCGTCCTTCTCGACCTCCATCTTCTTGCGCTCGTCCAGCGGCTTCGCCTTGATCGCCGCCGTGTACTCGAGCGTCGCGTTCGCCCACGCTTCCACCTTGGGCATGGTGAGCACGTAGTTGCGGAGGATCGCGTCGTCCTCGGTCATCTTCTGCTGCTGCGCGTGCACAGCTGGCGCGGCGACGAGCACGACGGCCGCCGCGAGGAAGGTCATGCGAATGCGTGCGATCATTTCGGTGTATGCCTCAGGATGAGATGCCCGGTTTCCGAGAGCCCTTCACTGGTCACGCCCTCCGGGGTCCGGAAGTCCGCCGACCAGACACCCGGTGACTGCTTCTCGAGCCGTACGGTCACGAGCTCGGGCTGGGCGCCGGAGTCGTCGTCGGGGTTCGCGCCCGGTGCGAACGTCGGCTCGTGCCCCGCTGCCTTCCGGAACTGCATGAAGAAGCGCATCCACTCGTGCATGTCCTCATCGGAGCTGATGGCGTCGCCCGTGAAGTGCACGATCTCCGTCGGGGGATCGATGCGCAGCGTGACCTCCAGGCTGTCGGTGACGTCGGCCTTCTGCTTCTCCACGGCGCCGCCACAGCTGATGCCCACCGTGTCGCGCTCCACGAATCCCCACTTCACCGACTGGACCGTCACCGTGCCATGCCGCGACCCGCGCTTGGAGACGGTGAAGTCCATGAGCCGGAAGGGATTGCCCTCGCGCTTCTGCAGGATCGCGGCGCCGTGCCCGCCGGTCATGGCGTCCATCACGTCCTTCCACGGCCGCCCGCTGATCTCGAGTGACACGTAGTTCAGCGGCGCCTCCTGCTTCCCGTCGGTGGGCGCATACTTCGCCGTGGACGACAACGTGAAGTGCGAGCTGCCGCTCGGCAGCTTGCTGTCGATGGACGACGACAGCTCGACCTCCCACCGGTTGCACTGATCGTTCGCCTTGTCGAGGAAGTCCCCGCCGAAGTTCTTGTCCTCCAGCTTCCCCGTGATGCCGAGCAACGCAAACGTGCGGTACAGCGCGACCACCCGGTTGTATGCCCCGAGATCGTGCTGCCGGCATCCCTCCTCCGCGCGCTCCACCACGTGCGCCTCGACGTTGTCCATGATCTTCTCTGCCGAGACGCTCGCCTGCGACATTCGCGTGACCAGCTCCGGATCCTTCTCCATCGCCTCCTTGTCCGGGGTGGCGTCACCGATGATCGCCACGCCGCCCGGACTCGCGCCCATCAGCTCCATCTGCCGCAGCCAGCCGAGGTAGAAGTTGAACGCGCACTCCGCCATCCGGTCGTCCGTCTCGGCGATCTTCATCGTCGGGGCGATGATGCCGTCGTAGTACTCGAGCATCACCTTCCGGAAGGTGGTGTACAGCTCCGTGTCTTCGGACTTCCGGCCGAGCAGCTCGTTCTCCCGCTCTTTGGCGATCACCCGCGCCAGCTCCGCCTCCAGCCGCGCCGCATGCGCCGATGCATAGAGCAGGTGGATGCGCCCCGGATCGCTCGGCGGTGACATGCCGAAGCCGTAGCCGCTGAAGTGCAGCAGCTGCATCTCCATCGCGAGCGAATCGCCCGCCGCCGGATAGAGATGCGTGTCGGTGCCATGCGTGATCCAGGCGAAGCCGACCTGCTCGTTCACCGGCACCGGCTTCGCCGGCTCGATCGTGAGCTTCGCCGGCTTGTCGAACCGCAGCCCTTCCGGCTCGAGCTGCACGGAAGCCACGGCGCCACCCTTTTCCAGCGGCAGGCCGTCGACGCGCGACACCGGGATCATCGTGATCTTCTCGCGCCGGTGCAGCGCTCCCTTCGGGATCTCGAGCTCGAAGTACGAGCCGTCGGCGGTGGAGGTGCTCACCGTCCCGCCCTCCTCGCCGATCATCGCGCTCGCCACGTTCGCCGTGTCGAACGTGAGCCTCACGTTCACCGGCGTGTTGTCGCGGTCCAGCCACTCGACGCCGGTCTTCGCTGCCGAGGCTGTTCGCTCGGCGCAGCCGGCCAGCGCCGCGGCGACGAGGATTGCCGCGGCGCTGTTGTAGAACGCTCGCATGGTGAAGTTCGGTGGGTTCTCGTGAGGTGGGGTTACTTCTTCACCAGCTCGACGCGCCGATTCTGCTGCCGCCCTTCCTCCGTCGTGTTCGGAGCCGCGGGCTTCGTCGCACCCAGCCCCTTCGTGGCCAGGCGATCGGGGCTCACCCCCTTGCCCACGAGGTACGCCTTCACCGCTTCGGCGCGCTTCGCCGACAGCGCGAGGTTCGCCTGCGCATTGCCCACGTTGTCGGTGTGCCCCTCGATGGTGAGGGCGAGGTCGGGATGCTCCTCGAGCATCGTCACCATCTCCTTCAGCGTGGGCGTGGACTCGGCGCGGATGTTGTCCGAGCCGGTGTCGAACAGGATGCCGTGCGTCGCCACGCGGCCCGAGGCGGCGAGTGCGTCGTACAGCTTCTTGCCGCCCTCGGCGATGCGGATGTTTCCGACGTACGCCGGCGACTCCTCACTCGCCGGAATGGTGACCCAGATCTTCTTCGCGCGGCCGAAGTCCACGTTCGGCACGTTCGCCACGCGCTTCTCGCCCATGTAGACCTTGGCGTACTTGCCGTCTACCATGATGCGGAGCGGGACGAACTTGTCCTTGAACTTGCCCTGGCCCACGTCGGTCTCGGAGTCGTGGCCCGAGCCGACGACGCCGGTGCGCGTCCAGTTCTCCCGCACGACGGGGGTGTTCGACCCGCGCTTCTCGACGAAGCGCACCGTCACCTCGCCCCACGCATTCATGCGCGCGCCGTTGTAGACGTCCATCTCCACCGTGAAGCGCTCCGGAAGCACCTCGGGAAGGGGAATCGCGATCTCGCCCGTGCTGCTGTTCGAGCGCAGGTAACGCCCGCCGCGCCATTCGGCGACTTCCATGTTCCCTTCCACCAGCTCGAGGCGGCGCGGGAAGTCGCCGACCTCGTCACGGGAGAAGTCCTCGAAGAACAGCACGCGGTCGCCCGGCTTGAAATCGTAGTTGAGCCATGCGCCCTCCCCCGGTCCCGGCAGCGCCTCACCGGCCGCGTCGGCCGCGTCCGCACCCTCCTGGCCGGCGATCTTCACCTGCTTCCCTTCCGCGCGTGCCTTCTCGGCGCACGCCTTGTCGGTGACGCTGCAGGTGATGGACTCTTCGGCCTTGTCGAGCCCCTTGTCGGTGGCCTGGTCGGCGCGCTGGTCCACGCGCTGCTTGACCTTCTGTTTCAGCCGGTCCTTCCACCCCTGGGCGTGGGCAGAGGGCGCGACGACGGAGAGCGCGAGCGCAGTGGCGAACGCGAGGGCGAGAGACTTTTTCATGGGATGCTCCTGGGGATGCGGAAAGACGCTACTCGAGGAGGAACGCAGGAGCGGGCGGGAGACTCTCAGTACGGCCGAAAGACAGGATGACCGGATGACTGGAGGACCGATGGACCGAACGGTCCTCCGGTCATCCGGTCCTCCGGTCCTCTGGTCCCCTCATCCCGCCCTTCCCACCTCCCTCTTCCATCCCTCATAAAGCCCCTCTGCCTCCCCCTTCGGCTCGAACGTCCGCTCCACGCGCCTTAACCCCGGCACGCCGAGTGGCGGATAGACGCCGGCCTGCATGCCGGCGAGGCGGGCGGCGCCCCAGGCGGTGGTCTCCAGCACCGTCGGGCGTTCCACCATGCAGCGGAGCTGGTCGGCCACCGTCTGCATCAGCCAGTCGTTCGCCGCCATGCCGCCATCCACGCGCAGGCAGGTGATCGGCACGCCGTCGTCGGCGAAGGCGCCGGCGAGGTCGCGCGTCTGCAGCGCGACCGACTCCAGCGCGGCACGCACGATCTCCGCGCGGCCGCTGTCGCGCGTGAGTCCGCTGATCATCCCGCGCGCATCCGGGTTCCACCACGGCGCACCGAGTCCGGTGAACGCCGGCACGAAGTACACGCCGTTCGACGACGACACGCTCGTCGCCACGCGCTCGCTCTCCGCCGCGGTGGAGATGAGGCCGAGCTTGTCGCGCAGCCACTGCACCACGGTGCCCGCGTTGAAGATGCTCCCCTCGAGCGCGTAGGTCGGCACGCCGTCGAGCTGCAGCGCGGTGGTCGTGAGCAGGCGATGACGCGACACGCGCGGCGTGCTCCCCGTATGCACGAGCACGAAGCAGCCGGTGCCGTACGTCGCCTTCGCTTCGCCGGCCACCGTGCACTCCTGCCCCACCGCCCCTGCCTGCTGGTCGCCGACCAGGGCGCGCACCATCACCGGCGCACCCAGCACATCCGCCGTGGTGAGGCCGTAGTCGTCGGCACTGTCGCGCACCTCGGGCAGCAGTGACCGCGGCACCCTGAACAGCTCGCACAGCTCGTCGCTCCACGCCTGCGCATGGATGTCGTAGAGCAGCGTGCGCGACGCGTTGGTGGCGTCGGTCGCGTGCACGCGTCCTCCCGTGAGCCGCCAGAGGAGCCAGCTGTCCACCGTTCCGGCCAGCAGCTCGCCGCGCTCGGCGGCCGCACGTGCGCCGTCCACGTTGTCGAGGATCCACGCCAGCTTGGTGGCGGAGAAGTACGGGTCGAGCAGCAGTCCGGTGCGCGACACGAGCGCCACCGCATGCCGGTCCTCGGCGAGCGCGCGGCAGACGTCGGCCGTGCGGCGGTCCTGCCACACGATGGCGTGATAGATGGGACGCCCGGTCGCACGCTCCCACACCACGATCGTCTCGCGCTGCACGGCGATGCCGATGCCGGCGAGCTCACGCGCCTCGAGCCGCGCCTTCTCCAGCGCCAGCCGCGCGCAGGCCACCGTCGTGTCGTGGATCTCGTTGGCGTCGTGCTCCACCCACCCGTCACGCGGGAAGTGCTGCGCGAATGGCTCCTGCACGCGCGACAGGACGGCGCCATCGTCGGCGAAGACCATGGCGCGGGTGGATGTCGTTCCGGCGTCGAGTGCGAGGGTGGGCATTCCTTATAACTACAACTGAAGTAGTTCGTACCTCGTACTTCGTACGAGGACCCATGCTTCGGGCCAACCCAATGTGCCTCAGCGTTGGTGCGGGGGGAAAGAGCTGGACTGCGGTGGGATGGTACGGGTCAGTCGTTCAGTAGTCAGTAGTCTCGGTCATGCACGACTTCCGTCGCCTCCGGTCGTGGCAGCGCAGCCGCGAGCTCGTCGTGGAGCTTCAGCCATTCCTGCACCGCTTCCCGCGGGAAGATCATGGCGTGCTGGCCAGCCAGCTTCGCCGCGCCGCGCTCTCGATCCCATCGTGCATCGCCGAAGGCTGTGGTGCGGGGTCCCGTGCCGAAACGATCCGCTTCCTGAAGATGGCTTCCCGTTTGGCGTGCGAGACGGAGAGCCATCTCCAGATCGCATCGGATCTCGGCTACCTGCATCCGAAAGCCGCCGCTCAGTTCCTCGCCGCCGCCCAGTCGATCCAGCGCATGCTCGCCAGCCTGATCGACAAGCTGCCCGAATGAACGACCGCCGACGCAGTTCGACGCCCTTCCCCGGCCCCGCCTTGTAGCGGCGTCCCTCTGGGTCTGGATACGACGTACGAAGTACGCCGTACTTTGGTTGCCGTTGAGGGACGCCCTGTAGCGGCGTCCCCCTGGGTCTGGATACGACGTACGAAGTACGCCGTACTTCGTTTGCCGTTGAGGGACGCCTTGTAGCGGCGTCCCCCTGGGTCCGGATACGGGGTACGAAGTACGCCGTACTTCAGTTGTCGTTGAGAACGCCTTGTAATGGCGTCCCTCCGGGTCCCGCTACGAGGCACGACGTACCTCGTACTTCAGTTGCGGTTATCGCCCCCCCGCTTCCTATTGTACGGAAGCCTTCAACCACCCCCGACATGTCCCGTCCCGTTGTCCGGTTCCTCCTCCCCATCCTGCTCCTCGCCCCCGCCTGCAAGCCGTCCTCCGACGACCCCCCGGCGCCCGCCGTCTCCCCCCTCGCCGTCCCCGCCGAAGCGCTCTCGGCCATCGACACCGGCACGCTCATGTCCTACATCCGCGTGCTCGCCTCCGACTCGCTCCTCGGGCGCGCCCCCGGCACCACCGGCGAGGACAGGACCATTTCCTACCTCGTCGGGCAGTTCGAGTCGCTCGGCCTCCAGCCCGGCAACACCGATGGCACCTTCATCCAGAAGGTGCCCCTCGTCGGCATCACCGTCACCAACTCGCCCACGCTCACCTTCTCGAAGGGTGCGGCGAAGCAGACGCTGAAGTGGCGTGACGACTTCGTCGCGTGGACCAAGCACGTTGCCCCCAGCGCGTCGCTCGACAAGTCGCCGCTCGTGTTCGTCGGCTATGGCGTGGAAGCGCCCGAGTTCAAGTGGGACGACTACAAGGGACAGAACCTGGCCGGCATGACGCTCGTCATGCTCGTCAACGATCCACCCCTCGCCGACACGTCGAAGTTCGGCGGGCCGCGCATGACCTACTATGGGCGCTGGACGTACAAGTTCGAGCAGGGCGCGAAGCACCACGCCGCCGGAGTGCTGCTCGTGCACGAGACCGGTCCCGCCGGCTATCCCTTCGCCGTCGTGCAGGGGAACGCTTCGGAGAAGTTTGACCTTGCCGCCGCGGACAGCAATCGCGGCCGCAGCAACGTGGAAGGGTGGATCACCCTCGACCAGGCGAAGAAGCTGTTCGCCATGGCGGGGCAGAGCTTCGACTCGCTCAAGAAGGCCGCGGCCACGCCGGAGTTCCAGCCCGTCCCACTCGGCGTCACTGCCACCGTGCAACTCCGCAACAGGCTGCGCACCATCAACTCCCGCAACGTCGTCGCGAAGCTCGTCGGCAGCGATTCGGCGCACCGCGACGAGTACGTGATCTACGACGCGCACTGGGATCACTTCGGCGTCGGCGCGCCGGTGAACGGCGACTCCATCTACAACGGCGCTGCCGACAACGCCACCGGCACCGCCGGGCTGCTCACCCTCGCCAAGGCATACGCCGCGATGCCCACGGCGCCCAAGCGCTCCATCCTCTTCCTCTCCGTCACCGCGGAGGAGCAGGGGCTGCTCGGCTCGCAGTACTACGCTGAGCACCCGATCTATCCGCTGGACAAGACGCTCGCCGTCATCAACATGGACGTGCTGAACACCGTCGGCCCCACGAAGGACCTCACGGTGATCGGCCTCGGCGCGTCGGACCTCGACGATTACGCGACGGCCGCCGCGTCCGAGCAGGGGCGCAAGCTCCGCCCCGACGCCGAACCGGAGAAGGGCTTCTACTACCGCTCCGACCACTTCAACTTCGCCAAGCAGGGTGTGCCCGCCTTCGATCCTGAGGCCGGCATCGACTTCGTCGGCAAGCCGGAAGGGTTCGGCATGCAGAAGCGCAACGAGTACACGGAGAACCGCTACCACAAGCCGCAGGACGAGATCCAGCCGGACTGGGACCTGAGCGGCGCGGTAGAGGACCTCAAGCTCTTCCTCACCATGGGCTATCGCATCGCCGAAGCGCAGAAGTTCCCCGAGTGGAAGCCGGGCAACGAGTTCCGGGCCATCCGCGAGAAGCAGCTGCAGTCGCCGACAGCGGCACCGGCACCGGCCGCCACCAGCAAGCCGTGATGCGGGCGGCGCATGGCGTTCGTGCGCTCGTTCCGCTGCTCGTCATGAGCGTCGCGCACACGCTGCGCGCGCAGCTTCCCGAGCGCGCCATCGATTCACTGATGGCGCGCTATGCGCAGCCGGGTGGGCCGGGCGCGAGCCTGCTCGTCGTGCGCGACGGACGCACCCTGCTCGCCAGGGGCTACGGCCTCGCCGACATCGAGCGCCGCGAGCCCGTCACTCCGGAGACCGACTTCCGCCTCGCGTCGCTCTCCAAGCAGTTCACCGCCACGGCGATCATGCTCCTCGTCGCCGAGGGAAAGCTGCACTACGACGACTCCATCTCCACCCTCGTCGCCGGCCTGCCGGCATTCGCACGTGGGGTGACGGTGCGGCACCTGCTCAACCACACATCGGGGCTTCCCGATTACGAGGACTTTGTTCCCGACTCGCAGACGGCGCAGGTGCACGACGCCGACGTGCCGGCGCTCATCTCGCGCGCGTCGGCGATGAAGTTCGCGCCGGGCACGCACTACGCATACAGCAACACCGGCTACTGCCTGCTCGCGCTCGTCGTCGAGCACGTCACGGGGCAGCACTTCGCTGACATGCTCCGCCAGCGCATCTTCGCCCCGCTCGGCATGACGAACACCGTGGCGCGCGAGGCGCACACGGTGGTGCCGCATCGTGCGTACGGCTACACCGTGCGCCCCGATGGCGTGCACCTTACCGACCAGAGCAATACGAGCGCTACGCTCGGCGACGGCGGTATCTACTCGAACGTGCTGGACCTCGCGAAGTGGGACCGCGCCCTCGCGCAGCACGCCCTCGTGGGCGCCGAGGCGCAACGCCTCGCCTGGACGCCGCCCACCCTCCCCGACACCGCGGTGACGGAATACGGGTTCGGGTGGTTCATCGGGAAGGCACACGGCATCACTCGCCAGTGGCACCATGGCGAGAGCCGCGGCTTCACCAACTTCATCCTTCGCTACCCGGATCGGCGGCTCACCGTCGTCATCCTCACCAACCGCACTGGCGGCGCGCCGTGGGACACCGCCGACCAGGTGGCGTCGCTGGTCGAGGGCTGGTAGCGGACTTCCGTCGTCGTCGCATGCCTCACGAGCCAGTCGTCTACTCCCTCCGCGACTTCGACGTCGTCGTCGACAACCAGCGCGACGACATCAGCACCGATGCCGTGCTCCAGCGTCTCTACGATGCGCTCGGCCTCATCGAGCAGTATCAGCCGTGGCGGCTGAAGCACCTGCGCGAGGACCTGCGCTACTTCCTCGTTATCCGCTATCCCTGTCGCGGGGCGTACTTCCCCGCCGAACGCGCCTGCATGACCGAGCTCACCTTCCTCGCCCGCACCGACATCACCGCCGCGCCCGTGGCGTCGAGCATCGTGCACGAGGGGATGCACGCGCGCATGCACCTGATGGGGATCCGTCCCTACTCGCACGATGCGGCGCGCGAGGAGCGCATCTGCCGCCGCGCCGAGCTCGACTTCGGCCGCGCGCTCCCTCCGGAGCTCGGGGCCCCCGTCGTGGAGCGCGCCCTCGCCAGCCTCGAGCTGGCCGACACCGAGGTGGCGCCGAGCATCGACTGGAACGAGGCCATGCGCCGGCAGCAGGCAGTGGACGACCAGAGGCTGCAGCCATGATGCGTCGAACCGTCCGCATCGCCGCGCTCATCGCCACGGCACTCGCGCTCGCCAATGCGCGCGGCGCCGGCGCGCAGGTATCGACGACGGTCGAGGACAGCACCGCACACGCGTGGCTCATTCGCGTCGCCGGGGCGACTGGTGCGCAGGCCTGTCCCTGCCACTCGCCATCGCTGCAGGTGCCGCATGACCGCGAGCTGTACATCGTCGGCGTGGGGATGCGGAAGGTCCTCCACGCCAGCGCGAATGGCTTCGAGGTCGCGTACGACCTGCAGTTCCTTCCGCTCATCGTCTCGCGCGGCACCGCCGACGAGAACCTCCGCGTCGCCCTCTGCCGCGGGAACCAGTACTGCGGAACGGCGAGCGTCCCCTCGCCGTGGACCACGCGCGCCACCGGCATCGGCATCCTGCCACTTGGCTTCACCGCCCTCGCGCCGGTTGCGCCGCGGCTCCGCTTCCAGCTCCGCGGCGCCGCGGGCGGGGTGCGGCTCTCCAAGCCGGTGCCCGTGCTCGAGGGACACAAGTTCAACTTCCTCGCCGAAGCGTCCACCACGCTGGAGCTGCGCGTCAGCTCGTCGTACTCCCTCACGGGAGGGCTGGTGTTCAACCACATCTCGAACGGCGGCACCGCCGCCATCAACCCCGGCATGAACTCGCGCATGATCGAGTTCGGGATCGTGAGGCACTGACCGATGCACGGACATTCCGTCGATTCGCTGCGCGACGAGCTGCGTCGCTCGCTGCACGGGCCGGCGTGGCACGGGCCGGCACTGCTCGAGGTGCTCTGTGACCTCTCGCCACGCGAGGCGCAGGCGCGCCCGCTCCCCGGTGCGCACTCCATCGCCGAGCTGGCATTTCACGCCCTCGCGTGGGTGGAGGAAGTGACGCGTCGCCTCGACGGCTCGGCGCCGTCACTCCCCGCGCGCGGCGACTGGCCCTCCGACGACGCCGCACTCCCGGTGGTGGAGGCGATCCGCCTCCTGCGCCAGGCCGGCGACACGCTCGACACGGCGCTCGCGTCCTTTCCGCCGGCGAAGCTCGACGAGACTGTCGGCAGCGCCGAGCGCGATGCGCCCACCGGGACCGGCGTGACGTATGCCGACATGCTGCACGGGCTCGCCCAGCACAACGCCTATCATGGCGGGCAGGTCGCCCTGCTCCGGAAGGCGCTCCGCGATGCGCAGGCCGACGCATTCGCCCCCGCCTGACCTTCTCATATAACACATGACTTCACGCCGCTCCTTCCTCGGCACCGCCGGCTCTGCACTCTTCGGCATCGCCGTGGCGCCGAAGCTCGCATCACTTCCGTCGTTCAATCGCCGCGCGGCGCATGACGTCGTCATTCGCGGCGGCACCGTGTTCGACGGCACTGGCGCTCCCGGACGCGAGCTCGACGTTGCCATCACGGGCGACCGCATCACCACCATCGCGCCACGCATTGCCGGGCACGGCGCGAACGAGATCGACGCACGCGGGCTCGCCGTGGCGCCCGGCTTCATCGACATCCATTCGCACGGTGACGGCAGCCTCGACGACGACCCGCGCGACGAGTCGGTGATCCGGCAGGGAGTGACGACGATCGTCGTCGGCCAGGACGGAAGCTCGCGCGCCACCGGCGCGCCGGAGAAATCGTTCTCGTCGTACTTCGCCGCCCTCGACGCACTGCGCCCCGGCGTCAACGTGGCGAGCATGGTGGGACTCGGCACGCTGCGCGGCGTGGTGATCGGCGACATGGACCGCCCCGCCACGCCGGACGAGATCGCGCGCATGACGGCGATGGTGGAGCGCGCATTGGCCGATGGTGCGTGCGGCGCGTCGTCGGGGCTCGAGTACACGCCTGGCGCCTTCGCCTCGCGCGAGGAGCTGGTTGCGCTCTGCAGGCCGCTTTCGAGCCGGCGTCTGCCGTACGCCACGCACATGCGCAACGAGGACGACCGGCTGCTCGACGCCATTGATGAGTCCATCGCCGTGGCGAAGGGAGCAGGGTGCCCGCTCGAGATCTCGCACCTCAAGACCCAGGGCCCGCGCAACTGGCCGCACCTCGACGACGTGTTCAGGCACATCGACGACGCACAGTCGTCGGGGCTCGACGTCACCTTCGACCGATACCCGTACCTCGCGTACTCCACCGGGCTGACGAACCTCTTTCCCGTCTGGAGCCGCGACGGGGGTACCGAGGCCTTCCTCGCGCGGCTGCACGACCCCGCCGTCGCGCCGCGCATCCGCGAGGCGACGCTCGCCAAGATCGAGCTCATCGGCGGGTGGGACAACGTGCAGCTCTCCGCCATCCGCGCCGTCGAGGATCGCGACGCGGAGGGCAAGCGGCTCGGCGCCTCGGCCGCCGCGCACGGCGCCGACCCGTACGACTACACCGTCGCCCTCCTCGAGCGGAGCCAGGGCAGCATCGGCATGGCCGGCTTCGCGATGAGCGAACAGAACCTCGAGCGCATCCTCGCCGACCCGCGCTGCATGGTCTGCAGCGACGGCGGCGGCTTCGCCATCGACGGCCCGACGCGCCGCGGCAGCCCGCACCCGCGCGGCATCGGCACCTTCCCGCGCGTGCTCGGCCGCTACGTGCGCGAGCGAAGAACTCTCACCCTTCCGGATGCCATCAGAAAGATGACCTCCGCGCCGGCGAAGCGGCTCCGCCTCGCCGACCGTGGCCGCCTCGCCCCAGGCCTCGCCGCCGACGTCGTGGTCTTCGACCCCGCCCGCATCGCCGACACCGCCACGTTCGATCAGCCATTCCAGTATCCCATCGGGATCGCCGCCGTGCTCGTGAACGGGGCGATCACGCTGCGTGAGGGAGAGCGGGCGGCGGGGGGAACCGGTCGTTCGCTGCGGGCGAAGTAGTCATTGCGTGTCGAGCCCGGGCAACCCCGTTCTCCGTGCTCCGTCATGGGCGGCCGGTGGCGGGTCAACAGCGGAACTGCCGACGCCGTTGAACGTGTGTGCCGTTCCGCAGTGAGCTCGCCACGGATGACCGGCTACGGATCACGGAATACGGGGTTGCCCGAACGCAATACGGCGCGAGACACCAATCGCACCGGTAATTACCTACCCTCCTCAGTCGATCGCATGAATCGCCTCGTCCCACTCGCAGCATTCGTCGTCCTCGCCGTCCCCCTCGCCGCGCAGGCCCAGCGCCCCGTCACCCCGCCCGCCGCCATCAACCTCATCCGGCAGCAGGACCTCCACCGCGACCTCTTCACCCTCGCCGGCGACGCGATGCGTGGCCGCGAGGCCGGCACCCTCGACGAGATGCGCGCCTCGATGTGGCTGGCCGACCAGATGCGCCGCATCGGCCTCGCCCCGCGCGGTGACGACGGCACCTTCTTCCAGTGGTGGGACATGCGTCGCACCCGCGTCTCGCCAAGTGCGACCAGCGTGAACATCGGGGGGCACTCGTACCCCGTCTGGCAGGACGCCATCCCGCTCACCACCGCCACGACGAGCGCGTCCGGTCCCACCGTGTTCGTCACCGACCTGCGCGACTCCACGTCCGACCTCGCCGGCAAGGTCGCCGTCGCCGAGCTCACCGCGCCGCCGGCAGCCGCCGTCCGCACCACCACCAACACGTACCAGTACAACTACGCCCGCGCCGCCATCGCCCAGGCCTCGCGCGCGCTCACGCGTCGCGGCGCCGCCGCCGTGATCCTCATTGCCGAGCCGGTGACCGACAGCGTGTTCGACGACCTCGCCCTCGTGCAGGCGCGAGGCTCCTACGACGTGGTCGGCGGCGTGCCGCGCTTCAGCCGCAACGCGACCGCCGCACGCGCTGCCGCGAACTCGCCACGTCCGGCACCCACGCCCGTCGTGCTCCTCCGCCGGAGCGCCCTCGACGACCTTCGCGCCGGCGGCCAGCCTGCCGACGTCCGCGTCGCCATCGAATCGTTCGAGACTCCGTCGGTGAACATCATCGGCGAGGTGCGCGGCACGGACCCGAAGCTGCGCAACGAGTACGTGGTCTTCAGCTCGCATCAGGATCACGACGGCGTGCGCTTCACCGTGAACGGCGACTCCATCTGGAACGGCGCCGACGACAACGCCTCCACCAGCGTGGCGCTCCTCGCCATCGCCCGCGCGTGGGTGAAGCAGCCGGGCAGGCGCTCCGCGCTCTTCATCTTCCACGGCGCCGAGGAGCGCGGGCTGCTCGGCTCGCGCTACTTCGTCGCGCACCCGGTGGTGCCGCTCGACTCCATCGTCGCCGTGCTCAATGGCGACATGATCGGCCGCAACAACCCGGACACCGCCGCCCTGCTCGGCTCGCAGCCCCCGCACCGCAACTCGGTGGAGCTCGTGCAGATGGCGCTCGACGCCAATCGCGCCGTGAGCCGCTTCGCCATCGACTCCTCGTGGGACCGCCCGACGCATCCGGAAGGCTGGTACTTCCGCAGCGACCACGTGCCCTACGCCGAGCGTGGCGTGCCCTCGCTCTTCTTCAGCACCAACCTGCACTCCGACTACCACACGCCGCGCGACGAGCCGGAGCGCATCGACTATCCCAAGCTCACCCGCATGACGAAGTGGATGTACATGACCGGCTGGATCGCCGCCAACGCGCCGAAGCGTCCGGCTACGGATCCCGGTTTCGTGCTGCGCTGACAGTCCCCCGTTCCGTCCCCCTTTGCCTTACGTCTCCTCGCCTCTCACTTCATGTCTCGCTCGTTCCTCTCCGCGCGCCTTCTCGTCGTGACGCTCGTTGCGCTCGGCGTATCGTCCGCCGGTGCGCAGTCCGCACCGCCGCCCTCGCCCACCACCCTCACCCCGCATCAGCGCGCCGCACGCGCCATCTACAGGCAGCTCATCGAGATCAACACGGTGGACTCCGTCGGCTCGGTGACGAAGGCCGCCCAGGCGATGGCGGCGCGCTTCCGCGCCGCCGGCTTCCCGGCGAAGGATGTCCAGGTGCTCGTCCCCGCCGGTCATCCCACCAAGGGCAACCTCGTCGTCCGCTACCGCGGCCGCGCTGATGCATCGGGGAAGAAGCCCATCCTCCTTCTCGCGCACCTCGACGTCGTGGCCGCCAACCGCGACGACTGGCCGCGCGATCCGTTCGTCCTGCATGAGGAGGGCGGCTACTTCCTCGGCCGCGGTACGTCGGACGACAAGGCTATGGCGGCGATCTTCGTCGCCAACCTGCTGCAGATGAAGCAGCAGGGGATCGTCCCCGATCGGGACATCATTCTCGCCCTCACCGCCGACGAGGAGAACGGCGACTCGAACGGCGCCGAGTGGCTGGCGAACACCCACAAGCCGCTCGTCGACGCCGCCTACGCGATCAATGAAGGTGGCGGCGGTGCGCTCGCCGAGGGGAAGCCCATCTACCAGAGCGTGCAGGCGGCAGAGAAGGTGTACGTCGACTTCACCATCACCGCGACGAACCCCGGCGGCCATTCGAGCGTGCCGCGTCCGGACAACGCCATCTACGAGCTGGCACAGGCGCTGTTGCGCGTCTCGCAATACCAGTTCCCCGTCGCACTCAACGGCGTGACGCGTCCCTTCCTCGAGGAGACGGCGAAGGTCGAGCCGCGGCCCGAGATGGCGGCAGCGATGCGCGCCCTCGCCGCGAACCCGGACGATTCAGCCGCCGCGGCGACGCTCTCCACCGACCCGCGCTTCGCCTCGATGCTGCGCACCAGTTGCGTGGCGACGCGGCTCTCCGGCGGCCACGCCTACAACGCGCTCCCGCAGCGCGCCACGGCGAACATCAACTGCCGAGTGGTGCCGACGTCGAGCTTCGAGGAGACGCGCGATGCACTGGTGCGCGCCATCGCCGATACGGGAATCCACATCGACTACACCATCGTCCCCAACGGCAAGTTCGGCACGGCCGTCGCGCCGGTCGATCCCGAGCTGCTGGCGGCGGTGACGTCGCTGACGAAGCAGATGTGGGGCGACATCCCCGTGATCCCGACCATGTCCACCGGCGCCACCGACGGCAAGTACATGCGCGCCGTCGGCATCCCCACCTTCGGCGTCAGCGGCCTCTTCTCCGAACCCGGCGAGTCCAACGCCCACGGCCGCGACGAGAAGATGCGGGTGAAGTCCTTTTACGACGGGCTGGCGTTCCTGGATCAGCTGGTGCGGAGGCTCAGCGGGGTTCCGGCGGCCTGAACGAGAACCGATGGACCGATGGACCGATGGACCGATGGACCGATGGACCGTGAGACGTGAGTCCACCACCCTGATCCGCGACCTCAGATGATCCGTTCTTTCGTTCACGCGCGCGCCGGCCGCGGCCTGCTGCTCAATCTCCTCTTCACTGCCGCGGCATGCACGTCGCCGCCGGCGCGAATGGCGGCTCCGACGGCAGTCGCCGCGACGCGTATCGACACGGCCGCGCACGGGATGGTGGTCTCGGCGAGCAGCATCGCGAGCGACGTGGGGCGTGACGTGCTGGCGAAGGGAGGCAACGCGGTGGACGCGGCGATCGCGACGGGGTTCGCGCTCGCGGTCACGTATCCGGCCGCGGGGAACATCGGCGGGGGCGGGTTCATGGTGATCCGCTTCCCCGACGGGCGCGCGACGACGCTCGATTTCCGCGAGAAGGCGCCAGCCGCCGCGAATCCGGAGATGTTCACCGACTCCGCCGGCAATTACTCCGCGATGATCCACCATTACAGCCTGCGCGCCGTGGGCGTGCCGGGCACCGTCGCGGGATTCGCGCTGGCGCACGAGAAGTACGGCAAGGCGCCATGGGCGCAGCTCGTCGCGCCGGCGGCGATACTGGCCGACACCGGATTCGCCGCGCCGCCGGGGCTCGCGCGATCGCTTGCCTCCGCGGTCACGCGGCTCAAGCAGTACAACATGTATCCGGCCACGGTGGAGGCGTACAGCAAGCACGGCACTTCGTACGCCGCCGGCGAGCGCATCATGCTCCCGGACCTGGCGCGCACGCTCCGCCGCATCCGCGACCAGGGACGCGACGGCTTCTACACTGGCGAGACGGCGCGCCTGATCGCGGCCGAGATGCAGCGCGGTGGTGGACTGATCACGGAGCAGGACCTCGCGCAATACCAGGCGAAGGAGCGCGCACCGATCCGCGGCAGCTATCACGGTTTCGAGATCATTTCCATGCCGCCGCCGAGCTCGGGAGGCGTGGCACTCGTCGAGATGCTCAACATCCTCGAGGGGTACGACCTCGGCGCGATGGGGCACAACTCGCCGCGGTACGTGCACTACGTGGCCGAGGCGATGCGGCGCGCATTCCTCGATCGGGCGCGCTACCTGGGTGATCCGGACTTCACGTCAGCGCCACTCGACCGCCTGACGAGCAAGGCGTACGCAGCCGAGCTGCGGAAGACGATCCTCCCCGATCGCGCGAGCCCGTCGGCGCCGACGCAGATCGCGCAGGCGCACGAGAGCCCGGAGACGACGCACTTCTCCGTGGTGGATGGCGACGGGATGGCGGTGTCGGTGACGTACACGCTCGAGCAGGGCTACGGCGTGGGGGCGGT
Source organism: Gemmatimonadaceae bacterium (assembly GCA_036377775.1). Classification (GTDB taxonomy): domain Bacteria; phylum Gemmatimonadota; class Gemmatimonadetes; order Gemmatimonadales; family Gemmatimonadaceae; genus AG11. Next base: position 38,381 of record DASUXT010000048.1, on the reverse strand, counting down.
GGTGCCGGGCGCGGGGTTCCTGCTCAACAACGAGATGGGCGACTTCAACGGCAAGCCGGGGCTCACCGACAGCACGGGGCTGATCGGCACGGAGCCCAATCTCGCTCGGCCGGGGAAGCGGATGCTGTCGAGCATGACGCCGTCCATCGTGGCGAAGGACGGGAAGCTGTTCGCGGTGGTGGGGAGCCCCGGCGGGCGCACGATCATCAACACCGTGCTGCAGGTGATCCTCAACCAGACCGCCTTCGACATGAGCCTCGCCGACGCGGTGGCCGCACCGCGCTTCCATCACCAGTGGCTCCCCGATCGGCTGGTGGTGGAGCGGAACGGGCTACCACCGGAGACGGTCGCCGCACTGGAAGCGATGGGCTACCACGTGCAGTTCGGCGGCGAGCAGGGCACGGCGCACTCGATCCGGATCGACGCGCGCAGCGGGGCGCGGATCGGGGTGGCGGATGGACGGGATGCGGATGCGGGGGCGGCGGGATACTGAGAACTGCAGGAGGACCGGAGGACCGGAAGACCGAACGGGCACACCGAACCATCCTCGGTGCGCCCGTTCGCAGTTTCGGTCCATCGGTCCATCGGTCCATCGGTCCATCGGTCCATCGGTCCATCGGTCCTCACGCCACCCTTCTCGCCTTCCTCGCCCGGTACACTCGAGCCGACGCCGGCTCACCGTGATGCAGCGTCACGAGCGTGATCTCCGGCGACGCGCCGAGCCGGAAGGGAATTCCCCAGTAGCCCGTGCCCGGGTTGATGTAGAGCAGCGCCTCTTCCTCGATGTGCGCGCCCATCGCGTGCTCCAGGAATGGCGACGCGAGGCTCCAGCCAAGTCGAGGAAGTGCGAACTGGCCCCAATGCGTGTGGCCGCTCAGCGTCAGCGCCACCCCGCGCGCCGCGAGCGACGGCCAGAGCGCCGGGTTGTGCGCGAAGGCGATCACCGTTGCGTTGTCCGGCACCTTCGCCATCGCCAGCTCCACGTCAGGCGCAGCGCGCGAGTTTCCCCGCGCGCCCCCCGCCGGATCTCCCGTGCCCACGATGGCGATCGTCGCCTCGCCACGCTGGATCAGCGCCAGCTCGTTCACCAGAACGGTGCCCAGCTTCGCGTCGCGCAACGCGCCCTCCACCTCGTCCCAGCCGGCGTACACGTCGTGGTTGCCCGGGATCATGAACACGCCCAGCGGCGCGTCCAGCGCGCGCAGCTCGCGCGCGAACACCGCCACGTCTTCCGCGCGGTCGTCGATCAGGTCGCCGGTGATGGCGATGATGTCGGGGGTGAGCGCCTGCGTCGTTCTCACCACGCGGTGAAGGAAGCTGCGCGACGTGTGCGGCCCCACATGGAGGTCCGACAGCTGGGCGATGCGCAGCTGATCGAACTCGGCCGGCAGACGCGGCACCACGACGTCCACGTCGCGCACCACCAGCTGCTGCGAGCCGAAGTAGCCGGCACCGAGCACCACGGCCACCACCACGAACACCAGCGCCGCGGCCACGCGTCCCACGAGCAGGGGATCGCCGAAGAGTGCGCCGGCGAGGAGACCGAGCAGCCCGGCGCCGGCAACGAGCGGCAGCAGGAGCTGCGTATACCAGAATGGCCGCACCACCAGCAGCCGGAAGGCGCGCCCGGGATAGAATGGCCACCCGCGCCAACGCACGAATGCGACGAGCGGTACCGTCGTGTACAGCGCGATGACGAGCACGACGAGTGCCGCACCGGGAAAGAGTCCCGCCGCGAGCACGATCAGCGTCGTCCACGCGAGCAGCAGGTAGGCGACGGCTCGCGCGAGGATGGTGCTCAACCGGGTGGCACGACCGGCGCGGTGGCGAGCGGGCATGTGTGAATAGTACCCTGCGACGATCCAGCGAGGCCAGAACGATGAACGGCTACAACTTTACCGAGCGGGTGCGGAAGGTGCTGGCGCTGGCGCGCGAGGAGGCGGCGTGGCTGCACCACGAGTACACCGGCCCGGAGCACATGCTGCTCGCCCTGATCGAGGAGGGTGGAGGGGTCGCGGCCACCATGTTCGACCGGCTCTCGGTGGATCCCGCCAGCCTGCGCCAGCACCTGCTGGCGGTCGTCAAGGCCGGGCGTGAGGCCCACGATACCGGTCCCGACCTGCCGTACACCAGCCGCGCGAAGAAGACGCTCGAGTTCGCGATGAAGGAGGCGAGCGAGCTGCACCACTCCTACGTCGGCACCGAGCACCTGCTCCTCGGCCTGCTGCGCGAAAAGCAGAATGTCGCCGCGCACGTGCTCGTCGACGCCGGCGTCACGCTCGAGCGCGCGCGTGCGGAAGTGCTCAACATCCTGGGCTCCCCTGACAATCCGGTCGAGCTCCGCCCGGCTGGCTTCGCTGCCTCTGGCCGCCCCCACGGCCTGCACGGCGCCGGCTTCATTCCGCTCGAGGTGGACGACGGCACCGCGATGCAGGCGTACGTCATTCGCCCCGTGGGCTCCGGCCGCAAGCCGGGCCTCATCCTGTTCCAGGAGGCCTACGGCGTCAACGCCCACATCCGTGACGTCGCCGCCCGCTTCGCCGCAGAGGGTTTCGTCGTCATCGCGCCCGAGCTCTACCATCGCACCGGCACCCACGTCGAGGGCTCCTACGACGACTTCGCCGCAATGGGTCCTCACTTCAACGCCGTCACCAGCGACACCATCGCCGCCGACTCGCGTGCTGCGCACGCGTGGCTCACCGCGCAGCCGGAGGTGGACGCGAGTCGCATCGCCACCATTGGCTATTGCATGGGTGGACGCGCGGCGTTCGTCGCCAACCTCGAGCTTCCGCTCGCTGCGGCAGCCACGTACTACGGCGGCGGCATCGCGCCACACCTCCTTGATCGCGTTCCGCAGCTCCACGCGCCACACCTCTTCTGCTGGGGCGGGAAGGACACCCACATCCCGCCCGAGCAGACGCGCGCCATTGACGACGCCCTCCGCGCCGCGGACAAGCCGTACACGAGCGTCACCTTCGGCGAGGCGGGGCACGCCTTCTTCTGCGACCAGCGTCCCGCCTACCAGCCCGACGCGGCGGCGGAGGCGTGGGCGCTCACCATCGCGTTCTTCGCCCGCACCACCGGCATCGCCGCGCCACGCACCTGACGTACGACGACCCGTGGCGTTCAGCGACGCTTCGGATCGAATGCGGTCGATTCGCCGAACGCGTGGCGCCGCTCGGCGAACGGCGCGCGCCGGTCGCTCGACTCGGGATCGTGCGCCATCGGGTCGATCTCGTCGGCGGAGTACTCCATCATCTGCATCGCCCGCATCAGCTGGCGCTGCCACTGCGAGCGGAGCGCCACGTAGTTCGCGGCGCCCGCGGCGTCGTCCGGTCTCGTCGCGATCCCCGCTTCGCGCAGCCGCCGCACCGCCGCGAAGTAGCGGCGCTGCCAGCGACCGGCGTCCTCCGCCGTCGGCTCGCCCGCTTCGTCGGCCGCCCCCGCCTGCCGTGACCGCTTCTCCTGCGTGTTCGCGAGCAGCAGCGCCGCGCGCCAGAGCTGGCTCACGGGCGTGGACTCCTTCAGCCAACCGAGCTCCTCGTCGCTCAGGGCTGCCTTGATCAGCGACACTTCATCCAGCGCCAGCAGGGTGAAGTACGCCACGCCGTAGATCGGGCGCGGAAAGCGGAAGTAGAACAGCACCGGATAGAAGTGGTGCGCCTCCAGCGACACGGTCATCTCCACGGCAATGTCCGTCAGTGTCGTGTAGCCGCACTGGAACGAGCCGCGTGCGCCCACACCGGCGATCAGCTCGGCGGCATCGCTCGTCTCGCTCGTCTGCAGGAAGAGCTTGTACGCCAGCGTGTTGCGGCGCTGGAGCGCGTTGTAGACCTGCATCAGGTAGGTGATGGTCAGCGAGATCACCGAGGCGCCGAGCAGCGAGTTGAAGAGGAAGTACAACCGGTACGGCCCCGTATTCGGTGCCACGTCGGTTGCGCGCACGATGGCCATGCTGCTGCCGCCGGCGTAGAGCGCAGTGAGGAAGTCGGTGGGTGTCTGCCCTGCCGTCAGCGTCACCGATGAGCCCAGTGCCGGATGGATGATCAGTGCCGCGCCGAGCGTGAGGAGCAGCGCCCACACGACGAGCAGGTTGACGAGGATCGCTGGCCCGCAGAACGACAGGATCTTGTCGTGCTGTGAGCGGGACAGGCGTGCCGCGCGCGAGAAGATCCACCACGTCGCGCGCGCGATCTTCGGGCTCATGATGCCCGCGCCGATTCGCGCGTAGAGTACCGTGAAGAAGACGTCCGCGATGACCAGGAGCACGATGACGGCTCCGGCCACCAGCTCGAGCACTTGCACCAAGACGGCCTGATGTGGGGAGTGTGCAGCGGGCTGCTGCATGCGCGGTATCACGTACCGCTGTGCCCGTGCCTCGCGCATAGGACGTACCGCGGTACGAATGTCGCACTTCATTCTGCCATCTCACGGCGGCGCTCGCCGCACGCGATGAACGATCCCCTCAGCGGAGACACCGATGAAGAGCCCCGACTATCCGACGAACCAGCCCAAGGGCCCCGTGGACGATGCCCTCATCGACCGCAACTCCGATCCCGACGCCGTCGCCCGCGCCGAGCCGAACAAGAAGCACGGCGACAAGCTCATGGAGAATGCGCCCCCCGACAACGAGAAGCCCGTGCTCGAGGGCTCCCTGGAAGGCGAGCGCCCGCGGCACGACCGCTAGCGCCGCCCAGCGCAGCGCCCGGCGCCAGCGCATAAACGTCTGGCGCCGTTCCCTCCATCGGCCGCGCGTCGTCCAATCATCAGTCGGCGCGCGGCCGATGCGTTCCCTTCGCGCGCCTCATCTCTGCCCCTCGCGCGAGAACCCACCCATGCCGACGTCGCACTCGTCACTGCTCCGGCAGCACGTCACACGCTCGGCCGGCAGCGCGCTCCTCGCCCTCGCCGCACTCGCCCTCTCGGCCTGCGCCGGCCATCACCACCTCGGCGAGTACACCTTCGCCGAACGCTCGATGGCGGTCGTCGTCCTGTCGCCGCCCTCACCCGACCTGCTCACCGGCGGCTACGACCTGCGCGCCGATGATCCAGTCGGCTCCGTCCTGCGCGCCGGCACCAAGGCGGCCAAGGACGTGGAGGCGCGACGCGCTCACGCCCGCCTCGACAGCGCCACCGCGCGCGTGGGCCCTACCGGCGACCTCGCGCAGCGCACGCTCGAGCGCGCCAGCCGCTACCTCGGCACGCGTCCCGTGAATTCGTCCGGTGACGCCGACTTCCTGCTCGAAGTCCGCATGAAGAACTTCGGCCTCGACGCCCGCGGCCAGAGCTCGGCGTACCTCTACACCAACGCCGAGGCCGTGCTGCTCGACCGCCGCACCGGCCGCGAGATCTGGAACTGCACCGTCCACGGTACCGACCGCCTCACCCCGCGCGTGCGCGGCACCGCCGACGTCCCCGGCGCCGGCGCCATCATCGCCGCGAGCTCCCTCGCCAGCATGAGCGTCGCCGACTTCCAGGACGCCCTGCAACAGCTCGCCGAGCTGTCCTCCAACGTGGTGGCGGACGAGCTCCGCTCGGCGTTGAGGGACGTGAGGAGGTAACTGTCTTTCGGTTTTTCGGCTCATCGGTTTACGGTCGACCTCGGGATGCAGGAGCTGACGGAGGCCGGCCGTAAACCGAACAACCGACGAACCGACATACCGTTCTTGCTCCGTCGCGCCTGAGCGGCCACCTTCCAGCCGATCACCGCTTCGGAGCCCCCAATGCCCATCGCCCGCGCGCTCCTCATCGTTGGCGCCCTTGCGTCAGCATCGCTCTCCCTCCACGCGCAGAATCCCGCTCCGCGCACGACGGCCGCTCCCACGTCACAGTTCGCGCCCCGCGAATTCGAGGTGCCTTACGGCGCCCGCACGCGCCCGCGCGATCCCTTCGCCGACGCGCAGGGTCATGTCTGGTTCGTCGGACAGAACGGCAACTACATCGGTCGCCTCGATCCGAAGTCCGGCGACTTCAAGCGCTACGAGATCGACCCTGGCACCAATCCCCACAACCTCGTCGTCGAGAAGGGGATGGTCTGGTTCACCGGCAATCGCAACAACCGCCTGGTGAAGCTCGATCCCGCCACGGGAAGGATCACCACGTACATGATCCCCGACTCATCGGTGCGTGATCCGCACACGATGACCTTCGATCACCGGAGCGGCATCGCCTGGTTCACCGCGCAGAACGCTGGCGCCGTCGGCCGCTTCGATCCGGCCACCGGCAAGTTCCGCATCTGGAAGACGGGCGACAACACGCGCCCCTACGGCATCGTGCTCGACTCGAAGGGCCGGCCCTGGTTCGACCTCTTCGGCACCAACGCGATCGCCACCATCGACCCGCAGACCTTCGAGCTGAAGCGCTATCCGCTGCCGAACGACCGCACGCGTCCGCGCCGCATCGCCATCACCTCCGACGACCAGCTCTGGTACGGCGACTACACCCGCGGCTTCCTCGGCCACCTCGACCCGAAGACCGGACGCACCGAGGAGTGGGCGCTTCCCGCCGGCGCGGCGTCGCTCCCGTACGGCATGGCCACCGACGACCGCGACGTCATCTGGATCGCGCAGAACGGACGCGAGAACGTTCCGGCGAGCATCGTCGGCTTCGATCCGCACGCGAAGAAGTTCATCGCCGAGATTCCCGTCGGCACGCCGGGGCCGAACACCATCCGACACATGACCTTCGATCGCGCCACGCGGCAGCTCTGGTTCGGCACCGACCAGGGGGCCATCGGCAAGCTCTCCATCCCGTCGCGCGCGCTGGTGCCGTAATGGCCGACCCGCCGGATGACCATCGAGGCGGCGTGGTCCCGGCATCGCTGGGCACCAGTCGCCTCGAGGCGTTCAGTGACGGTGTGCTCGCCATCATCATCACGATCATGGTGCTCGAGCTGCGGCCGCCGCACGAGACGACGCTCGCCGCGCTCCGACCCTTGATCCCGGTGTTCGCGAGCTACCTCCTCAGCTTCGTCTATCTCGGCATCTACTGGAACAACCATCACCACATGCTTCACGTCACGCCGCGAATCGAAGGCGGCGTGCTCTGGGCCAACCTGCACCTCCTCTTCTGGTTGTCGCTCGTGCCGTTCGTCACCGCGTGGATGGGCGAGAACCACTTCGCCTCCGCGCCGATGGCGGCGTACGGATTCATTCTCCTCATGGCGGGCGTCGCGTACCTCATCCTCCAGCGCCGCCTCATCGCCATCGAGGGAGGCGACTCCCTGCTCGCCCGTGCCGTCGGCCGCGATCTCAAGGGCAAGGCGTCGGCCATCCTCTACCTCATCACCATACCCGTTTCGTTCGTGAATCGGGGGATCGCCGGCGCTGTCTACGTGGGCGTCGCCCTGATGTGGCTCGTTCCGGATCGACGGATCGAGCGCGCGCTCGCCGAGCACGAGGCTGCGCGCACGCTCTGAGGCTCACTCCACCACCACCGTTGGCGCCTTCTCCGTGTCCACACCGGGCGCATCGGCCTTCGCGCCCGTCGTTCCCTCGTCTGCCTTCTTCTCCTCGCGGATCTCCGGCAGCGACGTCGGCGCGATCCACCCCTGCGCGGCGGCGTGCTCCGCCGCGGCATGGGTGTCGTCCGCCAGCACGAGCGTGGAACCGGCCGCCAGCACTTCCTTCGCCAGCGCCTGGACGCTGGCCGAGCGTTCGGGGTTCGCGTCCACGTTGCGGATGTAGATCGCGAGGATCCGCCCCGGGTAGCGGTCCAGGATCCCGCGGTAGATCTCCGGATCCTTCTGGCTGTTGTCGCCGATCAGGATGAACGGCAGCGACGGATACAGGTCGAGGATGTCGCGGATCACCGGCTCCTTGAACGTCCCCAGGTGGCTCGATGTCAGCGCCGAGAGCACGATGTCCCAGTCGCGCAGGTTGACCGGTCCACGTGGAATTCCCTGCACATCCATGAACTCGGCGATGATGTCGTGGATGTTCCACGGACTGCTGGAGACGTAGAAGATCGGGTTCAGTCGCGTGCCGTCCGCGCCGCGCTCCAGCGCCCGATAGAACGCCGCCACCCCGGGAAAGGGGAGCCGCGTCCGCGCATTGCCCAGCATCACCGTGCGTACCGCCTGCAGGAAGCTGGTGATGCGCGACTGGATCACCGTGTCGTCCAGGTCGCTGATCACGCCGTACGTCGGCGCGCCGGTGAGGACGCGCACATGTCCCGTGGTCTGCACGTCGGCGTGCGGCGACGTCAGCAGGCGAAGCTCGACCGGATGCCATGGCTCGTCCGTCGGCAATGGCGCCGGCAGCTCGATCCACTCGCGGATGAATCCCTCGTCGTCGGCGGTGACCTCGTGCTCCGCGCCGCCCAGCGTGACGCGCACGCGCGCGCGCGGCAGCGGATCGGCATCCACGCGCTTGAGGGTGCTGAGGAGGTTGCGCCAGATGGAATCGGCCGCCGTCGCGGGCGGGATCTCCTTCGCCTCCTGCACGCGCCCCTGGATGAGCGCACGGGTGCTGCCGGCAAAGCCGCGATAGGCCAGGATCTCATGCTTCGTCATGCCGAGCCTCGGTGCAATCGGTGCGCCCTTCCCGCCTCGCCCCGCTTTGGCGTAGCTTCGTCGTACACCGACAATGTCCTGGAGAAGATGTCATGACCGCTCGCCGTACCCTCGCCATCACCGCCATCGCCTTCGTCGCCCTCGCCGGCTGCAACACCGGCAGTGGCGTCTCGGGAGTCGGCGGCAGCACCAACGACGCGGTCCTCCGCATCGTCAACGCGACCGGCACCACGCTCGACCTCACGAGCGGCGGCCAGGTGGTGGGGGGCAGTGGACACGTGACTGCCGGCGCCACCGGCGACTGCATCCACGTCGATCCGGCCGGCCCCGCGCTCGGCCTGCGCGAGGCCGGTGCGGTGAGTGACCTCGGCAGCTTCGCACCGACGATCGTGCCGCGGACATCCTATACGGTGCTCGCCTACATCTCGAATACCGGCTCGATCCAGACCTTCACCCTCGTTGACGCGTTCACCCCCACCAGCGGCCTCGCCGGCCTGCGCATCGTGGACGTTGCGCCCGGACTCGGTTCCCTGGATGTCTACATCACGCCGCGCAATGGCCCGCTCGACATGCCCAGCAGCGCGAGCATCGGGTTCGGCAGCAACACCGGCTTCTTCGACGTGAATCCCGGCACCAGCCAGGTGCGCTTCACCACCGCCACCACGAGCACCGTCGTGTTCGACGCGGGCACCATCAACCTCCTTCCCGGCCAGCTGGCGACCCTCGTGCTGTCCCAGCCTGGCGGCGCCACCGGCACGCCCCTCGCGAAGCTGATTCCTGCCTGCTGAGGGAGCTGCACCGCTGACGTCACACCTGCTCTGATCCCGCTTGGCGACATCCGACGGTCCCCGCCTCACCCGCGCGCTCCGCAGCCGGAACTTCCGCCTCTTCTTCGGCGGACAGAGCGTCTCGCTCGTCGGAACCTGGATCACGCGTGTCGCCACCAGCTGGCTGGTCTACCGGCTCACGGGCTCGCTCTTCCTGCTCGGCGTCGTCGGCTTCGCCGGCCAGATCCCGATGCTCGTGCTCGCTCCGTTCACCGGCGTCCTCGTGGATCGCTGGAACCGGCATCGGCTGCTCGTCGTCACGCAGCTGTTCTCCATGCTGCAGTCGCTGGCGCTCGCCCTGCTCGTGTTCAGCGACCACATCACCGTGGAGTGGATCATCGTGCTCCAGGTGGTGCAGGGCGTCATCAACACCTTCGACACGCCCGGCCGGCAGGCATTCGTCGTCGAGATGGTGGAGGACCGCGCCGACCTCCCGAACGCCATCGCCCTCAACTCGTCGATGGTCAACGCCAGCCGCATCATCGGCCCCAGCATCGGCGGCGTGGTCATCGCGGCGGTCGGTGAGGGATGGTGCTTCATGGCCGACGCTGTCTCCTACATCGCCGTCATCGCCTCGCTGCTCGCCATGACCGTGCAGCCGCGCCAGCGCCCGCCGCGCGTGAAGAATGCTTTCCAGGAGTTCGTGGACGGCTACCGCTACGTCTCACGCTTCCTCCCCGTGCGCTCGGCGCTCACCCTGCTCGCGTTGATCAGCCTGCTCGGGATGCCGTACTCCGTGCTCATGCCCGCCATCGCCACGAACCAGCTCCACGGGGGCGCGAACACGCTCGGCTTCCTCATGACCGCTTCCGGCGTGGGCGCCCTCGCCGGCGCGCTCTACCTCGCCGCGCGACGCAGCGTGCTCGGGCTCGGTCGCGCCATGTACTCCGCCGCGATGGTGTTCGGTGTGGGTCTCGTGCTCTTCTCCCTCTCGCACGTGCTCTGGCTCTCGCTCCTCATCCTCCCCATCGTCGGCGCGGGGATGATGATCACCATGGCCTCCACGAACACCATCGTGCAGACCATCATCGAGGAGCACCTGCGCGGCCGCGTGATGGCCTTCTACACCATGGCCTTCCTCGGCACGGCGCCCATCGGCAGCCTGCTCGCCGGCGCGGTGGCCGAGCGCATCGGGTCGGAGAACACCATCCTCGCCGGCGGCATCGGCTGCGTCATCGCCGGCGGCTGGTTCGCGCTCCGCCTCCCGCGCCTCCGCGACATCGTGCGCCCCATCTACGTGGAGCGCGGGATCCTTGCGGCAGCGGAGATAGACGCGGACGTCAAGTCGTTGTAGACCAAACGACGACTCCGACGCCTCATCCGGACGCATCGTACCTCGACGTACGCAGTACCTCGTACGAAGTACTGCGTACGGCCGTTGCAGTCGATCACCGCAACGGTGGCGTCGACGCCGGCGCCCTCCGCCACCGCGTCGCCTGCTCATAGGAATACGCCAAGGAGATCAGCGTCGGCTCGCTCCACGCGCGGCCGTACAGCGTCATCCCCGCCGGCAGCTGCCCGTGCGTGTACCCCATCGGCACCGTGATCGCCGGGAACCCCGTGCTCGGCGAGAAGAGCTGGCTGTTGTCTCCCGCCGGCGTGTTCAGGTCGCCGATGAGCCGTGGCGCATTGCTCCACGTGGGATACACCAGCGCATCCAGGTGCAGCGAGTCCATCGTGCTCGTCACCGCGGAGCGCAACCACGCGCGGAACTCGTCCCGGTTGCGACATCCAGGGTTCCGTGACGGCGGCAGCGACTCCGCCTGCGCTGCCTCGAGCTGCGGCCGGATGGACGGATGGAACCGGCGCGATCGAATGATCTCCGCCACCGTGTGCACTGGCGCGCGCGAGCCCTGCCGCGCCAGCCACTCCTCGATGTCGTGCCGGAACTGGTTGCACGAGCCCGTCCACGCCTTCAGGTGCTCGTCCAGGCCGGCCACCGCCACCGGATTCACGATCGTCGCCCCCTGGCGCCGCATGTCGTTGAGCGCTGCGTCGAACACGCGGATCACTTCGGGATCGGCGCTGTCGCGATCGTACGCCTGGTGCAGCACGCCGATGCGCGCGCCCCTCAGTGCATCACGCTTCAGGTAGGCGTTGTAGTCTGCCGCGCGATGCCCGCGCGAGCGCGCCGTCACCGTGTCCGCTGCGTCTTCGCCCGCCACCACCTGGAAGACAGCCACCGCGTCGGCCACGCTCCGTGCCATCGGGCCGGCGATGTCGGCAGCGAGGTTGAGCGGCGCCACGCCGTCCCGGCTCGTGAGTCCCATCGTCGAGCGGATGCCCACCAGCGCCTGGTGCGACGACGGGCCGCGGATGGAGTTCCCCGTGTCCGTGCCGAGCGCCGCCTCGCCGAGGCTCGCCGCGACGGCCGCCGCCGAGCCACCACTCGAGCCGGCCGTCACGCGGTCCAGCGCGTACGGGTTCTTCGTGTAGCCGGGGAGGATGGAGCTCACCGTCTCGTACGGCGTGAACGCGAACTCCGCCATGTTCGACTTCGCCAGCACGATCGCCCCGGCCTCGCGCAGCCGCCGCACCATGAACGCGTCCTGCGCCGGCTGCAATCCCTGCAGCGAGAGCGAGCCCGCCGTCGTCGGCAGGTCCTTCGTCTCGAAGTTGTCCTTCACGATCATCGGAACGCAGTGCAGCGCGCCCGTCGATCCGCCCGACGCCATGTGTCGATCCAGCGAGTCCGCCACCGCCATCGCCTTCGGGTTCACGACGATGATCGAGTTGATCGCCGGCCCGTTCTGGTCGTAGGCGGCGATGCGCGCCAGGTACGCGCTCACCAGGTCGTGGCAGCTCAGCGTGCCGGCGCGCATCGCGGCGTGGATGTCGGCGATCGTCGTCTCGGTGACGTCGAAGCTCGCCGTGCGCGGCGCTGGTGCGGGACGCTGGGCACGGGCCGTACTCGTTGCGGCGGCGAGCATGAAGAACGCGACGACGGCTCGGGATGTTCGCATGTGCGTGAGGTTGGATGATGAGCTGGCCTGGCGCGTCACGGTACGGGATTCCACGCGCGGCCGGCGCACGCCTCGATCCCGGCGAACACGGCGATCCCGTCCCAGAGGTTCTGCAGCCGCAGGTTCTCGTTCGACGCGTGCTGGTTGTCGTCGTGGTTGGCGATCGGCACGATGACCAGCGGCGCCTTCAGCGCTTCCGCGAACAGGTACGTCGGCAGGCTCCCGCCGAGCATCGGTACCTCGATGATCGGCTTGCCGAGCGCCGTGGTTACCGCCTGCACCACGCTGCGCGCGAGCGGCGTATCGCTGCGCGTGCGCTGCCCCGGGTAGCCATCCTGTCCCCAGTCGAAGCGCAGCAGCTTTCCGTGCCTCATGCGCATCGCGCTGTCCGGCGCGGCGTGGATCACTGTGTACCCCTGCCTGGTCGCGTATGCCTCGACCATCCGGCGGATCTTCTCCGGCCGCTCGTCCGGCACGAGCCGGAAGTCGATCGACACCGTGGCCTCGATGGGAATTGCGTTCGCCGCCGCACCCATCGGTCCTGCGTGAAAGGCGCGCACGTTGAGCGCCGGCTGCATGATGCGCTCGGCGAGTGGCGCGTCGTGCGCCTCGGTGGCGCCAAGCTGGAGCTCCGCGCGCAGCGCGCTGTCCACCGCCGGAACGGTGCGCAGCGCACGACGATCCGCAGCGGTGAGCGGCCGCACGTCGTCGTAATAGCCGGGAATGAGGATCCGTCCGTCCGCGTCACGCAGGGAAGCGACGAAGTTCGCCAGCACTGCCGCCGGGTTCGGTGCCCAGTTGCCGTAGTGCCCGCTGTGCAGCGCGCGCGTCGCGCCGTAGGCCGTGATCACCACGTCGGTCACCCCGCGCACGCCGAACAGCACCTGCTGCCGCCGGCTCTGGTGCACCGGCCCGTCGGCGAACACCCACCCGTCACTCGCCAGCAGCGCCGCATGTCGCTTCAGCAGCGCGCTCGTATGGCCGTTCCCGGCTTCCTCCTCACCATCGAAGTAGAACTTGAGGTTCACGCTCGGCGGCATCCCGTTCGCGCGCAGCGCGTCGAGCGCCGTGAGCATGGCGACGATCGGCGCCTTGTCATCCCCCGCCGAGCGGGCGTAGAGACGCCATTCGGGATTCGTCGTGTCGCCGGCGGCAGGAAAGGGAACGATTCGCCCACCATGCTCCAGCGGACCGTCACGCAGCGTCGGCTCCCACGGCGGCGTCGCCCACTTGCTGGCTTCCACCGGTTGCCCGTCGTAGTGCGCGTAGAGTACCAGCGTTCGCGTCTCCCCCGGCGTGCGCAACTCGCCGAACACTACCGGCGGCCCGCCCGTCGGCGAGTCGAGCAGCCGCGTCGTGATCCCTCGCCGCTGCAGCATGCCCACGATCGCCGTCGCGTTCCGTCGGATGTTGACGCTGTCGCTCGCCCGGTTCGGGATGGCCAGCAGGTCGCGGAACTCCCCGAGGATTTCGGCCTGGTGCGACCGCGCGTAGCCCGTGATGGCCGCGCGGAATGCACTGTCCGGCGACTGCGCGACGACGACGCCCGGCGAGATTGCGAGCGAGGCGAGAACAGGAGTGAGGAAACGGAAGCGCATGACGAGAAGCGGGGATGGCGCCGATGCAGGTGCTGCCACCCTAGATGCGCCCTCGCACGGATCTCGTCAACTGATAACGACAGGGCCTCCCGATTACGAAGGATGCGCCCGTCGTTACCCGCTCAGTACCCGGTACCCAGTACCAGGTACCACGTACTCGCAGTTGTGGTTACCCCTTTGCCCCGCTACGTTCGCCTCGCCCCCGCCCGGAGAGACTTTCGTGTCGCCCGCATCGCATCGCCTCCGCCCTCTTGCCGCAGCCGCGCTCGTTGCGAGCGCGGTTCCCGGCGCCGTGTTCGCACAGGCATCGCGTACGCCGATCGGCTATCCACCCACCGCCACGGTGGACAGCGTCGATCACTACGGCAGCATCAGCATCCCTGCCCCGTACCGCTGGCTCGAGGACCTCAATTCGCCCGAGACGGCACGGTGGGTCGCCGCCGAGAACGCCGTCACGGAAGCGTACCTGAGCAGGCTGCCGCTGCGCGAGCCACTCCGGGCGCGCATCACCGAGCTCTGGAACTATCCGCGTGTCAGCACGCCGCGCTGGCAGGGCGGTCAATGGTACTACTCGCGCAACACCGGCCTGCAGCGGCAGAGCGTGATGTATGCCCGCACCGCCCTCAACGGCCGCGAGCATGTAGTGCTCGATCCCAACGCGTTCTCGGCCGACGGCAGCATCGCCCTGTCCGGCTTCGTCCCGTCGCCGGACGGACGCTATCTCGCTTATGGCAAGAGCGAAGGCGGCTCGGACTGGAGCACGTACTACGTGCGCAACCTCCAGAACGGCCACGAGACCGGTGACACGATCCGCTGGGTCAAGTTCTCCGGCCTCTCCTGGACCCACGACGGGCGCGGCTTCTTCTACGGCCGCTATCCGAAGCCCGCCGAAGGCAAGGCGCTCAGCAGTGCCGTCCGCGACAAGAAGATCTACTACCACGCTGTCGGCACCACCCAGGCGGAGGATCGCCTCATCTACGAGCGCCTCGAGGAGCCCTCCCTGTTCATCAGCGCCGGCCTCGACGAGACGGGGCGGTACCTGTTCGTCACCACCAACAAGGGCACGAGCAACAGGAACGAGCTGTTCGTCGCCGACTACGAGAACCCGAAGCGACCGAACCTCGCCGCGCTCATCCGCCCGCTCTACACCGGCCACACCGCCGCCTACGATCCGCTCGGCGTGGTGAATGGCACCTTGTACATGATCACCGACCTCGATGCGCCGCTCCGTCGCATCGTCGCCGTGCCCCTGGCGACGCCGGACGTGTCGCACTGGAAGGAGATCGTCCCGCAGGGGAAGAGCGCGATCGAGAGCGCCGACATGATCGCCGGCCGCATCGCCGTCACCACGCTCGAAGACGTCGCCAGCGTCGTGCGCTTCTACGCGCTCGACGGCACGCCACAGGAATCGCTCGCGCTTCCCGGCCTTGGCACCGTGGGCAGTGTGTCCGGCCGCTTCGATCGCCCGGAGATCTTCTACAGCTTCACGTCGCCCCTCATGCCGAGCACCATCTATCGGTATGACCCGCGCACGAGGCACAGTACGCCGTTCGAGCCCCCGAAGCTCACCTTCGATCCATCGCGCTACGAGACGACGCGCGTCTTCTACACGTCGAAGGACGGCACCCGGGTGCCGATGTTCATCACGCGCCGCAAGGGGATGGCGCTCGACGGCACCAATCCGACGATGCTCTACGCCTACGGCGGGTTCGACATCAGCACCAACCCCACCTTCCGCTCCGACGTGCCGGCCTGGCTCGAGCTCGGCGGCATCTGGGCGACGGCGAACATCCGCGGCGGCGGCGAGTACGGCGAAGCGTGGCACGAAGCCGGAATGAAGGAGAAGAAGCAGAACGTCTTCGACGACTTCATCGCCGCGGGCGAGTACCTGGTGAAGGAGAAGTACACCTCACCGCAGAAGCTCGGCATCAGTGGTGGCTCGAACGGCGGCCTCCTCGTCGGCGCCGTGATGGAGCAGCGCCCCGACCTGTTCGCCGTCGCGCTGCCTGCGGTCGGCGTGATGGACATGCTGCGCTACCAGAAGTTCACCGGCGGCGCCGCGTGGGCCACCGAGTACGGCTCGGCGGATGACTCGACCGCCTTCCCCTACCTGCGCGCCTACTCGCCGCTGCACAACATCAGGGAAGGCACCTGCTACCCGGCGACGCTCATCACGACGGCGGACCACGACGACCGCGTGGTGCCGAGCCACTCGTTCAAGTTCACCGCGGCGCTGCAGAAGGCGCAGGGCTGCGCGAACCCGGTGCTCATCCGGGTGGAGACCGGCGGCAGCCACGGCTACCGCCCCACCGACAAGCGCATCGCCGAGCTGGCCGACGAATGGGCATTCGCGGCGGAGCAGATGGGGGTGGGTGTAGGGAAGGATGTTCGACCGTGAGAGTGGAGGACCGATTGACCGGAGCTGCGAAGGGCACACCGAAATCAGTTCGGTGTGCCCTTCGGTCCTCCCGTCCTCCCGTCCTCCCGTCCTCCCGTCCTCCGGTCCTCCGGTCCTCCGGTCCTCCGGTCCTCCGGTCATCCCACGTGCACCGGCACTCTCCTCCACTTCCACCTCGCCCCGATCGCCAGCACCACTGCGAGCACGCACAGCTCCACGTACACCTTCTCCCCATCCAGGTAGTCGATCGACCGGTCGCGTAGCGCAGGGTCGGTGAAGATCGAGTGGATGGCGTACAGCGGAAACAGCGCGTACGTCGTGAAGTGCAGCGCCTTCCACCGGCGTCGGCCGAGGTCGAACCGGTAGTACGAGGTGACGAGCACGACGATCAGCAGGTAGACCGCGATCGCGCCAAGGGTGTTGATCCACGGCTGCTTGGGCGCGTTCACCGGAAAGAGGATGTCCACCACGCTGAACTGCACCCGGCTCGGCAGGAGCAGCAGGACCGGGTGGATCAGCGAGACGGTGAGGGCCGTCCAGCCGGTGACGTTGTGGATCTTGACCGTGTTGATGCGGCGGTGGGGCCAGTGTCGAACCGGGTTGTAGTGCCTCGCCAGGAGCAGGCCGATGAGGATGTTCGCCGTCAGCAGGCCGATCGCCCCCAGGCCCGCGTAGTTGGACAGTTCGATGGGATCCAGGATCTCGTCTCCGTCTGTGCCGATGACCGGCGCCGACGCGCGCCGTTCCTTGTCATACGGCCGAGCGGCCGTTCACGCTGGATCGGTGCCCCGGACACTCGCAATCCCCTGCAACCCGACCGGGAGCACGCCTCCGGGAATCACGGCACCCCGTATCCACACTTATATAAATTTTTATTTATATGTATATCGGAAACCGGAATGCAGCTCTGGAACTCGCCGTAGCAGCGGTCGAAGTCCGGCAGGGAGATCAGGTCGTGCACCAGGACGGCGAGTGCCGCCCGGTCGGAAACGGCCCGGACGTGGCTGCGTCGCCCGTGCGGCCGCAGCAGCTCCCTCCCCTCCGCGCAATCGAACCGCCAGAACGTGGCCTCCACGTCGTCGCGCACGCACCAGGCGTCCCATGCCACCTCCGGTGCCTGCAGCACCTCGCGAAAGGTGCGCTCGGTGATCACATCGAGGGCAGCGGGCGAGCCCAGGGCGGCCTGATGCCACGCCGCCAGCGAGAGCCGCAGCAGGCGCTCGACGAAGGCGGTGGCTGCCATGCGATCGCTCATCGCGTCCACCTCAGCGCATCGCCGCCCGCGCGGCAGTCGACTCCGGCGCCTCGTCGGCGAATGCGCGCTCGTCCGCATACTCGTCGTGCTCCATCCAGTCGCGGAGGCGGTAGGCGTGGCCGACGAGATATGGCACCGCCGTCACCACCACGTTCGGCCGGAACAGGAACGCCGTCCTGATGTAGAGCGCCGTCTTGTTGTGCAGCAGGTGCTCCCACCACCGCTTCGGCACCACCTCCGGCACGACGATCGTCACCAGCTCGCCCGGCATCACCATGCGCAGGTTGTCAACGTACTCCACCAGCGGGCGCAGCACCGAGCGGTACGGCGACGGGATCACCTCGAGCGGGACGCCGATATCCCACGCCTCCCATTCGGCACGCATCCGCGCCGTGTCCGCACCGTTCACCTCGACGTACACCGCGACCACCTCGTCGGAGATCGTCGTCGCGTAGACCAGCGCTCCCGCCGTCGCCTTCGTGATGCCGTTCACCGGAACGATCACCGTGTGGTGCAGCGGCGTGATCGGGCTCTGCCCCAGGAACCTGATCTCCTCGGCGAACGCCGTGTAGTGGGCGTGGATCTTTCGCAGCATCAGGATGATGAGCGGGATGATCGCCACGATGATCCAGCCGCCCATCGTGAACTTCGTCACCACCTGGATCATCGACACCAGGCCGGTGGCCACGGCGCCCACGCCATTCAGCGTCGCCTTCCACCGCCAGCCTTCCGTTCGCGTCGCCCGCCAGTGCATCACCATCCCGGCCTGGGAGAGGGTGAAGCAGACGAACACGCCGATCGCGTACAGCGGCACCAGCGCGTTCGTGTCGCCGCCGAACAGCCAGACGAGCAGCAGCGCCACCGCGGCGAGGGCGATGATGCCGTTGGAGAATGCCAGCCGGTCGCCGCGCGCCGCGAGCTGGCGTGGCATGTACCCGTCGTGCGCCAGGATGCCGGCCAGCCGCGGGAAGTCCGCGAACGCCGTGTTCGCCGCCAGCACCAGCACGGCGAAGGTGGTGTACTGCAGCGCGTAGTACGGGAGGCCGCCCCCGAACACGTGGTGCCCGAGGATCGACAGCACCGTCTGCTGCGTGGTCGGCATCACCTGGTAGTGCTGCGCCAGGAACGACACGCCGAGGAAGAAGGTGGCGAGGATCGCCACCATCCAGCCGAGCGTCGTCGCGGCGTTCCGCGACGACGGCGCCCTGAACGCCAGCACGCCGTTCGAGATCGCCTCGGTGCCCGTCATCGCCACACATCCTTCGGCGAAGCCGCGCATCAGCAGGTACAGCAGCGCGATGCCACTCAGCGGTGAGAGGCCGGCGCCAGGCGGCTGCAGCGACACGGGATCCACCTTGAGTGGCGCACCGAGCGCCACCAGCTCGTGCCCCGTCCAGTAGCGCCAGGCGCCGGTGCCGAGCAGCGCCAGCATCATGAGGATGAACGCGTACGTCGGGACCGAGAACGCCACCCCCGATTCGCGCACCCCACGCAGGTTCACCGTCGCCAGCACGACGATCGACAGCGCGCAGAGCAGCACCGTGTGCGACTTGAGCGCCGGATACGCGGACGTAATTGCCGCCACGCCCCCGGCGATGGACACCGCGACGGTGAGGATGTAGTCGGTGAGGAGCGCCGCCGCCGCCACGAGCCCCGGCATGACGCCGAGGTTCTCGCGCGCCACCGTGTACGAGCCGCCACCGTTCGGGTAGGCGAACACTGTCTGGCGGTACGACAGCCCCACCAGCACCAGCAG
Source organism: Gemmatimonadaceae bacterium (assembly GCA_036377775.1). GTDB lineage: Bacteria > Gemmatimonadota > Gemmatimonadetes > Gemmatimonadales > Gemmatimonadaceae > AG11. The sequence goes on along the minus strand of DASUXT010000048.1, from coordinate 19,072 downwards.
CCCGACGATCACCGCGGAGATCGGCAGCACGTAGTTCAGTGCCGCCATCCCGATCGCGCCACCGAGCACGAACAGGATCTGGTCGGTGGCGTAGGCGACGGACGACACCGCGTCCGACGACAGCACGGCGAGTGCGGTCTTCTTGTTCAGGCGCTCGTGCTCCAGCCGCTCGCTGGCCAGCGGACGTCCGAAGAGCACGCGTTTGAGGTGACGATACGCTGATGGCATGTCCGGTCGGTGAGCGTACTGCTGCTGGCATACGCTACCGATCGAGCCACAAGGACCGCACAAGGATACAGCGCATGCTCACAAGGATTTCACAAGGATTCGCTCGCGGCGCTCGCCGTGGCGGCGGGCAGCCGGAGCACGAACCGACTCTGCGCGGTCGCATCCGGCTCGTAGTCCAGGCGGCCACCCTGCACGGTGGCGAGCTGCCGCGCGATCGCGAGTCCCAGGCCGGTTCCGCGCGTGCCCCGTCTCGCCTGCGTCCCTCGCACGAAGGGCGCGAACGCCTGGTCGCGCTCTTCCGCCGCGATCCCTGCGCCCGCGTCCTCGACCCCGAAGAACAGCCACCGGTCATCGCGCCACGCACGCACCACGATCGGAGTTCCGGCAGGCGCATACTTCGCCGCGTTCTCCAGCAGGTTCGCCAGGATGCGCGTCGTGTGCGCGAGGTCGAACCGGCCTACCAGCATCGGCCAGTCGGCATCGAGCTTCACGCTGACCTCATGACCCTGCATCGCTCCCTCCACGCGCTGCAGTGCGGCTCCGATCGCGTCGTCGGCCGTGTTGAGTGCCGTCGTCACCGGCATCTGCCCGGCGGCGAGCTGTGACAGGTCGAGCAGGTCGCCTACCAGCGCGCTCAGGTGGTCGGCTTCATCCTCGATCACGTACGCCCGCGTGTGATCGCCCCCGCGCGCGATCTCGTCGGCGATTCCCTTGATCGTCGTGAGCGGCGTCCGCAGGTCGTGCGACACCGACGCGATCAGCGCGTCCTTCAGGCGGTCCGCGCGGCGCAGCGACTCCGCTTCTTCCTGCGCCCCGGCCAGCCGGATTCGCTCCACGCCGAGCGCCGCGTAATAGGACAGCGCACCGAGCACGCGCTCCTGGTCGCGCGACAGCAGGAACGGACGTGCGGAGGCGAGGACGAGCGTCCCGACGCGCTCGCCACGGATGTCGAGCGCCACGCGCCGCTCGCGCGCCGGCAGTGTCTGGTCCCCCGGCCGTCCTGGATCGGGTGCGCTCGCGTCGCCGAGCTCGATCTCGCACCGGTCCACCTGCATCGCCTGGCGAATCACCTCGGCGATCCCCTGCAGCGCATCGGCGGGCCGCGGCGCGTTGAGCGTCTCGGCCCCCAGCGTGGCCAGCCGATCGATCTCTGCCGCCCGCTGCCGCGCGACCTCCGCCTCGTGACGCTGGCGCTCGAGCAGCTGCGCCGCGACGATCCCCGTGACGAGGAAGGTGACGAGCACGAGCCAGTCGAACGGATCGGCGACCCGAAAGGTGAAGTAGGGCCGGACGAACACGACGTCGAACAGCGCGAATGCCGCACCGGCAAGCGTGATGCCCAGCAGCCGGCCTCCCGCCGAGCTGCCGCCGAGCACGACGAGAAGGAAGACGAGCGCCACGTGCGCCTTGTCAAGTCGCGTGCGCAGCGGCAGCAGCGCCATCGTCACCGCGGCGAGCACCAGCCACCAGGTCAGCCAGCGCCCGATCCGCCTCCGATCGGGATCGCTCACGGGTCTGGATCGAATCGGTAGCCGACCGCGGGGTCGGTGCGAATCAGCTTCGGACGTACGGGATCCGCTTCCAGCTTGCGCCGCAGTTGGCCGACGTACACCCGCAAGTACTGCTGCGCGTCCCCCTCGGCGCGTCCCCACACGGCGTTGAAGAGCTGGCGGTGCGTCAGCGTTCGTCCGCGGTTGGCGACGAATGCGCGCAGCAGCCCCCACTCCGTCGGCGTGAGGTGCACCTCCACGCCATCGCGTCGCACGATTCTCCGCGCGACATCGATCTCCAGGCCGCCGGCGACGAGCTTCTCGTTCGCTGCTTCACTTCGCGACGCGCGCCGCAGCTGCGCACGCACCCGCGCCTGCAGCTCGAGCGTGCTGAAGGGCTTGGTGACGTAATCGTCCGCCCCCGCATCGAGCAGTGCCGCCTTGTCCTGGTCGGAGTGCCGTGCCGACAGCACGATCAGCGGCACCGACGAGAACGCGCGCAGGTCGCGACAGACCTCGAGCCCGTCGAGATCGGGGAGGGTGAGGTCGAGGATCACCAGGGAAGGCTGCACCGAGGCTGCGAGGTCCAGCCCCTCGCGCGCCGACGACGCCTCGAGCACTCGGCTCGCAATGCCATCGAGCGCGTTACGGACGACGCGCCGGATCTGCGGTTCGTCGTCCACCACGAGAACCGAAACGCCCGGGTCAGCCTGCTGCGAGGCACTCACTGGGAAGTCCGCGTTGTTATATGAATAATAATTTATATCAAACCGGGCGTCGTGCGTCAGATGCCCACGTAGTACCGCAGCCCCGTCCCCATTCCCTTGTACCCGGCGTCCCGGAGCGCCTGCGCCCACCGCGACCCCGCCGCCCGCTCCCCGTCCACGGTCTCCACCACCAGATCTCGCCGCCGCCCGCGACGCTGCCGCGCCACCAGCCGCTCCGCCAGCGCTCGCGCCGATGCCGTCACCTCCGCTGGCGTCGCGTCCGCCCGCACGCGGAGCTTCGCCCCCCGCCGCTCCGCCACCAGCACAACCCGCCCGGCAATCGTCACCAGCAGCGCTCCCGCCCCACGCGGACGGGCCAGCGGATCCACCTCGACCCCCGGCGCCATCGGCAGCGCGTAGACATTCGCCGGGTCGCTCACCGCCATCACGATCGGCTCCGCCTCCTCGGCAGCCGGCGCCCTGAGCATCTCCACCGCCTCCGGCAGCGCGAACTGCGCCCCGGTGAGCCCGGCGACGAAGTACCCACGCCTCACCTCACCTCGAAACTCCAGTCGCTTCAACTCCTGGTAGACATCGCGCCAGCTCACCGCCGGCCGCTCCCGCTTCCACCATTCTCGCGACACCACTCCGTACCTCTTGAGCCACTGCCTCGCAACCCGCTCGGCGAGCGCCGACGGATCCCCCTCGGGGCCCAGCGTCCCCGGCGTGTGCACCAGCGACCACCGCCCGCCCCACCGCGCCTGCGGCTCGAGGTCAGGCCGCCGCCACTTCGCCAGCCGCCGCGGGTTCACCCGCCTTTGTACGATCGGCCGCCCACTCGGCACGTAGTCCGCCGGCAGCCACCGCGTGGGGTCCGGCTCCTCCCGCCGCTTCACCGGGAACACCGGCTTCCACCGCAGCACGTCGCGCAGCGCCCCCATCGTGTCGTTGGTGACCAACCCCGCCGCCACCAGCTCGTGCAGCCCGTCGCGCACCCCCTGCTGCGCCAGCCCGCTCGCCGCCTGCAGGTCCGCCACGAAGCTCGCCCCCTGCTGCCGCAGCGCGCCGAGCACTGCCCGCGCCCGCTCGCTCAGCCCCTCCTCGGCCACCGGCTCGCCCAGCCAGAGCCGTCCCGTCCCCCGCTCGAAGAAGCGGATCCGTCCAATCGATTGGCGACCCGCGCCGGAACCGTCGTCCGTCCGCGGCACCGCCGCCCACACCAGCTCTCCTGACGCCGCCAGCGCCGTCAGCTGCCCTTCGTCGTACTCCATTACCCGGCTCGGCAGGTAATCCCGCTCCCACCCCTCGGCGGGACGCGCCAGGCCATAGAGCTGCCCCATCACCGCCGCCGCGCCGTCCGCACCGTTCAATCGCTCGTCCGGCACGAGGTGCTGCCACCGCTGGAGGAAGCGCGCGAATGCATCCAGCCCCACCGCCTGGATCTGCTTCCGCGCCTCGGCCAGCTCGCGGCGCCGCGCCTGCTCCAGCAGTCGACGCGAGCACCACCGCGCCACGACGCGATCCCCGCCGAACACGCCGCGCACCAACACCCCCTTTCGCTCCCACTCGGTGAGCCGACGCTCGATCCACGCCGCGTTGAAGTCGTAGCGCTCGCGAGCCTCTTCCACGCTCACCGGACCGGAGAGCGAGAGGAACCGCTGCAGCACTTCGCGTCGCGCCGCGCCGCGCGTGAGCGCAGCTCCGCGCAATGCATCGGGCACCACGTCGCTCGCTCGCTTCGATTCCAGCGCCGGCCCTGCCATCACGAGCATGCTCTCATCCCACTCGAACGCCGCCGCGTAGCGCGAGTAGTTGTCCACCAGCAGGTAGCGCAGCTCGCTGCCGTGACTCGTCGGCAGCTCGACCGCGATCATCCGCCCACTCGCCAGCAGTGCCTGAATCGGTTCTCCCTTCCGCCACTCCGTGCTCGGTGCGACGCGTGCCTCCAGCTCCTCACGCGTCACGTCCCCCGCGCGATCCACGAGCACCGCCAGCTCGTCGGCGTCGCGCGCCTGTCGCCCCGTCGCCGTACCGCGCCGCCGGGCGAGCAGCTCCTCCAGCACGGCGAGCGTCGGCTCGTCGGCGCCCTGCCCGCCCATCAATTCATCGAGCAGCGCGCGATCGAGCGACAGCAGCGCCGCGCGCTCCTCGGCACGCGGCACGTCCTTCCCGTACATGTGGTCGATCACGAACCCGAACTGCAGCGACGCCGCGAACGGGGACGGCAGCTCCGTCTCGACCACGCGGATCGTGATCGTCCCCTCGGCAATGCGCTCCAGCACGTCGCGCAGCCCGCCCATGTCGAACGCGTCCTGCAGCACGTCGCGGTACGTCTCCACCACGATCGGGAAGCTCGGATACTCGCGCACCGCCTGCAGCAGGTCGAGCGCCTTGAGCCGCTGCAGCCAGAGCGGCATCCGTCGACGCGGATTCCCGCGCGGCAGCAGCAGCGCCCGTGCAGCGTTCATCCTGAAGCGAGCGCCGAACAGCGACGACTGCCCCACCTCCTCCACCACGAGCTTCTCCGCGTCCTCCGCCGTCAGCGAGCGGATGACGTCCGTCGGCGGCGCGCCACCGAGGTCGGGCAGCCGCAGCATCAGCCCGTCATCCGTCGTCTGTACCTGCACCTCCACGCCCAGCCGTTCGCGCATGCGGCGGCCGAGTGCCATCCCCCACGGCGCGTGCACGCGTCCGCCGAAAGGGGAATGCAGCACCATGCGCACCGACCCCACCTCGTCGCGGAAGTGCTCGAGCACCAGCCGCCGGTCGTCGGGGACGATGCGCGTGATCGCGCGCTGCGCCTGCACGTACTCCACGAGCGAGCGCGTCGTCGCCTCGTCGGCGTGATGCTCCTGCTGCAGCATCGCCAGATCGGCCAGCGTGCGTGCATCGTCCAGCTCCCGACGCAGCGCACCGACGCGCGGCGTGAGGTGCTTCGACCGCGCCATGAACTCGCCGTGCCAGAAGGGCATCCGCGCCGGCGCACCCGGCGCCGGTACCACTACCACGCGATCGTGCTCGATCGACCGGATGCGCCACGTCGAGCTGCCGAGCTGGAACGCGTCCCCCACGCGCGACTCGTGCACGAACTCCTCGTCCAGCTCGCCGAGCCGCGTCTTGTCGGGGAGGTTCACCGTGTAGAGCCCGCGGTCGGGGATCGTCCCGCCGGAGATCGTCGCCACCATGCGCGCGCTGCGTGTGGGCGTGAGCAGGTCGCTCACCCGATCCCAGTGCACGCGCGGCTCCAGCTCCGCCGCCACGTCGCTCGGATATTTCCCCGAGAGCATGCCCAGCACTTCGTCGAACGCGCCGCGGGTGAGCGCGTGATACGGATACGCGCGCCGCACGAAGTCGAACAGTTCGGCGCTCGTCCACTCCGGCTGCTCGCTCGCCACGATGGCGACGACGAGCTGCGCCAGCACGTCGAGCGCGTTCTGCACCACGTGCGTCGGCTCCACGTCGCCGGCTCGCATCGCGTCGAGGATGGCGATCTGCTCCAGCGCGTCGTCGCGGAAGGTCGGCACGAACACGCCGCGGCTCGTCGCGTCGAGCGAGTGCCCCGCGCGCCCCACCCGCTGCAGCGCCGCCGACACCCGCTTGGGGCTCTGCAGCTGCACGACGAGATCCACCGACCCGACGTCGATCCCCAGCTCGAGGGAGCTCGTCGTCACCAGCGCGCGCAGCTCGCCTGCCTTCAATCGCTCCTCGAGCAGGAACCGTCGCTCGCGCGACAGCGAGCCGTGATACGGCAGCGCGATCTCCTCTTCCGCCAGTGCATTCACCCGCGCCGCCATCCGCTCCGCCTGCGCGCGGTTGTTCACGAACACCAGCGTCGTGCGCGCGCTGCGGATCTGCTCCAGCACCAGCGGCGCCACCGACGTCCAGATCGTGCCGCCGACGTCGGCGAGATCGGGCACGGGGGAGAGGACGTTGGTTTCCATCCGCTTGACGAGCCCACAATCGACGATGGTCACAGGACGGAAGACTGAGGTTTCTCGGTCCTCCGATCCTCCGGTCCTCCGGTCTCTCGGTCCTCCGGTCCTCCTGTCCTTCGGCCCTCCGTCCTGACATCCCCCAAGGAACCTCGCAATCTCCTCCAGCGGCCGTTGCGTTGCCGACAGCCCGATCCGCTGTGGCGCCTCCGGCGCCAGCCGCGCGAGCCGCTCCAGCGTCACCGCCAGGTGCGCGCCGCGCTTCGTTCCCGCCACGGCGTGGATCTCGTCCACGATCACCGCGCGCAGCGCGCTGAACATCGTACGGCCGCGCACGCTGGTGAGCAGGATGTGCAGCGACTCCGGCGTCGTGATCAGGATGTGCGGCGTCTTCCGCAGCATCCTCGCGCGCGCGCTCGCCGGCGTGTCCCCCGTGCGCACCGCCACGCGGATCTCGGGGAACTTCTCCCCCACCTCGGTGAACCGCGCCGCCAGCTCGGTGAGCGGGCGCTCGAGATTCCGCTGCACGTCGTTGTTGAGCGCCTTGAGCGGCGAGACGTAGAGCAGGTGCACCGCGTTGGCCAGCGGCCCCTCGAGCCCGTCGGTGATGAGCGCGTTCAGCTCCCACAGGAATGCCGCCAGCGTCTTGCCGGTGCCGGTGGGCGCGAGGATCAGCGTGTCGTCGCCCTGCGCGATGGCCGGCCAGCCGGCGCGTTGCGGCGCCGATGGCTCGCCGAGTGTCTCGGTGAACCACTGGCGGACGATGGGGTGAAAGGGGAGCAGGGCGTCGTCTGGCATCGACGGGGAAATTTGCGAGAAGCGTGCGCGCCAGCGACCCCTGCGGCAGCAACCATCAGAATGGGTGCGGGTACTATCCAGCGGAGGTACTCATATGAATCGATTCGCTCATCGGGCCCGTCAGCTCGGGCTTGCAGTCATGTTCGCCGCCGGCTCGGCCGCGTCGGCACAGGCCGGCCAGCTGCGCGACGCGAGTGCGCCAGAGGCCGCTTCCGTCACCGAGCGGGACATCGCCGCCTCCAACCAGGAGATCGCGTCCGCCTACGGCGCGCTGGTGAACATGTGGTCGGCGGACTTCCAGCAGCTCGGCGTCCAGTTCGCCCCGCCGAAGCTCCTGCGCTACCGCGGCGCCGTGCGTACGGCGTGTGGCGTGATGGCTGGCAACAACGCCGAGTACTGCCCGTCGCTCAACGCCATCTTCTTCGACGAGGTGTTCGTCGCCGAGCAGACCAGGGAAGCGGCGCGTGCCCTCGGCACCGATGGTGACATGGTGGCCGTCGGCATCATCGCCCACGAGATGGGTCATGCGGTCGCGGCCCAGCTCGACGACTGGTCGGACGTTCCGTACGAGAACGAAGCCGCGGCGGATTGTCTCGCCGGCGCCTTCGCCCAGCAGTCGGCGAAGGACGGCACGCTCGAGAAGGGTGACATCGAGGAGGCGTTCTTCGGCCTCGCCGCTGCCGCCGACCCGACTCCGCGCATGACCGGCAACCGCCGCATCGACTCCCGCATCGCACTTCGCATGGCCCTCATGGGTCACGGCACCCGCGACCAGCGCATGGGGAACTTCAAGGCCGGCTACGAGGGGGGACCGGGGGCCTGCCTGGGGTCGTTCAGGTAGGGGACCAACTAACTACAACCGAAGTACCTCGTACCTCGTACGTCGTACCGGGACCGACATCCAGGCCCCTCCAATGCGCCGCTGGCTTCCAGGCGGCGCATCGTCCTTCAAGCGATGCAGAAGTGCATTGGACCAGGCGTCCCCCTGGGTCCCGGTACGACGTACGCGGTACGTCGTACGTCAGTTGTCGTTGTGCCACCTCACGGCACGTAGAAGAACCTGATCAGATGGAAGTACACCGGCGCCGCGAACAGGAGCGAATCCACCCGGTCCAGCACCCCCCCGTGCCCCTCGATCAGCGTTCCATAGTCCTTCACGCCGCGGTCGCGCTTGATCGCCGACATCGTGAGCCCGCCCGCGAAGCCCAGGATCGTGATCACGAGTGACATCGCCGCTGCCACCAGCGGCGTGAACGGCGTCGCCCACCACAGCGCCGTGCCGATGGCAACAGTGGTCAGCGTGCCGCCGATGAATCCCTCCCACGTCTTGTTCGGGCTCACCGTCGGCGCGATCGGTCGCTTCCCGAACAGCTTCCCGAATGTGTACTGCAGCACGTCGTTGAGCTGCGCGATCAGCACCAGGTAGAAGAGCAGCCCCGTGCGCCCGCCCGCGTAGTCGGGCACCACCAGCATCAGCAGCGCCGGCGCGTAGCTCACGCAGTACACGCACGCCAGCAGCCCCCACTGCACCGTCGCCGTCCGCTCGAGAAATCGTGTCGTGTCGCCGGCGAGCGCCATGCGGCCGGGAATGGTCACGAACGCGTACACGGGAATGAGGATCGCGAACAGCCCGTACCACTGCATCCACACCAGCAGGTACTGGATCGGCGCGAAGATGAAGAACGCCCAGAACAGCACCCCGTGATCGGCGCGGGACGTGGGCGTGAGCGTCATGAACTCGCGCAGGGCGAGGAAGCTCATGAGGGCGAACAGGATCACCGACCCTACCCCACCCGTCGCCACCGCGATCACGAACACCGCCACCATCACCCACCACGCGCGGATGCGCGCGTTGAGGTTGGCGACGGTCGCCTTCGCGCTCTCGCTCCTCGCGCGCATAGCCAGGATGGCCCCCACGACCGTGCCGATGACGAGCAGCATCAGCACGCCCACCATCAGCCGCGCGAGGATCGGATTGAGCAGCAGCGGTGACATCGCCCGTGGCATCGCCAGCCTCACGGCTCCCGGAGCGCCAGCAGCGCATCGCGCATCCGCCCGAGGAAGGCGCGCTTTTCTTCATCAGGCTCCATCCGCAGCGGCGCCCCGAACGTCACGCGGCTCAGCAGCGGCACCGGCAGCACTTCGCCCTTCGGCAGGATGCGCGTCAAGTTGTCCAGGTGCACAGGTACGAGCTCCAGCCCCGGCTTGAGCAGGCACAGATGATACAGCCCGCTCCGGAAGGGCAGCAGTGCTCCGTCCATGCTCCGCGTCCCCTCCGGGAACACGATGATCGACGTCCCTTCCCCCATCGCCTCGGCGATTGCGCTGACTGATCGCATCGCGCCTCGCACGTGCGGTGGCTCAGCAGTGTCATCCCGCACGTGCGCAAGCACGTGTCGGGACCCACTCTCCTCGCGCTCGTGGCCGGTCGCTCCCCGCTCGATCACCACCGCGTGAAATACCCGTGATGCGAGGTACCGGCGCACCCGCCCCCGCATCCAGTAATCGGCCCCTGCCACCGGCCGAGTGCGCGCCCGCGCCGCCGCCGGCAGCGCCGACCAGATGAGGATGAAGTCCAGGTGGCTCGTGTGATTGCCGAAATAGACCCGCTGCCGCTCGGGCGGTTCGAGCGGCGCGGTGAACCGCACCGACGCCCCGGCGATGATCCGCGCCAGCCGAGCCAGCGCCCGCTCGATCATCCGGCTCGCTTCACGGCCGGGTTTCGAGTTGCTGCGCGATCCGCGCGATGCGCAGCGCCGCCGTGAACGCCGCACCGCCGACGATGATCACCATCGCGATCCACAGCGCCGTCACCCGTCCGCGGATCGCGATCTCCATCGCCGCAATCAGCGCCCCCATCGTCAGCACGAACATCCGGTGCTGCTTCGCCATCGGCCCGCTGAAGTCCTGCATGAAGCCGAGTGAGCCGCCGAGCATGCGGATGTACGCCGTGAGCACGGCCAGCACCGCCGCGCTCCAGCCGAGCGCCGGCCCCCACCCCACGCGCCCCAGCGCGTAGCCCGCGCCGGCGAGGATCATCGCATCGGCAATGCGATCGGGAATTTCATTGAACAGCTCTCCCGTCCTCGTCTTCAGGCCGCCCTCGATGGCGAGCAGCCCATCCAGCATGTTGCACAGCAGCCGGAGCTGGATCCCCGCCGCGCCAAGCACGAGCCACCACGCCGAGTACGTGCGCCAGCGGCGCGCGCGGTCGCCCATGAAGATGAAGATGTCTCCTGCGCGCACCGGGTAGCGCCCCGCCCGCCAGAACGCCCATCCGGCGATCGCGGCGAACACGAGGCTCGCGATCGAGACCTGGTTCGGCGTGATGCGCGCCGACGCGAGCGACCGCGCGATCGCATGTGGCCAGCCGGCGCCGCGGGTGCGCAGCTCTCGACGGGCGGGGGGTGGCGTCGATTCCTCGGGTGCGGGGGACATGCGGGATTCTGTCATCGGGATGCGCCGGACGCCACTGGTCCGCCAGCATCCCACCGTGCTGCAGCGTATCCTTGAACAGGAGGACCGGAGGACCGGAGGACCGATCGGTCGCTCGGTCCTCCGGTCCCTCGGTCCTCCTTCTTCTTTCCCATTCCTCCGATGCGCACTCGGCTCCTCGCCGCCGCCCTCGCCCTCGCTGCCCCACTCGGCATCGCCCGCGCGCAGTCCCCTGCCGCCCCGTTCACGACGAACGACCCGGTGCTCCAGCGCATCTGGGCCATTGGCATGGACAGCTCCCACACCATGGAGCTCGCCTCCACCCTCTTCGACTCCCTCGGTCCACGGCTCCAGGGCGCGCCCGACACCAGGCGTGCGCAGGACTGGCTCGTGAAGACGTACACCAGCTGGGGCATCGACGCGAAGAACGAGCAGTACGGCACCTGGCGCGGTTGGCGTCGCGGCTGGTCGCACATCGACCTCGTCTCGCCGCGTGTGCGTACCCTCGAGGCGACGATGGTCGGTTACAGCCCCGGCACCGGCGGCAGGGACGTCACCGCCGAAGCGATCATCCTTCCGCGCTTCGCCGACAGCACCGAGTTCGTGAAGTGGCTCCCGCAGGCAAAGGGCAAGCTCGTGCTCGTGAGCGCGCCGCAGCCCACCTGTCGCCCGCCGGAAGACTGGGCGCAGTTCGCCACCGCCGATTCGCGTGAGCGCATGGACTCGCTCCGCGCCGCCGTCAATCGCGAGTGGGGCGGCCGCAACGTCCGCGGCACCGGTTATTCCCTCGCCCTCGGCGGCGGTGAGCTGGGACTCCGCATGGACAAGACCGGCATCGCCGGCCTCCTCACCTCGCGCCCCAAGCAGGCACTCGGCACGCGTGAAATCTTCGAGACGTACAACACCGTGTCGCCCACGCTCTCGCTGAGCTGCGAGGACTACGGCCTCGTCTTCCGACTCGCCGAACGCGGCGATCATCCGCGCATCCGCATGAACCTCGACGCGCAGCTCCTCGGCGAGCAGCCGGTGTTCAACACGATTGCGCGCATCCCCGGCACGGAGAAGCCGAACGAGTACGTCATGCTCTCCGCACACTTCGACTCGTGGGACGGCTCGTCGGGCGCCACCGACAATGGTACGGGCACCCTCACCATGCTCGAGGCGATGCGCATCCTCAAGCAGGTCTATCCGCACCCGAAGCGCACCATCCTCGTCGGCCACTGGACGGGTGAGGAGGAGGGCGAAGTCGGCTCGAAGGCGTTCTACGAGGATCACCCCGACGTCATGAAGGGGCTGCAGGCGCTGTTCAACCAGGACAACGGCACCGGCCGCATCGTCCGGTTGAGCGCGGGCGGCCTCCCCGATGCCGACGTCCACATCCGCGCCTGGATGAGCAAGCTCCCGCCCTTGTTCCAGGAGCAGGTGCAGTATGGCGGCGTCGGCTTCCCCGCCGGCGGCGGCAGCGACGACTTCTCCTTCGGCTGCGCTGGCCTTCCGGCGTTCGGCCTCGGTGCGCTCGGCTGGAACTACGGCAACGAGACCTGGCACACCGGCCGCGACACCTACGACAAGGTCGTGTTCGACGACCTGAAGAAGAACGCCACGCTCACGGCCATGCTCGCCTACCTCGCGAGCGAGGACCCGACGTTCATCAACCGCGACCGCGCCGATCTGGCGAAGGTCGCCGAGGAGATGCAGGCGCGCATGGCCGCGTCGAACAACAATGCGCGTGGCGGCCGTGGCTACCGATTCCCCACTACGTGGCCCGAGTGCGAGAAGGCGCCTCGCTCCACCAAGCCTCGGCTCAAGTAGCAGCGTATCGGCAGCGAAGTGAACGGGGGAGCGGGCACAGCCGCTCCCCCGTTCTGCGTTCGTGTTGTGGCGTGGCGCACTTCACGCGCACGAGAGCCTCGGTAGCTTGGGACAAAGTCTCACGCTCGTACCCTGTCGAGGAGAAGATCCATGAAGGCTCGTGCGCTTCGCGCCCTGTCGTTCGTCACCGTCGCCGCGTTCGCCGCGGCGTGCTCCGATTCCACCGCCCCCGATCGCCAGCCGGCCGACCTTGGTGCAGTGCTTACCCAGATGAGCGTGCCCTCGGTCGCGGCAGCGGTCGTGGCGGACATGCCGGCGACGCCCAGCGTGTCCGCACCCACGCCGTCGAGCTGCAGCTACGATGCGGCGACGCAGCGCTTCAACTGCCCCGTCGTGACGGCAACGGGGGTGACCTTCACGCGCTGGTTCACGCTGCTGGACGCCGCTGGCACGCCGCAGTCGCAGTTCGATGCTGCCACCACCAACGCGGTGCACATGAACTCGTCGTTGATGGGCAACTTCACGGCGAATGGGCGCACCGTGACGGTCGCCGGGAACGAGGACCTCACGTTGAGCGGCCTGCTCAGCGGCGTGCATACCCTTTCCGGCACGTCGCTGGTCAACATGAACGGCACGGATGCCACGAGCGGCGCGCCCTACATCCTCAGCGTCTCCACCACGGTGAACGATCTCGTGCTCCCCGATTCGCGCGCCGACAAGTGGCCCAAGTCCGGCTCCGTGACCGTCGACGCGACGCACGCCCTGGCCGGCACGACGACCACGTCGCACCTGACCGCCGTCTTCAATGGCACGAGCAAGGTGAACGTGTCGCTCACCTCGGGTGGCATCACCCTGAGCTGCATCGTGGATCTCGCCAGTCAGAACCCCGGCTGCGGCGCCTGAGCGCGCAAGCAGTCAGCAGCGGCTCGGCGCCTTGGCGCCGAGCCGCTGTGTCGTCTCAGTGGGTCCGCTTCTTCGCGCTGCTGGGCTTCGCTGACTTCGTGGCCTTCGGCGCTTCGCGCCCCGCCACTTCCACTACGTAGTTCCCCGTCACGTCGGTCTTGCGGACGCTGCCACGCAGCGTCTGCTCGCCGGCGGCGGCGCCCGGCGTCCAGGCAAGCGCAGCGCGCCCCTTCGCATCGGTCACGGCGCGCGACGGCCTCACCATCCCCGACTTCGTCGTGAAGCTCACCGTCGCCTCGGGCACCGGGTTGCCGTAGACGTCGGTCACCAGCGCATAGAGTGAGTGCGTACCCTTGGCATGCGTGCGGCTCGTCGGCCCGTCCTCGAACGAGAGGTTCGCCGCCTTCGCCGGCGTCGCATGCGCATTCACCTTGAGCAGCTGCTTGATCCCGTCCACGTGCACGGCAAGAGTGTACTCGCGAGCGCCATGCCCCATCGTCCAGCGGACCTTCGCGCGACCCAGCGAATCGGTGTGCGGCGCGCTGTCGGGCACCGCACCACCAGACGGTGAGAGCGCGAGCGGCACGTCGGCCACGCCGCTTCCGCTCGCGTCGGTCACCTCGATCACCACGTACTTCGGCAGCTCCGAGCCCGCCGCGGCGTGCTGGTCGTCACCGCTCACCACCGCCACTTTTTCCGGCGCGCCGGCCACGGCGCGCGCGGTCAGCGTCACCGGCGGGATGCCGTGCGCGCTCGTGCTTCCCACCTCGGCGCGCAGCCGCTGCACACCGGTCTTCTTCGGCAGCGTCCACCGCGCGCGGGCCGTCCCCGTGGAATCGGTACGCGCATCGATGGCTTCCGCCGAGCCCCCGGCGAGCGCGGTCCACCGCACCGGCACGTCCACCAGGGCGCGGCCTGTGGAATCGGTCACGCGCACCGCCACCGAGTCGGCGATCGTCGCACCCGCCTGCGCGCTCAGGTGATCGTTGAGGACGCTGACGCGCGTGTTGCCCGACACTGGATCCGATTCGGCCACGATCGCCACCGCCGAATCCACCTTCTCCACCGTGGCGAGCAGCGTCTGTCGCCCCGGATAGGCGCCCAGCGTCCAGGTGGTGCGCGCGCGGCCGTCGGCGTCGGTGATCGCGGTGCGCGGGTCCACGCTGCCCTGCCCGTCCGCCGTCCTGAAGGTCACCACCTGCCGCGGCGCCGGCGCGCCACGATGGTTCGTCGCGCGCACCACGACCGCGCGCGACAGCGTGCTCCCTGCTGTCGCGTGCTGCTCCGTGCCCGCCACCACTTCGATTGCCGCCGCCGTCGTCACCACCGTGACCGGCGACCGCGTCGTCATCCCGTCCATGCGCGCGGCGAGCATCGTGCGCCCCGCGGCGCGGCCACTGAGGACCCCCGAGCTGTCGAGCCCCACCACGCTGCTGTCGTCGGCCTGCCACTCCGCGTGCACGCCCGCCACCAGGTGGCCGCGCGCGTCGATCGCCTTCGCCTTGAGTGGCATCGTGGCGCCCTCGGCGATCACGACGCCGCTGTCGCCGTGCACGCCATCCAGCACCACGGACGCCACGCGCTGCCGCACGACCACCTTCGAGTGCGCCACCAGCGCGCCGACGACCACGCTCACCGTGGTGGCGCCCGGGCCACGTGCGATCACGGAGCCGTCGGGGAGCACGCGGGCTACCGTGGTGTCCCCCGTCGTCCAGGTGGGTCGCGCGCCGACGAGGATGCTGCCGCTTCGGTCGGTGATCGTCGCGGCGTAGTGAATGGTGTCGCCGATGGCGGAAGCACTGTCGAACGCCGGCTTCAGCCCCACCCACGCGGCACCCAGGTTGCCGATGGACTGGTGCGCTTCCGACTTGCCGATCACGCCGTAGGAATAGAGGGCCGTGACGACCGAGACGAGGGCGGCGCAGGTCGACGCCGCGACCGCGATGATCTTCCCCGTCTTGTGAAGCCAGGCCGCTCGCTGCACTACCGATTGCATCGGGCTCATGTGTGAGAAAGGACGTTTCCCGCTCGCGCCGCGTCACGCCCGCCCAACCTGCTCCCGCCGGTACGCTGGCAGCATGTGACCGCCATCACCGACAATCCGGCAGGGCTTGGCCGGCGGTGTCGACTGCAGCGGGAGAGGAAATGGCGGGAACACCTTGAAACGGCAGGATCTGGCCTCGTTCGGGACAGCTCCACGCAGCAGGGAGGATCCCGAGGCCGTTCCAATACTTGAAGAAGCCTTGGAGGTGTAGGAGTCAGTCCAGGTGCGCAGAGCTGTGATCCCGAGAGGAGCCGATCCGTTCGATCCGCTTCATCCGTATGATCCGCGTCACCCCTCGTCGGTGGGGCCAGCGATGGGCGAGGAGTCCTGACAGGAAGCGAAGCTGTCAGAGTCACCGAAGTGCGGAACCGCGTTGCCCCATTCATTATTCCCTTCGCCCTGCACACCACACGCAGTTCGGTTCACGGGTCACGGTTCACGGTTCACGCTCCCATGCCCATCCAGAACGTCTCCGACACCGCCCGCTGGGTCGCCGTCTACCGCGCCATGGAGACCGAGCGTCGCGACGCGATTTTCCGCGACCCGTTCGCCGACCGACTCGCCGGCGAGCGCGGACGCGAGATCGTGGGGGAGATGAAGCGTGGCCGGCAGATGGCGTGGGCGATGATCGTCCGCACCGCGGTGTTCGACGAGATGATCATGGACCGCGTGCGCAACCACGGCGTGGACACGGTGATCAACCTCGCCGCCGGCCTCGACACCCGCGCCTGGCGGCTCCCCTTGCCGCCCACGCTGCAGTGGTTCGACGTCGACCTCCCGGCGATGACGGAGTACAAGGCCACCGCTATGCGCGGCGAGACGCCGCGCTGTCGCTACGAGGCGATCACCGCCGACCTGGCGGATCCCGCCGAGCGTGACGAGGTGCTGCGTCGCGTGGCCGGCGTGGCGCGCACTGCGCTCGTCGTCACCGAGGGGCTGCTCATCTATCTCGAGGACGAGCAGGTCGCGTCGCTCGCGACGTCGCTGCACGCGCAGCCGAGCATCCGGTGGTGGATCGCCGACCTTGCCACCCCGATGCTGCTGCAGATCATGCAGCGGATGTGGGGCAAGAACGTGGAGGCGGGGCGTGCTCCCTTCCGCTTCGCGCCGGAGGACAGTGCGTCTTTCTTCGGACGGCTCGGCTGGCGCGAGATCGAGTTCCGGAGCGGGATGGATGAGGCGCGCCGGCTCAAGCGCGAGATGAAGCTGATGTGGCTCTGGCGCATCCTGAGCTATCTCAATCGTCCCGCCCGCCGGCAGGCGATCAGGAGGATGTCCGGCTACGCGCTGTTCGAGCGCGCGTAGCCGGACCGGGCGCGACTACTCGCGGCTCACTCGCGCGAGCGCCGCTCCTCCTCCTGCACGATCTCGCCGACGGTGCGATCGCGCACCTGGCTCGGCGTGGAGGCGCGCACCCGCTCCGCCTCGCGACGCGTGGCCTCCGCGTCCTCGTGAATCTGCTCCTGACGCGCGGCATCACGGGGGTCCGTGGCCCCTGAGTCGGGCTGCGGCGTCCGGATGTCGCGCTGATCGTTCGTCGCCATGCTGTGCTCTCCTCGCTGCGTGTTCCAGATGAATGAGACTTCAACTGGACGCAGAGGGGGCAAGTCGCATTCCGGGAACGTGTGTCATCCGCACGAGCGAAGCGAGTGTCGGGACCTCCTCTCCTCTCGCACCAGCCTGCTCGGCGCGCTAAGATCTCCCCGCCCCGCAGCCCCGCTCTCGTACGCCTCACAAGGCAAGGCCCCCATGTGGAGAGAGTTCAAGGCGTTCCTGATCAAGGAGAATGTCCTCTCGCTCGCCCTCGCCGTCGTCATCGGCGCGGCCCTCGCGAAGGTGGTGACGGCGCTCGTCACCGACATCATCATGCCCATCGTCACCTTCGCCGTCCCCGGCGGCGCCTGGCGAACCGCCACCTGGCACGTGGGCTCGGTCGTCCTCAGCGTCGGTGACTTCCTCGGCGCGATCGTTGACTTCCTCATCATCGGGTTCATCGTTTGGCGGATCAGCAAGGCGTTCATCAAGCCCGCCGGCCCCGGCGCCCCGGTCCGCAACTGCCCCTTCTGCCGCACCTCCATCGACCAGGCCGCCACCCGCTGCCCCCACTGCACGAGCCAGCTCACGACAGCCGGCGCCTGATCTCGGAAAGTGCAGGATGAGAGGAAGCTGAAGAAACGACTGAAAAGGCAGGATCCAATAATAACAATTGTTTGATCCTGCCTTTTCTGTTTTGTCCGCGTTTTCCTCTAAGATTGCCGTCCGCTGCCCTTTCGGGATGCACAGGACTTGCCTCCTGTGCCCGCCATGGCGACCCGGAAACCGATCCAGATCCCGAACACCGACGGCGACGTCGAGCTCACCCTCGCCCGCCGCACACTCACCCTGACCAACCTCGGCAAGCTCTTCTGGCCGGAGAGCGGGATCACCAAGCGCGACCTCCTCCAGTACTACGCCGACGTCTCGCCCTGGCTGCTGCCGCACCTCCGCGACCGGGCGATGGTCATGAAGCGCTACCCGAACGGCGCGAAGGGGAAGTGCTTCTTCATGAAGCGCGTCCCCGAGCCGCACCCGGACTGGCTGGACACCTGCGCCATCGAGCACGCCTCGGGGAGCGTCATCGACTTTCCCGTCGTCAACGACCTCGCGTCACTCCTCTGGGTCGTCAACCTCGGCTGCATCGACCTCAACCAGTGGTACGCCCGCTGTGACGACGTCGATCGCCCGGACTACCTCCACTTCGACCTCGACCCAGTTCCCAACGCGACCTTCGACAAGGTGCTCGACGCCGCCCTCGTCGTGCGCGATGCGCTCGAGACGCTCGGCATGGAGCCGCTCGTGAAGACCACCGGCTCGTCCGGCGTCCACATCTACATCCCAATCCTCCGCGGCCCGAAGCAGAAGGAGGTGTGGACCTTCGCGAAAGCGTTCGCCCAGACACTCGCCGAGAAGCACCCGAAGCTGCTGACGGCCGAGTACCGCATCGCCGACCGGCCGAAGGGACGCATCCTCGTGGACTACAACCAGAACGCGTGGGGGCGCACCCTCGCGTCCATCTACTCTCCCCGCCCCAAGCCGCAGGCACCGGTGTCCACCCCGCTCACCTGGAAGGAAGTGGAAAAGGGGGTCGCCATCACCGACTTCCGCATCGACAACGTCCCCGCGCGCCTGAAGAGGCTCGGCGACCTGTGGAAGCCGCTGCTCGCCGCACGCGGACGGTTCAAGCTGGAGCGCGTGCTGTGACGCTGCCCCTCTCACGCCGCTACGAGCCGATGGAAGCGCGTCTCGTCGACGCGCTGCCCACGGGGAAGGACTGGCAGTACGAGCCCAAGTGGGACGGCTTCCGCTGCCTCGCCTACCGCGACGGCGCCAAGGTGGACCTCATGTCCAAGGCCGGGAAGCCGCTCGCGCGCTACTTCCCCGACCTCGTCGACACGATCAGCGCGATCACCGCGAAGCGGTTCGTCCTCGATGGCGAGATCGTCATCCCGCACGACGGCTCGCTCTCGTTCGACGAGCTGCTGCTGCGCATCCATCCGGCGAAGAGCCGAGTGATGATGCTCGCCGAGCAGCATCCGGCCACGCTCATCGTGTTCGACCTGCTCGTGGACGCGAAGGGGAAGTCGCTCGTCAAGCTCCCGCTCACCGAGCGTCGTGCGGCGCTGGAGAAGTTCGTTGCCGAGCACGTGCCGAAAGGGGTGCGCGTGCGCCTGTCACCGGCGACGA
>DASUXT010000047.1:0-3835 GCA_036377775.1 Gemmatimonadaceae bacterium | reverse complement strand
AGTGAGAGATACGCCCTGCGGGACGACACTGAGAGATACGCACTGCGGGATGAAAGTCCTTACTTGCCGGTGAGTCCGCGCAGGATGCCGTTGCGCAGCCGGACGGCTCGTGGCGATGCAGCCGGGTCTTCGGTGAGGCGTGGGGCGGTCGGGCCGTAGGTGAGGGTGGAGCGAAGCGTAATCGTCTCGCTGCCGCGCTTCACGGTGAGTGGCAACGGCGAGCCGGTGGGCTTGCCGAGGTACTGGGTGCGGAACTTCACGCCGAAGTTCGGGTCGTCCACCGCCACTTCGCCGACCTTGAGCATCACGTCGCCCACGCGCACGCCGGCGGCCGCAGCGGCGCTGCCCGGCGAGACTTCCATCACGCGCACGGCACCCTCCGCGTCCGGCGCGGTGGAGACGCCGATGCGCGGCGCGCTGTCGCGCTGGATGCGCAGGCCCACGGTGCGCAGCGCCGCGTCCCACGGGTATGGCTCGCGGCCATCGACGTAGCGGCGGCTGAAGTCGTCGAAGGAGCGGCCGTTGGCGGCACGGCTCACCGCACCCCAGAAGTCGGCATTCGTGAAGCCGCGACCCTGCTTGTACGTGGACTCGTACAGTTCGCGCATCACCGAGTCGAGCGACTTCGCGTTGTCGCTCGCGTCGCGGATCGTGATGTCGAGCAGCAGGCCGGCGAGCGATCCCTTGGGATAGTAGCTGTACTCCGTGCCGTCCTTCGGGTGAATCCACGTGTTGAGCGACGCATCCTCGAGCGCGAAGGGAACGGTGTTCTCGATCTCGCCGATCTTCCCCGCTGTGAGCGCGTAGAATCCCCCGGGGTCGATGATCCCGCCGCGCACCTCGGCCAGGTCGGCGTAGTAGTCCGTCACTCCTTCGCTCACCCACAGCCATGGCGTGGGCTGCGGACGATCGTACCGGTACGGCACCATCTCCGACGGGCGCAGCCGCTTCACGTTCCATGCGTGGAAGATCTCGTGCGCGTAGAGCGACGGCTGGAAGTCGCTGCCGATGGCGATCGGGCTGACTACATCGACGTGACTGGCCGCGTGCTCGAGCCCACTCGCCCCGGGATAGGT
Source organism: Gemmatimonadaceae bacterium (assembly GCA_036377775.1). Lineage (GTDB taxonomy): Bacteria > Gemmatimonadota > Gemmatimonadetes > Gemmatimonadales > Gemmatimonadaceae > AG11. The sequence continues at coordinate 2,759 of DASUXT010000047.1, read as the reverse complement.
GGAGTCGGCAATCTGGATCAGTGTGTAGCTCTCCCACGGCACCTCGCCGAATACCAGCACCTCGACGGGGATGACGCGACGAAGCTGCTGCCACACCGTGCTGCGCCGCTCGCCGGAAACGCTGCCGGCCGGATACGTCGCCAGCCGCACCGTCCGCCCCGAGATGGGCATGCTGTCCAGGTCGAAGGCGCCGAGGACGACCGGCATGTCCACCAGCTCGTGGTAGGTGGCGGCGCGGAACTGCCGCGGCGCACCGGCCGGCGTCATGCTCGTGGCGACTCGGAACTGCGGCTCGGTGCGCACGCTCATCGTGGCGGGAAAGTCGAGCGACCGGCCCTCGGGATAAAGGAAGAGGTTCGTGCCGTTGAACAGCGCGAAGTCGGGGCGCGTCCACGACATCGCGTTGTCGAGCGAATCAGCCTGATAGTCGAACTCCACCGTCACGCGTCCACTCCCCGTCGGCCGTACCCGCCAGGTGTCGAAGTCCAGCTTGTCCCAGCGCAGGGCACCGCCGTTCTGCGTGGCGCCGAAGCCCGACACCCACTTCGCGAAGTTGCTGATCTCGTACGCACCCGGCGTCCAGGCCGGGAGTGACAGTACCACCGCCCCGCCACCGCTCACGTCGAAGGTGGTGGTGACGTGGAGCCGCCGCACCGCCAGGTCGGCACGCTCGGCGCGCACGTCGTAGTGGAGGTTGGAAACGGGGGCCGACAGGGTGGAGTCGGCCGCGGCACCCTGCGCATGGAGCACCGGCGACAGCGTGACGACAAGCGCTGCAGCGCAAGCCACCGGGGAGAGCCAGCTCGCGGCGGGCCGCGTCGAGAATGACGGAAGCAGTCGCATGGGCGATCGAGGGATGGGGTGAGCAATCATCGGCGGGAGAGAGGGCAAGGGCAAGAGAGGAGGAAGGTGGGAAGGGCGGGAATGGTCTGATGGCTGAGGGTCTGTGGTCTGTGGTCCATGGTCGATGGTCCATGAGTCTCCTGACCGTCCGACCCGCCGACCGTCCAACCGTCCGACCGTCCGACTTTCTGACCTTCTGACCTCCCGCCTTTCTCTCCATATTCCCGCATGACCATTCCCCAGCACACCACGGACGCCACGACGACCTTCCGGCCGTACGTGCCGCCCACCGAGGCGCCGAAGGAATTCAGCATCGGCGCCATCGTCCTCGGCGTCCTGCTCGGACTCGTGTTCGCCGCGTCGAGCATCTACCTGGCGCTGAAGGTCAGCCTCACCGTGAGCGCGTCGATTCCCATCGCCGTGCTCTCGATCACGATCTTCCGCTACGTCTCGCGCGCCTTCGGGGCGCAGCCAGCGACGATCCTCCAGAACAACCTCGTCCAGACGACGGGATCGGCGGGGGAATCCATCGCGGCGGGCATCGCCTTCACCCTCCCTGCCCTGCTGCTCCTCGGCTACGAGCTGCCATGGATCAAGGTGATGGCGATCGGCATCGTCGGCGGCCTGCTGGGGGTGTTCTTCCTCGTCCCCATCCGGCGCAGCCTCATCGTCAAGGAGCACCACAACCTCAAGTATCCCGAGGGCACGGCGTGCGCACAGGTGCTCATCGTCGGCGAGGAGCGTGGCGTCCAGGCGAAAACGGTGTTCATGGGCTTCGGCCTCGGCGCCCTGTACAAGTTCCTCAACGCCGGCCTGCATCTCTTCCTCGAGGTACCGCGGCGCGCGTTCACGAGCCGGCTCGCGAATGGGCAGACGCAGCTCTTCGGTGAGATCCAGGCCGAGATCAGCCCCGAGCTCACGGGCGTCGGCTACATCATCGGGCCGCGCATCGCCGGCTACCTGTTCGCCGGAGGCCTGACGTCGTACTTCGTGCTGATCCCGGCGATCAAGCTGTTCGGCGCGGGGCTCACCACGCCCATCTTCCCTGCCACGGACCTCATTGGCGGGATGGACGCGGGCGCCGTGCGCGCCAACTACGTCTACTACATCGGTGCCGGCGCCGTGACGACCGCTGGCCTGATCAGCCTCGGCCGCTCGCTGCCCACGATCTGGCACGCGCTCGTCGGCGGCCTGCGGATGAAGCGCGGCACGGCGGAAGGCGAGACAGTCGCGCGCACCGACCGTGACCTCTCGATGGGGATCGTGATCGTCGGCGTGCTGGCCTGCCTCGTGGCGATGGTCGTGCTGCCGCAGATCGGCATCAACATCATCGGCGCCATTCTCGCCGTGCTGTTCGCATTCCTGTTCGTGACGGTCTCGAGCCGCATCACGGGACAGATCGGATCGTCGGCCAACCCGGTGTCGGGGATGACCGTGGCGACCCTGCTGCTCACGTCGCTCATGTTCCTCGCCGCCGGCTGGGTGGGCATCGAGTACCGGGTGCTCGCGCTCTCCATCGGCGGTGTGGTGTGCGTGGCGGCGTCCACCGCGGGCGCCACGTCGCAGGACCTCAAGACCGGCTTCCTCGTCGGCGCCACGCCGCGCTACCAGCAGATCGGCCTGCTGATCGGTGTCACGGCGAGCGCGCTGCTCGTCGGCGGCATCATCCAGTTTCTCAACGACGCCAAGACCACGATCGTGCCGAAGAGCTATCCGGCGGTGCAGGTCTCCGTGATCGAGCAGGGGAACCGCTACGCACTGGCGAACGGCCGGATGGTCGCGGCGTCGGAGGCACCAAGCGCGCCGAGCTATCGCGTCGGCCGGCTGTACGAGCAGACGGGAAATGCGATTGCCGGCAAGTATCTCGTGGACGATACGGGAGCGATCAAGTACCTGGTGGACCCGGGAGTGGGCGG
>DASUXT010000046.1:0-8560 GCA_036377775.1 Gemmatimonadaceae bacterium | reverse complement strand
CATCGCCGACGCCGCCGGCTTCCAGATCACCGTGTTCCCCATCAGCGCCGGCGCCGTCGGCAGGTTGCCGGCGATGGACGTGAAGTTGAACGGCGTCACCGCGTACACGAATCCCTCGAGCGGCCGGTAGTCGAGCTGGTTCCACATCGTGTTGTTGCTGATCGGCTGCTCGTCGTACAGCTCCTGCGCGTACGCCGGATTGAAGCGCCAGAAGTCGATCAGCTCGCACGCCGAATCGATCTCCGCCTGGAACGCCGTCTTCGACTGGCCGAGCATCGTCGCCGCATTCAGCGTCTGCCGCCACGTGGTGGTGAGCAGCTCGGCGGCGCGAAGGAACACGGCCGCGCGATCCTCCCACGCCCAGTTCGCCCATTCCGCCGCGGCGCGCTTGCTCGCCTCGATTGCCTGCTGCACCAGCGCCGGCGTCGCCTTGTGCCAGTCGGCCAGCACATGCTGGTGATCGTGCGGCATCACGCTCTGCGCCATCTCGCCCGTGCGGATCTCCTCGCCCCCGATGATGATCGGGATCTCGACCCGCTCCTTGGCCATGCTCGCCAGCCGGGCCTTGAGCTCCGCGCGCTCCGGCGATCCCGGCGCATAGCTCTTCACCGGCTCGTTCACCGCCGGCGGTACGCGGCGCGTCCCGGAGAATCCGGCCAGCGGCGCATCCGAGGGCGACATCGTCTCCACGGCCTGCTTCGATTCAGCGGCAGCGCGGCCGGGGGCGGTGCGGTTGGATGGGATGGAGGTAGAGGACATGAGAGGCGGAAGTCAGGATGTCAGGAGGTCGGAACGTCGGAAGATCGGACGCCAGTCGGTCTGATGGCTCGTGGTTCGTGGACTCTGGTCTGGAGTCGATGGTCCAACCGCATGGACCATCGACTCCACACTACCGACCGGAGCCCATCAGCCATCAGACCGCCCTTCTGATAATAATCCCCCGCCGCGCTATAGTTCGTCATGCTCCGGCCGATTCATCTCATCGCCTCCCTGGGCCTGCTCGCGCTCGTCAGCGCCTGCATCAAGTCTCCCGTCGAGTGGACCACGCAGCGCTCCCTCCCGCTCGACAGCGATTCGGCGCGCGTGCTCGCGCCTGACGGCACGCTCCACCCCGACTCGATGCTCGCCCTCGCCGCGCGCATCACCCCGCCGTCCAGCGACATCTGCCCCGGCACCCTGCGGCTCGCGCGGGCCGGCAGCGCGCTCTACGCGACGTGGTGGGCGCCTCGACCCGACAGCAACGCCAACCTCCTCGCCTCACGCTCGCTCGATAGTGGCCGCCACTGGAGCGTCGCTGCGCCAGTGGACACGAGCGACCAGGGCGTCAGCGGCTGCCGCCGCATTGCGCCGTCCATCGCCGCCGATTCGGCGAGCGGTTACGTGCACGTCACCTATGCCATGGTCGCTCCCGAGGGGCCCGGCCTCTTCTTTGCCCATTCGATGGACGAAGGGGTCACCTTTCACGCTCCCGTCGCGATCGTGTACGGCGATCGACTCGGGCGTACCAGCGTTGCCGCCGACGGCGACATCGTCATCGTGGGCTTCGAGGACCCGAACAGCACTTCGCCCCGGGTGGGGCTCGCCATCTCGCGCACCATGGGCCACATTTTCGAACAGCGCATCCTGCCCCTCTCCGACGACGTCGGCGCTGCCACGCGGCCGCGCACCGCGGTGCATGGCCGCCAGATCGCCGTCGCCTGGGAGCAGCGCGCCTCGCCTGCCGCCGCCGCGGCCCTCGACGTTCGCGTCGGCACCCTGCGCTAGCCGCTCTGCTTCTGCATGCGCGTTCTCCTCGCTGACGACGACGCAGTCACCCGCACCCTTCTCGCTGCGGTCCTCACCGACCTCGGTCACGAGCCGGTTGCCGCCGAGGATGGAGAGCGCGCGTGGGAGCTGTTCCAGTCCGAGCCCACCCCGCTCGCCGTGCTCGACATCAACATGCCGGGACTCGACGGCCTCACCGTCTGCCGCCACATCCGCGATCACGAGGTGGGACGCGACACCTTCGTCATCGTCGTCACGGCGCGCGACGCGCGCGAGGACCTCGCCGCCGTCCTCGCCGCCGGCGCCGATGACTACGTCACGAAGCCCAGCTCCCCGGAGAACCTCCGCGCCCGCTTCGAGATCGCGCAGCAGCGCATCGTCCAGAACTCGGCGCGCCGTACCGCCGAGGCCGAGCTCGCGCGCGCCCGCTGGCTCGCCGGCATCGGCGAGACCACCATCGCCCTCGAGCACGAGATCAACAACCCGCTCTCGGCGCTGCTGGGCAACGCCGAGCTGCTGCTCATGGAGGAGGGGCTGACCGAGGAGCAGACGCAGCAGGTGAAAGTCATCCGCGAGCAGGCCACCCGCATCGCCGACGTCGTCCGTCGCCTCGCGAAGCTCAAGAATCCGCGCTCGGTGGAGTACCTGCGGGGGGCGACGATGATTGATCTGGGGTCGCGGGGGAGCAGGACTGGATAACTACAACTGACGTACTCCGTACCTCGTACGTCGTAGCTGGACCCAGGCCGCTGGCCTCTCCAAGGCACGGCAAGTCACTCGACCGATACGGATCGCCAGCCGTTCATTGGGCCAAGGTTGCGGCAGGTCCTCGTACGTGATACGAAGTACGTCGTACTTCAGTTGGTCTTGGCAAAGGAGAATCCCCTGTCACTCTTCATCGGCGCCCACACCGTAGATAACGGCGGCATAAGCATGGCCGCCCTCCGCGCATCCAACGCCGGCATGCGCGCCCTGCAGATCTTCTCCGCCGTGCCGAAGTTCTACAACGAGAAGATCTCCGTCCGCCCCGAGCGCGCCGAGCGCTTCCGGGAGACGATCGCGTCCACGCGCATCGCCCCCGGGCACGTCGTCGTGCATGCTGCGTACGTCCTCAACGTCGCGACGCCGGACGAGACCAAGTACGCGCGCGCCAGCGCCGGCCTTGCGAAGGAGCTCGAGCGCTCCACCACTCTCGGAGCCGGCGCCGTCTGCTTTCACCCCGGCGCCGCCACCGATGGTGACCGTGACGCAGCGGCGAAGCGCATCGCCGACGCCATCGTCAACGCGCTCGAGAGTGTGACCGGCGACACACGACTCCTCGTCGAGAACACCGCCGGGGCGGGGAACACCATGGCACGAACGGCGGAGGAGGTGGGGCTCATCCTCAGTCACGTGCCGAAGAAGCATCGCGCGCGCACCGGCTACGGCCTCGACACCTGCCATCTCTTCGCCAGCGGCTACGACCTCCGCGAGTCGAGGGCGGCGCTGCGGAAGGTCCTCGACGACTTCGAGGAGCACACCGGTGAGCGCCCCGGATTCTTCCACCTCAACGACAGCGAGGGCGCGCTCGGCTCCAACCGCGATCGCCACATGCTCATCGGCGACGGCATGATCGGCGCCGAGCCATTCGGCTGGCTCCTCGCTGACCCGCGCGCGAAGAACATCCCGCTCATCCTCGAGACGCCGCAGCTCGACTACGAGATCGCCGACGACGACGCAGCGCCCGATCCGTACGATGTCCAGATGCTCGAGCTGCTCGAGCGACTGGCGGCGTAGGCGCCAGACGAAGGGACGGCGAGCGTCCGTCGGCAGGACCACGGGCAACCGAAGCACGACGTACTCCGTAGCGCGTACGAAGACCTGTCGCCACGTTGGTTCAAGGCCCCCGACCTTTGCGTCCCGATCGAGTGGTCCGCGGCGCCTTGTCGGGGCCCGCAACCGGGTCCAGGTACGAAGTACGAGGTACCCGCTACTGCCGCGGTAGTCGATGCGTCGGAGTGCGACGCGCTCTGACATTCCCACCTTCCCACCTTCCGACATTCCGCTTTTCATAGGGAAAAACCCGAAATTCCCTATTGCGCGCACTCGGTGGGATTGTATCTTGCGCCGCGTCGTACAGCGTTTCTCCCAGAGCGAGAACCTGTTCACATTCCCAGGAGACCAGCATGGCCGCGAAGAAGACTGCCAAGAAGGGCGCGAAGAAGTCGTCCGCGAAGAAGTCCTCCGCGAAAAAGGGCGCCGCCAAGAAGGGCGCCGCGAAGAAGTCCTCGGCGAAGAAGTCCAGCGCCAGGAAGAAGACCGCGAAGAAGTCGGGTGCCAAGCGCACGCCGAACGCCGCGTTCATGAAGCCGATGCAGCCCGATGCTGCCCTCAGCGCCGTCGTCGGCAACTCGCCGATGCCGCGCACCGAGATCACCAAGAAGCTGTGGGCCTACATCAAGCGGAAGGGCCTCCAGGATGCCAAGAACCGTCGTCAGATCAACGCCGACGAGAACCTGAAGCCCGTCTTCGGTGGCAAGAGCAACGTCTCGATGTTCGAGATGACGAAGCTGGTCAACAAGCACATCAAGTAGTCGTACTTCGGGAGGACCGAAGGACCGAAGGACCGAAGGACCGAAGGACCGAAGGACCGAAACTGCGAAGGGCACACCGAACTCAGATCGGTGTGCCCTTTCGGTCATCCGGTCATCCGGTCATCCGGTCATCCGGTCATCCGGTCCTTCGCCACTTGCCCGCTCATGGTACGTAGGGAGATTTCATTCACGCCCCCCTCATCTCCTCTGTCGTCATGTCATCGAACGTCGTCGCACAAGCTCGCAAGGGAAAGAAGAGCTCCGGCAGTGGTGGCCGCGCCCTCTGGGACAACCTCAAGTCCATCGCCGGCGCGATCATCATCTACCTCGTCATCAACACCTTCCTCATCGCCGCCTATCGCATCCCGTCGGGATCCATGATCCCCACGCTGCTCGTCGGCGACTGGCTGTTCGTGAACCGGGCCGTCTACGGCCCGCACATCCCCTTCACCAACTCGCACCTGCCCTCCATCAGCGAGCCGCAGCGCGGTGAGGTCATCGTCTTCGTCTCGCCTTATCAGCCCGACGAGGCAGCCGCCGGTAACGACCCCACCCCCACCCTCGTCAAGCGCATGGTGGGCATGCCGGGCGACACGCTCTACATGCGCGAGGGCGTGCTCTACGTGAACGGCATCGCGCAGCGTCTCGGCTACGGCGCGCAGGCGCGCCCCACCCCCGCCAGCTCGCAGCCGAACGACAGCGATCCCCTCATGGCCTGGCAGCACCGCATCGAGCTGAAGGGCTCGCGCTTCGGCGCTCCACCCGCATTGCCCACGCACGACAACTGGGGTCCGCTTCTCATTCCGTCCGCCAGCTACTTCATGATGGGCGACAACCGCTACGAGTCGAAGGACAGCCGCTACTGGGGCGTCGTCCCCCGCGAGAACGTCCGCGGCCGCCCGATGTTCGTCTACTACTCGTACCATGCCGACGACAGCGACCGCCCACTCCCGTTCATCACGGACATTCGCTGGGGAAGGATCGGCACGCGCATCCGGTGAACCGTGAACCGTGAACCCTGAACCGTAACAGCGAGGGGAACGGAAAAGGCCGGATCTGAACTGCGAAACGGCATGATTCTCTCCTCATCGGGGATGACTCCACGCGCCATCGAGCGTCCTGAGGTCGTTCCAATTCATTCAGAAACCTTGACGGTGAAGAGGCTGGCCGCAGTGCACGGAGCGAAGATCACGAGAGGGACGGATCCTGCCGTTCCCGTATCGATCCGGCAGTCTCCGCTCCTCCCGCTTGTACAGTTCACCGTTCACCGCTCACGGTTCACGGCCAGATGAGTTCCTCCGGTGCCGAGAAGGTGCTTCAGCGCATGTGGTGGCTGGGGCAGCAGATCACCCTCGAGCTCGACCCGCGTCGCGTCGTCGAACGCTTCCTCGAGGCGGCCGGCGACGTCGCCGAGGCCGATGGCGCATCGCTCGGACTCGTCACCACCGACGGCGTCATCGAGATCACCGCCGCCAGCGGCGCGCTCTCGACCTGCGCCGGCCTGCACATTCCCGTCGTCGACTCGGTGATGGGACGCATCCTTCGCGGTGCAGGCCCGTGGAGCGTCGCCGATGCCGAAGACCACCGCGACCAGCTGCACGAGACCTGGTTCCGGCACGCCTCGTCCGCCGTCACGCCGCTTCACGCGGTCGCCATCGTTCCCGTCCAGCGGGGCGGCGAGCGCATCGGCGCCGTCACCATCGCCTCCGCCCGGCGCGAGGCGTTCACGCCCCTCCAGCTCGAGCGCGTGGAGGCGATGTCGGACCTCCTGTCCGTCGCGCTCGCGAACGCCGAGCTGTTCGAGACCATGCGCCAGGCGGAGTGGCGCTTCCGCACCCTCTTCCGCGCCGCACCCGATGCGGTGCTCACCGTGCTGCAGACCACCGGCCGCGTGCGCGAGGCCAACGACGCCGTGCGCGAGGTGTTCGGCCTCGAGCCGCACCAGGTGGTGGGGCGCTCGCTCGCCGACCTCGTTGCCGAGGATGATCGCGCCAGCCTCGAGCGCATGCTCGCCAACGCCTTCGCCGGCGCGCCCGGCCGCACCGAGGTGCAGGTCGTCCATCCCGCCCAGCCCGACGCGCCACGCAAGGTCGTCGCGCTCGCCGCGAGCCGCCTCCCCGAGGCCGATCCCCCCAGTGCGCTCCTCATCGGGCGAGACATGACCCACGAGCGCCAGATGCACGCGCGGCTCATGGAGTCCGACCGCCTCGCCGCCGTCGGTGAGCTCGTGGCTGGCGTCGCGCACGAGGTCAACAACCCGCTCTCCAGCATCAGCGCCTTCGCGCAGCTCCTCCTGCGCGACAACACCCTCAGCGCGCAGCAGCGCGAGTCCATCGAGGTGATTCGCGCCGAGACCACGCGCGCCAGCCAGGTGGTGAAGGACCTCCTCGCCTTCGCCCGGCGCAGCGAGCCACAGCGGGTGCCGCTCGACCTCAACGCCGTCGTCACCCGTTCGCTGCGCATGCGGCAGTACCAGTTCGACGAGACGGGCGTGCGCGTAGAGACCGAGCTCGCCGACGACCTGCCCTCCGTGATGGGCGACGCGCGCCAGCTGCAGCAGGTCTGCCTCAACCTGCTCACCAACGCCATCCAGGCCATGAGCGCGAGCGGCGGGACAGTTCGCGTGCGCAGCCGCCGCGACGGCGACGTCGTGCGCCTCGAGGTCGCGGACAGCGGCCCGGGCATGACGTCGCACGTGCGCCAGCACGTGTTCGAGCCGTTCTTCACCACGAAGAAGGAGGGGGAAGGCACGGGACTCGGCCTGAGCGTGAGCTACGGCATCGTCACCGCGCACGGTGGAACGATCGAGCTCGTGGAGACCGGGCCGCAGGGCACCACCTTTCGCGTCACCCTGCCGGCGGGGCAGTCACCCGCCGACGCGCTGGAGGGGGCGCGCGACCAGCCCGCGATCTCGCTGCGCTCGCCCATCGCCGGCATCCGCCTCCTCTTCGTGGACGATGAGCCCGCGCTGCGTAACGGCATGAAGGCCTACGGCGAGCTGCGCGGCTTCACCGTCCTCACCGCCGCCGACGGCAACGCCGCGCTGGAGACCACGCGCAGCGTCGGGGTGGATGCCATCGTCTGCGACCTGCGCATGCCGGGGATGGATGGCATCGCCTTTCACGAGCAGCTCCTCCAGGAGCGACCTGGCCTCGCCGCGCGCACCGTCTTCATCACCGGCGATGTCGTGACGAGCGTCGCCGCCCGCGGCAGCGTCTCGCGCCAGCCCGTGCTGACGAAGCCGTTCGTGTTCGACCGGATCGAGGAGGCGGTGATCGCGGTCATGAAGGGGGTGCCGTACACGAGGCGTTAGCCGGTTCTTGGGTTCTTCGGTTCGTCGGCTTTTCGATTTACGGCAGACCTCGGTGAGCCACTGCGTCCCGAGGCACGCCGTGAACCGAAGAACCGAAGAACCGAAAAACCGATGAACGGTGTCTAATCGAGTGCCTCCCGGCGCCCTGATTCGTCCTCAGATGGAGGAGGACCCCACCATGACCAATTTCTTCCCCCGCCAGACCGTCGAATGGCACCTCGAGGAGCCTGCGGCTTTCCGCCGGCTCTCGTTGTCGCTCGTCGAGATGGCGCTCGTCACCGGGATCGTCCTCCGGCTCCTGCGTGCCTTCGCCTTCACGCACGGCCGGGCGGGCCTGCTCGTCACAGTCCTCGCCGTCATGCTCTGGGGGCTGATCCTCCTCGGCATGGCCACCGCGCACCTCGCCAACTATCCCATCCAGCGGTGGGCGTGGCGCGCCCCGCTCTTCGCCCTCGTCGAGACGGTGGGCGAGATGGTGACCAGCCTCCTGCTGATCTCCCTCGGCCGGGAGGCGGAGGGGACGGCGCGCGCGCACTTCAACGACTGGCCGAGCATGGCCGCCCGCGCGCTGCTCCAGAGCGAGCTGACCATCTGCCTGTGGGCGCTGCTCCTCGCCGCCGTGATCCTGATCGTCCGGCGGAGCGGGCTGGCGGAGGGAGTGGACGCGGAGCCGGTCACGGACCCCCGGTAGGACCGGAGGACGGGAGGACCGGAGGACGGGAGGACCGGAGGACCGTTCGGTCCATCGGTCCATCGGTCCATCGGTCCATCGGTCCATCGGCCCCTCGGTCCCCCCTTGCCTTTCCCGTCAGAATCTCCCATCCTTCCATCCGGATATCCGGATGATTGCCGCCCGCCCCATCTTCGATCGCCTCTCGGCGCTGGCCGACCCCACCCGGGGCCGCCTCCT
>DASUXT010000045.1:0-8134 GCA_036377775.1 Gemmatimonadaceae bacterium | reverse complement strand
GCGAAGATGGACGCGAGCTTCGGCGTGAGCGTGAGCATGGCCATCAGTGCCGGTAGACGAAGAGGTACATGATCGCCGTGTTCGTCGCGAGCAGCAGCAGCCCGGTCGGGACCTGCACGCGGATCACGGCGTATTCGTCGGGCAGCTCGAGCAGGGCGGCGGGGACGATGTTGTAGTTCGCCGCCATCGGCGTCATGAGCGTGCCGCAGAAGCCGGAGAGCATCCCCACCGCGCTCATCACCACCACGTCGCCGCCGAAGCGCGTCATGATGAGCGGGAGCGCGATCCCCGCCGTCATCACGGGAAATGCCGCGAAGGCGTTGCCCATGATCATCGTGAACAGCGCCATCCCCACCGTGTACGTCACCACCGCCGCGAGGGGACTGCCGAGGGGGAGCCAGCGTCCCGCGAGCTCCGCCACCACCTTCCCCACGCCCGCCACGGCGAACAGCGCCCCCAGCGCGGCGAGCATCTGCGGCAGCACGGCGGCCCATCCCACGGCGTCGAACAGCCGGCGTCCCTCCTGGACCGGCGCCGCCACTGGCGCACGCAGCATGAGCATTCCCACGACGAGCGCCACGATGGTGGCGAGGGCGAGCGAGATGATGGTGATCTGCGCCGGATCCACCAGCGGCTTCCCGTACAGGAAGAGGTGCTTCAGCACGAAGGTGCCGAGCAGCGTGACGGCCGGCACGAGCAGGGCAGGGATGAACAGCTTGTTCCCTAGCCGCTGCGCGCTCGCCTCACGCTCGACGGCGGTGCGGCTCTCGACCGTCCCCTGGCCCAGCTTGCCGATGCTCGCCACGAGCACCATGCCGATCACCAGGCAGCCGCTGGCGAAGTGCGGCAGCCGTGAGCCCGCGAGGAAGGTGACGGCGTACAGCCCCCAGAAGATCGCGTTGTTCCACCGGCGCGGATTGCTCGCGTCGCGTCCGTTCACCACCGAGACCCCGGCGAGGAGCAGCCCCATCACCACGTAGACGTGCTCCAGCCGGATCACGCGGCGTCCTCCGGCGTCGCGGCAGCGCTCGACACCGGTGGCGAGGGGAGCGCCGCCTCGCGCGGGAGGGCCGATGCCGCCGACAGCTCGCGCTTCAGCGAGCGGTCGAGCAGCACGAGCCGCGTGTTGTGGATGAGCCACGCACTCACCGCCGTCGGCACCGCCCACAGCGCCAGGTGCGCCGGCTCCACGTGGATCCCGTTCTGCTCGAGAAATCCCTTGATGAGCAGGATGGACCCGATGGCGATGAAGATGTCCTCGCCGAAGAAGACGGCGACGTTGTCCACCGCCGCCGAATGCGCGCGGATGCGGTTGCGCGTTTTCTCCGGGACCTCGCCGAACCGGTTCTCCGCCGCGCCCTCGGCCATCGGCGCGACGAGCGGACGCACCATCTGTGCGTGGCCGCCGAGCGAAGTGAGGCCGAGCGCGGCGGTGACCTGGCGGATGGCGAAGTAGATCATCAGCACGCGCCCCGTGGTGGCGGCGGGGATGCCCGCGATCACGGCACGTGCACGCTCCTTGAGACCGGCGCGCTCGAGGAGGCCGATCACCGGGAGCACCATCCACACGATGGCCACGTAGCGGCTCTCGATGAATGCCTTCCCGAACGCGGAGACGACTTCCACCGGACCGAGCCCGCTCGCCAGTCCCGTCACCAGTCCCGCGACGGTGACGACGAGGAGCGCGTTCAGCCGGAGCGCGAAGCCGACGACGACGACGAGGATGCCGACGAGGGTGAGCACGAGGCCACCATTGTAACCCTCGACCGGCTCAGGCGGAACGCGCCGTGGCGGCCTTCCGCAGCTTCAGCGTGAACACGCTTCCCTCGCCCGGCGTGCTGCGCACGGTGAGCGAGCCGCCCATCCCCTGCGCGAGGTCGCGGCTGATGGCGAGGCCGAGCCCGACCCCTTCGTGCGGACGGTTCAGGGCGCGGTCCACCTGCACGAAGGGATCGAACACCGATTCCAGCCGCTCGGGCGCGATGCCGACGCCGGTATCGGCCACCTCCACCACGCCGTACTCGCCGTCGGCGTGACAGGAGAGCGTGATCGTCCCGCCACCCGGCGTGAACTTGATGGCGTTGGAGAGCAGATTGAGCGCGATCTGCTGCAGCTTGTCGCGGTCGGCCTGCACCACCGCGTCCGAGACGCACTCGAACCGGTAGTTCTGGTCCTTGCCCTCGAGCTGGGGGGCGAGGAGCGATTCCACCGGCGCGAGCGCTTCCCTGAGCGAGACGTCGGACATCCGGTACTGCACCTGGCCGGCGTCCAGCTTGGCGAAGTTGAGGACGTCGTTGATGAGCGAGAGCAGCATCTGCTGGCTGCGGGCGATGCGCTGCAGCGCCTCCTTCTGCCGCTCGCTCACCGGGCCGTAGATGCCGAGCTGCATGATCTCGGTGTAGCCGCCGATGGCGTTCAACGGCGTGCGCAGCTCGTGGCTCATCACGGCGAGGAAGTCACTCTTCGCCCGGTTGGCCTGCTGGGCCTCGTCGCGCGCCGTCTCCGCCTCCACGGACAGCTCCTGCAGCTGCTCGTTCGTCTCCTCCAGCTCGGACGACACGGCGAGCGCTTCCTCCACCTGCTGCTCCAGCTCCTGGTGCGACGACTGGATCTCCTCGGCCATCCGGTTGAAGGTGAGCGCGAGCCGCGACACCTCGTCCTCCGTGCGCGTCTCGGAGACCGGCGCCACGCGCGCGGCGTAGTCGCCGCGCGCGAGGGCATCCGCACCATGGGCGAGGGAGACGATGGGGCGCGTGATGCGCCGGCTCACCCCCCACATCGCGAGCACGCCGAGGAGCGCGATGATGGCGCTGATGAGGAGGAGCTGGCGCACGATGCGACGCGGCTCGGCGAGCACCGTCTTCACCGGCGCCTCGAGCGTGATCGCCCACGGCGTGTGCGGCACCGCCTGGTCGTACACCGTCACGTCCCCCACGCCCTCCCGCGTGCCGACGAAGTCCCCGTGCGTCGTGTCCAGGCCGGTGAGCGGCGCGACGGGTGCGCCGAGGTAGGAGGACCAGAAGTCGTCGGTGGTGTTGTGGAGGTAGAGCGATGCTCCGCTGCCAATGAGCTTGCGGACGAGCTCCACCGTCTGCGGGGTGCTGCGATACAGCCGCTGCTGCGCGAGGTAGCCCACGCGCCGCTTTCCGTCGAACACGGGCGCGATCGTCCAGAACAGCACGCGGCCCCTGGAGGCGTAGAACGCGCCGTAGCGCGCGCTGTCCAGGCCAGCCTCGGTGGACGGCACCTCGGTGACGGGCTTGTCGTTCCGTGTGCGGAGCTCGGGGCGCAGGCCGGACATCGGGTCGTCGCGCACGTCGGTCCCCACGTGCACGATGCGGCGGCCGTCGGCCGACCAGAGCTCGATCGGCAGCGACGAGTCGGGCGCGGTGCGAAGGGTCAGGAGATGCTGCGCTGCCGCCTGCATCACCGGCGCGCTGTCGTTCACCACCGGCGACTGCTCGGCGGCGCGCAGGGCGGCGAGCACCGCGGGATGCTCCGCCGCCCGCTGGTAGGTGGCGAGGCGGGTCCGCGTGGACTGCTCGCTGTTCTGCACCACCTGCTCGACGATCTGCTTCAGCCGCTCGTGGATCGCCTGGAGGCGCGTGGTGACGAGCGCGTTGTAGGTGAGCAGCAGGAGTACGGCCACCACCAGCACGACGATGGCGCCGGTGAGGACCGGCAGCTTGCGCGTGAGTGACCAGGTGGACCAGCGCCATGATGCAGGGCGAGGCGCCGCCCCCGAAGCGTTGTCCGTCGAAACGCTCACGATGTGAGTGGAATGGGAAGGGACTCCGATGCCGGGGCTCGACTGCGACGATCTCAATGTAGCGATCGTCGGCAGGAGCGGCGCGGAGTCCCCGTCCGGTTACTTCGTCAGCCGGAAGCTGAAGCTCTGCTCCACGAGCTGGCGTACCGCGTGTCCCCCGGTCTCGGCCGGCCGGAACTTCGCGCTCAGCAGCGCAGCGCGTACGGCCTCGGAGAACTGCTTGTGCGGGGAGGAGAGCACCTTGATCGATCCCGGCTCCACGCGGCCGTTGGTGCCCACGATGAACCGCATGACGACGGCGCCCTCGAGGTCCGCGCTCCTCAGCGCGTCCGGGTACCGCGGCTCGGGTGCGCGCACCACCTCGACCGCCCGATCGACCTCGTTCTCCGAGTAGGCGCGTGCGGCGCTGCCGCTGTTGAGCCCCCGCCCGTTCGAGTCCTCCACCTCCCCGCTGCTCTCCGACGAGGTGCGATGCGAGCTGATGCCCGCCGCGATGCGCTCCGGCGCCGGCGCCGCCACGATGTCACCGATGGGCGGCGTCTTCAGGTCGATCGTCGGGATCGACACCGGCACCTTCGTCGGTGCCGCGATCGCGATCGCCGGCGGCGCCTTGGGCAGCGGCTGCGCCTGAGCCGGCTTCGGCCGCGGCGTCTCCACCCGCTTCACGGCAGGGGCCCTGGAGGCCTTCGGCGTCTTCACCGCGGGCGGCGGTGGCGCCACGTGCACCGGCTCCGCTGCCGGCGGCGGTGGCGCCACATAGACAAGAGAGTGCTCCTCGATCTTCTCGTGCGCAGGCATCGAGGCCGCCGCCGCCGTCGCGGCGATCGCTGCACCGATGAGCACGCTGTGCAGCGCCACGCTCAGCGCCACCCCCTTCTTCGATCCGTAGGGCCGGGCCCCAGACTCCAGCAGCATCGTCATATGAACCCTCCGCGAATGATCGTCGGGGGTTCATAAAGCCAGTCCCGTGCCGCATTTACGGGCTCGACGGCGATGAATTTTCCTGTTGCCGAGCTCGCCTGGAATCAGGTAGTCTGGAGCGCGGCGCGAAGGCGCGGCAGCACCTGATCGATCTGCGCGAGCGACACCGCACCTACCGAGAGCCGGAACCACCCGCTGTCGCCCGGCATGCCGAAGGCGCGGAAGGGGACCACCGCCAGGCCGGCGGCGTGGAGCAGCCAGGCGCGGATCGCGTCGTCGTCATCGAGCCGGACGCCGTTCGCCGGAGTCCGGCCGCGGACGGCGAAGCGCACGCTCAGGTAGATGGCGCCTTCCGGCGCGATGGCGTCCACCGGCAACCCTTCCTCGCGCATGGCGGCGAGGCCGTCGTACAGCGCGTCGAGGCGCTGCCGCACGCCGGCCACCAGCTCGGCGCGGTCGGCGGCTACCGTGGCAGGGTCGTCGAGGTACGACGCGACCGCTCCCTGCTCGGCGCGCGGCGCCCATGCGCCCACGTGCCCGATCAACCCGCTCATCGGTTTGGCGACGTCCGGGGGCGCGACGATCCACCCCACGCGCACGCCGGTCGCGGCGAGCGCCTTCGAGATCCCATCCACGTACACCGTGAATGGCGCCACCTCGGGGCAGACGCCGATGGGATGCACGTGACGCGTGCCGCCGAAGGTCAGCGTCCAGTACACCTGGTCGTACATGAGATAGAGCGGTCGCTCGCCGGCGCCGCGCCGCGCGTTCTCCTCCACGACGAGCGCACAGATGTCGCGCAGCTCGTCGGCGGTGAAGACCGTGCCGGCCGGGTTCTGCGGCGAGCAGAGCGCGATGAGCCGCGCGCCACGCACCACGCGCTCCAGCGAGGCGCGCGTGGGGAGGAAGCGCGCGCTCGCTTCCGTGGGCACCGTCACCCCCTCGGCGCCCACGAGCTGCACGTAGTGGTCGTTGTTCCACGACGGCATCGGGTAGATCACGCGATCCCCCGGGTCCACCAGCGAGCGATAGGTGGCGTAGATGCCGGGGCGCGAGCCGCCAGTGACGATCACCGACTCCATGGGCGGCGTGAAGCCCAGCTCCCGCATGTAGAGCGCGCGGATGGATTCGCGCAGCGCGTGAATGCCGTCGGAGGGGGGATAGTTCGTCTCGCCGCGGTGCACCGCTTCGACGATGCCGCGCTCCAGCGCCGACGGAATGCGGAACTCGGACGGGGCGAAGTCGCCCACGGTGAGGTTGCAGACCTGCTGGCCGCTGGCAGCGAGGGCGCGTACGTCGGCGGCGATCTTGAGGATCTCCGAGCCGACGAGCGTGGCGGCCACCCGCGACGTGCGCGAGGCACGCGCGGAGAGCGCCGAGTGACTCCTGGCCGGGAAGTCCACCGCGTGACTTTCCATGCGTCCAAGATAGGGCCATGCGGGAGCCGGCGCTCGCCCTTGCCGCCCCCCGATCCCGCGCCGCACATTCGCTGCCCATGCAATCCAGGCGCGAATTCCTCGACACGCTCGGCCGCTTGGCGCTCGGTGCGGCTGCGCTCGGTTGCGCCCGTGCCAGCGCCTTCGCGTCGCCCGGCGGACGGCGTGACATCCCGATCGGGCTCCAGCTCTACACGGTGCGCGAGCTGATGAAGCGCGACTTCGACGGTACGCTCGCGCGCGTGGCCGACATCGGCTACCGGGAGGTGGAGTTCGCCGGCTACTTCGGGCGGACGCCGGCGCAGGTGCGCGAGTCGCTGGCGCGGCACGGGCTCACCGCGCCCTCCACGCACATCGCGCTGCCGGCCGACGACGCGGCCTGGGCGCGCACGCTGGACGAAGCGAAGGCGATCGGCCACGACTGGGTGACGATCGCCTGGCTGGACGCGCCGCAGCGCCGCACGCCCGACGACTGGGCACGCATCGCCGACCGGTTCAACCACCTCGGGGCGCTGGCGAGACAGGCCGGCCTGCGCTTCGCCTACCACAACCACGACTTCGAGTTCGCGCGCGTCGGCGACGATTCGCTGTTCAATACATTGCTCGCCCGCACCGACCCGGCGCTCGTCGACCTGGAGATGGACATCTACTGGGTGACCAAGGCCGGCGCCGACCCGCTGGCCATCATTCACGCGCATCCGGATCGTTTTCCGCTGCTGCACATGAAGGACGCCACCGCCGCGCCGGAGCGCCGAATGGTGGATGTGGGCGCCGGGGTGATCGACTTCCCGGCGATCGTCGCCGCCGATCGCGCGGCACTCCGGCACATGTTCGTCGAGCACGACGAGCCCGCCGATCCGCTCGCGTCCATTCGCGCGAGCTACTCCTACCTCTCGAGGCTGAAGTCCTGATGGCACCAACCGGACAGCGCGCGGAGTACGACGTCTGCATCGTCGGCTCCGGCGCGGGGGGCGGCATGGCCGCCTATGCGTTGACGCAGGCGGGCGCGCGCGTCGTCATGCTCGAGGCGGGGGGCGAGTGGTACGCCTCGAAGGACTCGAAGATGCTCGTCCCCGCGTGGGCCTCGCCGCGCCGCGGCGCGTCGACGCGCCAGCGTCCCTTCGGCGAGTTCGACGCCTGCGACGGCGGGTGGGACATCGAGGGGGAGCCGTACACCGTGGCGAGCGGCCAGAAGTTCAACTGGTGGCGCGGCCGCATGCTCGGCGGGCGCACCAACCACTGGGGCCGGATTTCATTGAGATTCGGTCCAGACGATTTCAAGGGGAAGAGCCGCGACGGGCTCGGCGACGACTGGCCCATCTCGTACGACGACGTGGCGCCGTACTACGATCGCGTCGATGATCTCATCGGCGTGTTCGGCAGCCACGAAGGGCTGCGCAACCATCCCGACGGCAACTTCCAGCCGCCACCGAAGCCGCGCTGCTACGAGCTGCTCGTGAAGAAGGCGAGCGACAAGCTCGGCGTGCTCTGCATCCCGTCGCGACTCTCGATCATCACCAAGCCGATTCACGGGCGTCAGGCCTGTCACTACTGCGGCCAGTGCAACCGTGGCTGCCAGGTGAAGGCGAACTTCTCCAGCCCCGACGTGCTCATCGCGCCGGCGCTCGCCACCGGGAAGCTCAAGCTCATCACCAACGCCATGGCGCGCGAGGTGACCGTCGGCAAGGACGGCCTCGCCACCGGCGTGTCCTACATCGACAAGAAGACGGGCACCGACAGGCACGTGAAGGCGCGCATCGTCGTGCTCGCGGCGAGCGCGTGCGAGTCGGCGCGGCTGCTCCTCAACAGCCGGTCGACGCAGTTCCCGCACGGCCTCGCCAACTCGTCCGGCTGGGTGGGCAAGGGCCTCACCGACACCACCGGCACCGACGTCGCCGGATTCATTCCGGCCATGACCGACCACGTGCCGCACAACGAGGACGGCGTGGGCGGGATGCACGTCTACATGCCCTGGTGGCTCGACAACAAAAAGCTCGACTTCCCGCGC
>DASUXT010000044.1:0-43028 GCA_036377775.1 Gemmatimonadaceae bacterium | reverse complement strand
AACGTTTTTGAGCCGATAAGTCCTTCGAGTGGGTTCGACAATCTGTACCGACGGCATGCCCCCAGTGCGGGGGACGCCGGAAGGTGTGGTGAGAGCCTCAGCATTTCGACTGGGCTTCAAAAAACCCTCTCCGTTCTCGTTCTACCTGCGGGCCCCGGCGATCGCCGGGGCCCGCGCTCTTTTTTGCGCCCGCTCGCGTCCCGGGACATCTTTCACTCATGGCCGACGTCACCGTCACGCGCCGCCTGCTGTTCAATGCCGCGCACCGTGTGCACAACCCGGCGCTCTCCGACGAGGAGAACGCGCGGCTGTTCGGGCGGTGCAACAACCCGAACTGGCACGGGCACAACTACACGCTGGACGTCAGTGTCCGCGGCCCGATCGATCCGGTCACCGGCTACGTGTACGACCTCGGCAAGCTGAAGCAGCTCGCCATGGATCGGGTGATCGACCGTGTCGACCACCGCAATTTCAATCTCGACGTGGACTTCATGCGCGGCGTGATCCCCACGGCCGAGAACATCATCGTGGCGATCTGGCGCGAGTTGGCGCCCGTCGTCGCGCCGGCGCGGCTCGTCCGCCTCGTGCTCTGGGAAACCCCGAACAACTATGTCGAGTACACCGGTGAGTAAGCTCGTCGTCGCCGAGCCGCACGTCGTGACGTCGTCCAGCGACGCGCTGCAGGTCGGGAATGGGGCTGCGCTGGAGGCCTATGCGGCCATCGTCCGTGAGCAGCTCGCCCTCATCGGCGAGGATCCGTCGCGCGACGGGCTGGTGAAGACGCCGGAGCGCGTCGCACGCGCCATGGGCTTCCTGACGCAGGGCTACGCCATGACGCTCGACGACGCCGTGGGCGACGCGCTGTTCGAGGAGGAGCACGAGAACATGGTGATGGTGCGCGACATCGAGCTCTACTCGATGTGCGAGCACCACATGCTCCCATTCTTCGGCAAGGCGCACGTGGCGTACATCCCGCACCGCCGCATCGTCGGCCTCTCCAAGCTGCCGCGCATCGTGGACATGTTCGCGCGCCGGCTGCAGGTCCAGGAGCGACTCACCGAGCAGGTGGCGAAGGCCATCGAGGAGGTGCTCGAGCCTCGCGGCGTGGGCGTGGTGATCGAGGCTTACCACATGTGCATGATGATGCGCGGCGTGGAGAAGCAGAACTCGCGCACCATCACCAGCGCGCTGCGCGGCGTGTTCCGGGAAGACGCCAAGACGCGCGACGAGTTCCTGCGCCTCGCCTACGCGCCGTCCCGCTGATGCACGACGGGCCGCGGCGGCTGGCCGGACGGGCGGCGCTGGTCACGGGAGCATCGCGGGGCATCGGCGCGGCCATCGCGCGGCGGCTCTCGCGTGAAGGTGCGCGCGTCGCCCTCGTGTCGCGCGACGCGCGCGCGCTGGAGGCCCTCGCCGCCGAGCTGGGCAACGGCGCCGTCGCTGCCGCATGCGACCTTCACCTGCCCGGCGCGGCCGACGTCGTCCAGGCCGCACTCGACGACCTGGGCGCGGACGAACCGGACATCCTCGTCAACAATGCCGGGTCGTTCGTCGTGGCGCCCGCACACGAGACCTCCGTCGACCTGTTCCGCGAGACGCTCGAGCTGAACCTGACCGCACCTTTCGCCTTCGTGCGGACCTTCCTTCCGGCCATGCGCCGCCGCGGGTCGGGGCACATCGTCACCGTCGGCTCCATCGCCGACCGCGCGGCCTTTCCCGGCAACGCGGCGTACGCCGCGAGCAAGCATGGCCTGCGCGCCCTGCACGAGGTGCTGCGCGCCGAGTTGCGCGGGTCAGGCGTTCGTACCTCGCTCGTGTCGCCGGGGCCGGTGGACACCACGCTCTGGGACGTCGTGGATCCCGACCGCCGCGAGGGCTTCACGCCCCGCGCGCAGATGCTCGACGCGGACTCCGTGGCCGACGCCGTGTCCTACGTGGTGACTGCGCCAGCACAGCTCAACGTGGACGAGCTGCGACTCTCCCGCTCCTGATCGGTCGCCGCGCGTCATGTTCATCGAGCTCGTGGATGCGCTGCGCTGTCCCGTGCCGCACGAGGAGAGCTGGCTGGTCGCGTCAGCCACGCGCATGGAAGCGCGTCACATCGTGGACGGCCTGCTTGGCTGTCCCGTGTGCCACGCCGAGTATCCGGTGCGCAACGGCGTGGCCGACTTCCGGCGCGAGCCCACGTTGCCGCTCGAGGCGGCGCCCGATCCCTTCCTGCGCGGCGACGCCACGACGGCGATGCGCCTCGCCGCGTTTCTCGGCCTGTCCGACGGGCACGGATTCGTCGTGCTGCTCGACGAGTGGGGCGCGCAGGCGTCCGCGCTGCGCGAGCTCGTGGAAACGCCGATCATGCTCGTGGATCCGCCGCCGGGAAGGGAGGGGGAGCCGGGAATCTCGGTCGTGCTGAGTGACGGCGTTCCGCCGCTTGCACCGGGCGCCGCGAGGGCGACCGCCGTCGGACGTTCGAGTGCGGCGCGCGCCGCCGCCGCCGTGCGCATCACGCGCGCCGGGGGCCGGCTCGTCGGGCCCGCCACCCTCGCCGTGCCCGACGGCGTGCGGGAGATCGCGCGCGACGACGAGCTCTGGGTCGGGGAGAAGGAACCGGAACGCTCGCCCCTCGTCACCCTGCACGTCCGCCGGAGCTGAGTCGCGGCGGACGTGCAGCGCCGGCGTCAGACGCCGGCGTGTTCGTGCTCGTCGGCGTACAGCTCGTCGATCTGCGGCTTGTACACCTTGTCGATCACGCGGCGCTTGACCTTGAGCGTGGGCGTCAGCTCGCCGCGTTCCACCGAGAAATCGTGCTCCAGCAGCGCGACCTTCTTCGGCATCTCGAAGCGCGCCAGGCCGTGGAGCGAGCCGAACACCTCCTTTTCCATCTTTGCGCGGATGATCGGCTCGGACAGCAGTTCGGCACGGGATCGTCCCTGCAGCCCCTTGTAGCCGGCGTACTTCTCGAGGTTGTCCCAGTTGGGCACGACGAGCACCGACGGGAACCTGCGCTTGTCGCCGATCAGCACGGCCTGGCTCACGTACTTGTTCGTCTTGATCGCGTTTTCGATCGGCTGCGGCGCGATGTTCTTGCCGCCGGCCGTGACGATGATCTCCTTCTTGCGATCGGTGATCGACAGGAAGCCGTCGCGCAGCTCGCCGATGTCGCCGGTGTGGAACCAGCCCTCGGCGTCGATCGCTTCGCGCGTGGCCTCGGGGCGGTTGTAGTAGCCCTTCATCACGTTCGGTCCGCGCGACAGGATCTCGCCGTCAGGCGCGATCGTCACGTCCACCCCGGCGACCGGCTTGCCCACCGTGCCGATGCGGAACGCCTCCGGGGTGTTCACCGCGATCACCGGTGACGTTTCCGTGAGCCCGTATCCCTCGAGGATCTCGAGCCCGGCCGCATAGAAGAACTTGTTGATCTCGGGCGCCAGCGGCGCCCCGCCCGACACGAAGTAGCGCAGCCGGCCACCGGTGCGCGCCTTGAGCTTGGAGAACACCAGCTTCTGCGCGATGCGGTACTGCACCGCCAGCAGGCCGGCCGGCTCGCCGCCGGCCAGCTTCACGTTCGCCCACCGCTCCGCCACAGCGCGCGCCCAGAAGAAGATGCGCTTCTTCATGGCGCCCCCGGAGAGCGCGTTATCCAGGACGCGTGCGTACATCTTCTCGTACAGCCGCGGCACCGAGAGCACCAGCGTCGGCCGCACGAGCACGAGGTCGTTCGGCACCGTGTCGATGGATTCCGCGTAGGCGATGGAGCAGCCCACGTGGAACATCAGGTAGTGTCCCGCCATCCGCTCGAAGATGTGCGACAGCGGGAGGAAGCTCAGCCCGATGTCCCGCCCCTCGAACGGAATGGCAAGCACGGACGCCATCACGTTCGAGTAGAGGTTGTCGTGCGTGAGCATCACGCCCTTCGGCTCCCCGGTCGTGCCCGACGTGTAGATGATCGTCGCCACGTCGTCGGGCTTCACGGCCAGCGCCTGCTCGCGATACGCCGCAGCGCGAGCCTCGCTGTCCACTCCGGCTCCCTTCGCCTCCACTTCGGCGAACGTCATGTCCGCGCCGGCGTGCCGCTCCGGGGCGAAGGTGATGACCGAATGCAGCGCGGGACAGCTCGCGCGCACCTCGGCGATCTTCGCTGCCTGCGTGGCGTCGCTGACGAACAACGTCACCGCGCCCGAGTCGCGCAGGATGTACGCCGCCTGCTCGGCCGGGAGGTTGGGATACAGCGGGACGTCGGTGAGGCATGCCGTGAGGCAGGCGTAGTCGGCGATCGCCCATTCCGGCCGGTTC
Organism: Gemmatimonadaceae bacterium; assembly: GCA_036377775.1. Lineage (GTDB taxonomy): Bacteria > Gemmatimonadota > Gemmatimonadetes > Gemmatimonadales > Gemmatimonadaceae > AG11. The sequence goes on along the minus strand of DASUXT010000044.1, from coordinate 38,738 downwards.
TCCGACAGGATCCCCACGCGCTCACCGGGCTTCACCCCCAGCGCACCAAGGCCGAGCGCGATGCGTCGCACGCGGTCGGCCACCGTGCGGCTCGAGATCGACTGGTACACACCGTTGACCTTCACCTGCAGTGCGTCAGGCTTGTCGTGGCGCGCGACCGCGTCGAAGAACAGCCGCGTGAGCGTACCGGGCGGCGTGTTGCGCGGGCCTCCGGACGAGATCATCGGAACCTCCGGCTGGGGAACGTCGCTGGTGGGGAGCGCGGCGGCGCAGGGCCGCTCGTTCAGGCCGAAGATACCGCGTGGTGACGCCGGGGCGCCACCATCGCCTCGGGTTACGGTTTCGGCCTCAGGATGAAGCGGAGGGAATCACCACGGAGTGGCTCGCCACGCAGCGAGCGCGCGCGGACGTACACCACCACCGAATCCACGTTCTCGCCCGCCACGACGAGGGTGCGCGAGGCGAGCCCCGACGCGTCGGTCGTGTCGACCGCCATCCGTGGGTCCGGTCGCGACAGCGCGCCGCCTTCCAGGGTGAGGACGGCGGTGGCCGCATCCTTACCGGGTCCGTACACGTCCGCGATGCGGTAGTGGACGATGATCCCCGGCACCGCCACCCGCGCTTTCGTCCGGTTCACCCCCGTCACCGTCACTCGCATCGTGTCCGATACTGGAAACGTCGCCGTATTCAGCGAGTCCGATGCGCGGCCGAGGGAATCGGGCTGTGGCACGATGAGCAGGCTCACCGCCGTCGTCTGCAGCTTGCTCCCGACACGTCCCACGAGCTGCACCGTCTTCACGGTGCTCACCGTGTCCGACGCCGTGACGGTGCCGTCCGCGTCGATCGAGATCGGCGAGGGGACGACCGTGGGGAGGAAGGTCGCCTGCGGATCGGGTAGCTGCTCGTCGTTGCGGCCGAACGCCTCGATGCGAAGTGGCGCCACGTTGCCCAGGCTGTCGCGCAGCTGGTCTCCCACTGCCACCGCAGGCGCGGGCAGGATGATCGGCGAGATGTACGCGATCCCCTGGTCCAGGGTCGGCACCTCGCCGCACGCCAGCGCCGCGGCGGCGACGCTCACGCCCAGCAGGAATACTCGTCGCTTCATCGCAGCCTCCCGTCCAGCGTTTCGGCGAGCTGACGGTATGCGACCGACGCCTGGTCGTCCGGCGAACGAAGGACTACCGGCTGGCCAGCCGCGAAGGCGTCGGACGTCGCCATCGTGCGCGGGATCGTCACCTCGAACACGAGCTCCTGGGGAAGCTGTTCCCGGACGTACGCGGCCACGCGCTGCGACACCTCGCTCGCCGGCTCGAGCATCGTGAGCAGGATGCCGTCGAGCGTGAGGGCCGGATTCGCCCGCGACGCCTCGCGCACGGCGCGCAGGATCTGCGTCGTGGTCTGGAGCGCGAGCGGCTCGCACTGGAGCGGAACCAGCACGTGGTCAGCGCATGCCAGGACCCGACGCGTGATCGGCCCCAGTCCGGGCGGCGTGTCCACGAGCACCAGGTAGCCTCGTGCGCGAGCGCGGTCGAACAGTTCCGGCAGTCGCTGCGAGTCGGACACGAGCGACGCGTAGCTCTCGTGCTCGCCGGCATCGCTCACCGAGCCGGCGAGCAGCACGCGCAGCCAGGGCAGTGGGGAGGGGAGCACGACATCCGGCAGTTCGCGCGTGCCGGCGAGCACGTCGGCCAGCCCACTCGGCTGAATGTCGTCGGCCAGCCCGATGCCATGCCGCACCGCGCCCTGCGGGTCGGCGTCCACGAGCAGCGTCTTGCGCCCGCGGAGGGCGAGGGCGCTCGCCAGGTTGATGGCAGTCGTCGTCTTGCCAACTCCACCTTTCTGGCTGACGACGGCGAGGACGGTTCCCACTAACCCTCGGGCTGATCCACCGGCCCCGACGACTGCGCACGAAGCTCGTCGAGCGTCTGCCGCGCATGACGGACCCAGCGCTCAGCCTCCGCGCCGGAGGGTGGCGCCTCGAGGAACGCCTCCAGGTGCGCAGCGGCCTCGGCAAGGTCACCCCGCTTGAGCTGCAGGAAGGCGAGGCCGTAGTGCGCCCCCGAGAGCTCGGGATCGAGCTCGAGCGCTCTCCGATACGCCGTCACCGCCTCCGACAGCCGCCCCGTGCGCGAGAAGGCGATCGCCATGTTCTGTAGGATGCGGGGGTCGTTCGGGTGATCGCGCAGCGCGAGCCGGTACGACGTGAGCGCCGCGTCGAAGTCACCCTGACGCTCGAGCCCCAGCGCCTCGTTGAGATAGTCGAGGCGCTGCGGCTTCACGTTGCCGTCCGACTTGCCGCCGATCAGGCGACTCAACCAGGACATGTGATTGCGCGGCAGGTGGGAGAAGCGAGCGGATGGCCCGGCGGCGGGACGGTGTTCCGGCGCAAAGTTAATCCCCGGGCGCCGGGCGCTGCAACGGCACGTGCCGGATGGCGTGCCCGTGACGGACGGGAGCGTGTGGACCGTGGCTGGCGAATTCGCCTTCCCGCTCGGCGCGCCGGCGGGCTAACTTGCAGGCAGTACTCCCCACTCACAGGATCGCGCATGTCCGCACGCCGCACCACCGCCGAGCCGACCCGGGAAGTGTTCGAGGTCGAGTGGCCGATGTTCGGCGAGCTGTCGCGAGCGCTCGCGCTGCGGGTCGTCCGGGGCTACGACCCGGAGATCGTCATCGGCATCGCGACGGCGGGCGTCATCCCCGCTGCCGTGGTCGCCGCGATCCTCGACCGCGAGTTTCACTCCATCGTCGTCAGCCGCCGCTACCACTCGGACGTGGTGCGCGAGACGCCGGCCATCTTCGGCGCCGTGCCACCGGTGGTGCGCGACAAGCGCGTGCTCATCGTGGACGAAACCTGCGATTCCGGGACGACGCTGCGCCTCGCCGTGGGGGCGGTCGTGAACGCCGGTGCCGCCGAAGTGCGCACCGCCGTGGCGTTCCGGACGGGAAGCTACGAGCCGGACTTTCACGCCCTCGCCACCGAAAGCGAGATCATCCTGCCCTGGGACCGTGAGGTCCTGGTCGGCGGCGAGCTGGTCGCGAACCCGCTGCTGGCGAAGGATCGCTGAACCGACACGGCTCAACGCACAACGACATTTTCGAACTCTGGACCGTCGAACGGTACCTTGTACCTCGTACGAGGTACCACGTACGTCTGATGGTTTGCAGTTCAGAGCGCCTTCACCGCGCTCGCGTACTCTTCCCCGTTCGCCATCCCTTCATAGATCCGCTGCATCACCTCCGGGCTGCCGAGCAGGAACCGGCAACGTTCGTCGCCGCGCGACCGGCACTCCACTTCCATCACCGCCAGCGGCGCGTCGGCCAGCCGCCCGAAGAAATCCGCGAACATCCCCGCCGACAGGTGACACGTCGGCAGGTCGGCGCCGCTCCCCGGCTCCGCCTCGCCCCAGTCCCGGGAATCCAGCGTGGCGACCGTGTCGTCGAGCGCGCCGAGCTCCAGCGAGCCCCAGCCGGCATGGCGGAAGAAGTCGGTGGCCTGGCGCTGGAAGGCGTCCACCGACAGCGACTCCGGCGTGCCCTTGCCGCGTGCGGTGAGCCACTGGCGGAACGCGTCGAACAGCGCCTGGCCTCCCGCGTAGCCGGCTTCCTGCAGGTAGCCGGCAGCCGCTGCACCCGTATCGCGCATCAGTGCTGAGCGCAGCGCCGTCAACGTGTCACGCGTGACTGCCAGCATGCCGCTTCCGGTGAGATCGATCGTCATGGCGCTCGGGGTGAGAGTCGGTTTGTCCTGATCGGAATATGCACCGGTCATTCGACGCCGGCGCGCCGCTTGAGCTCAGCTTCGTCGATCGTCTCGATGCCGAGCGCGCGTGCCTTGTCCAACTTGCTGCCTGCTTCCTCGCCCACGACCACCGCCGTCGTGGCCTTCGACACGCCGCTCGTGACGCGGCCTCCCTGCGATTCGATCAGCTCGGTCGCCTGCGTCCGCGACAGCGTGGGCAGCGTGCCCGTGATGACGAAGGTCATTCCGGCGAGTGCCGCTCCCGACGCCACGGCCTTCGGCTCCTCGAGCGTGAGCTTCGCCTTCTCGAGCTTCCGGAGCAATGCGCGCGCCGAGGGGTCGTGGAAGTACGCCACCACGGCGTGGGCGATCGTCTCGCCCACGCCGCGCACGGCGAGAATGTCGTCCGCCGTCGCCGCGCCGAGCGACTCCATGTCCCCGAAGTGACGCGCCAGCAGCTGTGCCGCCGTCTGGCCCACGTGCCGGATGCCGAGCCCGAACAGGAGCCGCGACAGCGGCTGCGCGCGCGAGGCGTCGATTGCCGCCACGAGGTTCTCGGCGCTCTTCTCGGCGAAGCGCTCGAGTGACGTGAGCTGCTCCACGCTGAGCGCATACAGGTCCGCCACGTCGTGCACCAGCCCCGCGTTGATCAGCTGCTCGATGCGCGCGTACGAGAGCCCGCGGATGTCCATCGCCCCGCGTGAGGCGAAGTGCACGATCGCCTCCAGCTGCCGCGCCGGGCAGGCGACGTTCGGGCAGTAGATGGCGACTTCCTCCTCGTCGCGCTCCACCGGCGTGCCGCACGCCGGGCACTTCGTCGGCACGCGCAACGGCTTCGGCGGATTCTTCGGGTCGCGCTTCTCCGGCACCGGGCCGATGACCTGCGGGATCACGTCGCCGGCGCGCTTGACCTGCACCACGTCACCGACGCGAAGGTCCTTTGCATGAATGAGGTCGAAGTTGTGCAGCGTCGCGAGGCGCACGATCGTGCCGCCGATCTCCACCGGCTCGAGCACCGCGTACGGGTTGAGCGATCCCGTGCGGCCCACGTTCACCGGCATGTCGAGCAGCTTCGTCTCCGCGATGTCCGGCGCGAACTTGCGGGCGATCGCCCACCGGGGCTCGCGACCGCCCACCACGCCCAGCTCGTCCTGGAGGAGCAGGGAGTCCACCTTCACCACGCCGCCATCGATCGCGAAATCCAGCTCGGCACGCAGGCGATGCTCCACGTCGTGCGCCCACTCGTGCACTTCGGCCAGCGACCGGCACCGGAGGCGGTTGGGCGCGACCGGCACCCCCCACCGCACGAGCGACTCGAGCAGTTCCCACTGTGTGTCGAACGGCACCCGCGTGCCGGCGGCGACCGCCACCGCGTACCCGAAGAAGCGCAGCGGCCGCGACGCGGTGATGGCGGGGTCGAGCTGGCGCAGCGAGCCGGCGGCGGCGTTGCGCGGATTGGCGAACACCGGCTCGCCCGCCTTCACCCGCTCGGCGTTCATCTTCTCGAAGCCGCTGAACGGGTAGTACACCTCGCCCCGAATCTCGAGCAGCGACGGAACGTCGCTGCCACGCAGGCGAAGGGGAACGTCGCGCAGCGTGCGCAGGTTGGCCGTCACGTCCTCACCCACGACGCCGTTGCCGCGCGTCGCGCCCCGCACCAGCACGCCGTCCTGGTAGGTGAGGCTGATGGCCGTCCCGTCGATCTTGAGCTCCGCCACGTAGCCGGCGCGGCGCGCGTCGTCGCCGACGAGCCGCGCGATGCGCTCCTCCCAGTCGTCGAGCTCCTTGTCGTTGAACGCGTTGCCGAGCGAGATCATCGGCACGACGTGCGTATGCTTGGCGAGCGCGGTCGCCGGTTCGGCACCCACGCGCATCGTCGGGGAGTCGGGGGTGCGCAGCTCCGGATGGTCTGCCTCGATCGCCTGCAGCTCACGGAACAGGCGATCGTACTCGAGGTCGGCCATCGTCGGCCGGTCGAGGACGTAATAGTCGTACGATGCCTGGTGCAGCAGCACGCGCAGCTCCTGCGCGCGGCGCTCGAGCGATGCCGAAGCCATGCGGCTGCGCTAGCCCTTCGCCTCTTCCTCGAGCACCTGCATCGCGACCGTCACCAACCGCTCGAGCTCCTCGTCGGCCGCGCGCGGCAGCAGCGTCTCGGCCCACGCGTGATCCTCGCCCCGGGCGTAGCGGTCGAGCAGGCGGCGCAGGAAGCCGACCAGCGCCACGCGCTGCAGCTCGGCGCGCCGCTGGGCGAAGCTGACGTCCTGCTGGCTGTGCAGCAGCGTCTCGAATCGGTGCGCGTTGCGCAGGGCCTTGGCCGTCAGCGACGCCACCGTCTGGCAGAAGCGCACGTCGCTCTCGCCGAACGGCTCCGCGTCGCGCTCCGTGCGCAGGAAGATGGCGCCGATGACGCTGCCCTCCCACCGGATGGGCACGACGACGATCGAGCGCACGTTGCGCACGTCGAGGTGCGACTTGATGCTGCGCAGCTGCGGGTCGTTCGCCGCATCGGGGATGAAGACCGTTTCCCCGCTCTCGAACGCGCGCTTCAGCTCGGGATAGCGGTTGAGGTCCACCACCAGGTTGCGGATGGTGGGATCCTCGTAGCTGGCGACGAGGCGGACGTCGTCCTGGTCGCCGGAGAGGAAGATGGCGCAGCGATCCAGCCCGAACGTCTCGCCCAGCTTGCGGGCGATCGTCTGCAGCACGTCCACGAAGTGGAGCGATGCCGAGACTTCCTGGAGGATGTCGACGATGGCGACCAGGTGATCCCGCTCGCGCTGCAGCTCGGCCACGCGCGCGCGCAGGCGCGCGAGCTCGTCACTCGCGGGTGGGGACCCCTCCGTCGGCATCGCTGGGGATGCCGGGTTCGTCTGCTCCATCGTCGGCGGCCTGGTGCTCGTTGAACTCGTCGCTGTCGAACCGGATCACCCGGTTGCGGCCGGTCTCCTTGGCCACGTACAGCGCGTCGTCGGCCATGCGGACGAGCGTGTCACTGTCGCTGATCTTCGGGTGTGGCCATCCTGCCACCCCGAAGCTGGCCGTACGCTTCGTGGAGCCGCCCGGGAAGGTGAATGTATGGCGCTCCACGTGTTTCCGCACCCTCTCGGCGAACGTCACCGCCGCGTCGAGCACCGTGCCGGGGAGCAGCAGCAGGAACTCCTCGCCGCCGTAGCGGCCAACGCGGTCGATCTCGCGCGCCTCCTCCTTCAGGATCGACGCGAGCTGCTTGAGCACCTCGTCCCCCGCCTGGTGGCCGTACGTGTCGTTCACGCTCTTGAACTTGTCCAGGTCGCACATCACCACGGAGAACGGCTCGTTGAGCCGCTGGGCGTGCTGGAACATCTCGTCGATTCGCTCGTTGAGATGCCGGCGGTTGTCGAGGCCCGTGAGCCCGTCGGTGAGGGACATGTAGCGCAGCCGCTCGTTCATCTCGAGCAGCTCCCGCTCGCGCTCCTCCAGCGCCTCCTGCAGCCGCTTGATGCGGAGCATGGAGCGCAGGCGCGCCTTCAGTTCGGCGAAATCGATCGGCTTCGTGATGTAGTCGTCGGCGCCCGCCTCGAGCCCCTCCACCTTCGCTTCGGTGGAGTCGAGCGCCGTCTGCATGATGATCGGAACGAAGGGCAGCGACCGGTTGCCCTTGATCCGCTGCGCCACCTCGATGCCCGTGATGTCGGGCATCATCACGTCCAGCAGGATGAGGTCAGGCGCCCGCTCCTTCACCGAGGCGAGCGCCTCCGCGCCGTTGGTTGCCGTGCGCGTCTCGTAGCCCCAGCTGTCGAGCCGAACGCGCAGGACCTCGACGTTGTCCTGGTTGTCGTCGACGATCAGGATGCAGCCGCGGGACTCGGGCGACGCTGTGGCCTCCGCCGCCGGCTCCCGGCTTGCTGCCGGAGCGTCGGTCGCTTGGTCAGCCGGCATTCTGCGTGGCGTCCTTGCCGAGGAACCGTTGCACTTCGGCGACGACCGCGCGCGGCTCGCACGGCTTGGCCAGGTAGCCATCGCATCCGACCTCCATCGCCTTCTCGCGATCGCTGGCCAGCGCATGCGCCGTGAGGGCGATGATGGGAATGTCGCGCGTCGCAGGATCGTGCTTCAGCACCTGCGTCGCCTCCCAGCCGTCGATGATCGGGATGGAGATGTCCATCAGGATCAGGTCGGGCTGCTCGGACCGCGCCTTCGAGATGCCCTCCTCGCCATTCAGCGCCTCGATCACGTCGTAGCCGAAGTGTCGAAGGATCGTGGAATAGACGATGCGGTTGTCCTCGTTGTCCTCGACGAGCAGAACGGTCTTACCATTCCTGGGCATTCATGGCCTCGCACTGCGTAGCGCGTGATCGGACGCAACCGGTACCGCGGGAGAGTGGCGGCACTGAGGCGTCCGGCAAGGGGTACCGTCTCCTCGGGACGGGACGCCGTGCGTCGACCTGAGGAGCTGTCAGAATTTACCACTGTCCGGAGAACCCCGGACGCAAGTTCCAAACCAACACCGACCTCCACCATACAGCATATGTCCTACGCCGGTCCAGCACGAGGTGCTGCCACCTCCAACCGCCCCTCTCGTACCACGCTGCCGGGCGGGAGCCGCGCAAACCGCTCGAGCGCGGTACCGGATCATGGGGCCCTGCCTGATATCGTGCATGGCGACACCGACTGGCAGGAAGTCGCCATCTTCGGGGCTGGTCTCGCCCTCGGCGTGATCCTGGGCGCCGGCGGAGCACTGCTCACCGCCCCCCGCACCGGCGCCGAGACCCGTGCCGCCCTCGGTGCGCGTGCCGCCCGCCTCCGGCGCACCACGATGCGGAGCAGCCAGAACGCCTGGGACGAGCTCCGCGACGAGCTCAGGCAGGCAAAGCGCAACCGCCGCAACCGGAAGCTGCGCAAGCGGGCGATGGAAGACTGAGGGCCGGAATGTGGGAAGGTCGGAAGGTGGGATGGTCAGCTACGACCTTCCGGCCATCCGACCTTCCGACATCCTGTCTCACCTCAACCCCGCCAACTCCTTCGCCGCCTCTTCCTGGTAGTGCTTGTCGTTGTACTCGGTCGGCTTGCCGTTGATCGTCGCTTCGTACTGCGCGCGCGCCTTGTCCTTCATCCCGCGCGCCGAATACACCCGCGCCAGGTCCAGGTGGTGCACCAGGCGATTGGGCTCGCCCGCCACCGACTGCTCCATGTAGCGCTGCGCATCATCCCAGTTGGCGGAGTCGAACACCTTGCCGCCGAGGAACGTCTTCGCCATGAAGCGCGTCATGCCGCTCAGGCGCATGATGTTGTAGTTCCACATCCCCATCACGTGCTGCGCGCCCGCCATCTTCGGATCGAGCCGGAGCGCCTCCAGCGCCTGGCTGCGCACGTCGCCGGCGTACTTGACCTGGTCCCGCTTGCCGAGTGACAGCGCCTTGCGTCCCAGCGCGCGAGCGAGGTTGAAGTGCCCCTCCGCATCCCCGGGGTTCGCGTCCACGGCTCGGCGCGCGTATAGTTCTGCCTCCGTGTACAGCCGGTCGCGCTCCTTCGCGTCGGGATTGAACTCACCGACATCCACCGCTTCCCGCGTCGCCTTCCAGAGGGCCTCGTAATTCTTCGGCTCCGCCTTGATCGCCGCTTCGTAGTGCTGCAGCGCCGCCGGCGCGTCCATCGCCTCGTGGGCGCGGTCACCGGCCGCAATGTGCTCCGCCGCGCCCTGCGCGACCGCGCGGGCGGGGAGGACGCCAAGGACGGCCACGACCGCTGCCGCCAGCAGGGGACGCGTCGAGATCCCGATCAACATGAGTGACTCCAGGGTGCAGGTGAACGAGGGCCAGTGTAGGGATACCCCGAAGAACGGTCAATGCTCGCACTCCGGCTGATCGAGCGGAAGCGGGACGGCGGTCGCATCGACGCCGGGGACTGGCGCGCGCTCGCCAACGCCTATGCCGCCGGCCACGTCCCGGACTACCAGATGGCCGCCTTCCTCATGGCGTGCTTCCTTCGCGGCCTCGATCGCGCCGAGACACATGCCCTCACCGAGGCCATGCTGCGGAGCGGTGAGGTGCTGGACCTGGCCTACCTGGGACGTCCGCGCATCGACAAGCACTCCACCGGCGGCGTGGGTGACAAGGTCTCCATCGTGCTCGCGCCGCTCATCGCATCGCTCGGCGTGGCGGTGCCGATGATGTCCGGCCGCGGTCTCGGTCACACCGGCGGCACGCTCGACAAGCTCGAGTCGATTCCCGGCTTTCACACCGACCTTTCCCTTGCCGACGCCCGCCGGCAGCTGGAGACGCTCAACTGTGCCCTCATCGGCCAGACGGCGGAGATCGCCCCCGCCGACCGGAAGATGTACGCGTTGCGCGATGCCACGGGGACGGTGGAAGCCATTCCGCTCATCGCGGCGAGTATCATGAGCAAGAAGCTCGCGGAGGGGCTCACCGGCCTCGTGCTCGACGTGAAGCGTGGCTCCGGCGCCTTTCTGCCCGAGCTCGACCGCGGACTCGAGCTCGCGCGCACGATGATCGAGCTCGGCGCCGACCACGACACGCCCGTCGTCGCCCTCATCACGGCGATGGACCGTCCACTCGGCCGCGCATGCGGCAACGCCCTCGAGGTGGAAGAGTCCATCCTCGCGCTGCGAGGCGAGGGGCCACCCGACCTCATGTCCGTCACGTATGCACTCGGCGCCGAGATGCTCGTCCTTGCCGGCGTCGTACCGGATCACGACAGTGCGCGACGGAAGATGGAGCAGGCCATCGGCACCGGTCGCGCCGCCGAGCACTTCCAGAAGATCATCGAGGCGCAAGGGGGCAACCCCGCCGTCGTGGACGACCCCGCACTTCTGCCGCAGGCAGCGGAGGTGGAGCTCTTCGTCGCGCCGCGCCGCGGCTTCATCTCGCGCGTCGAGCCGCGCGCCGTCGGGCGCGGCATCACCGCACTCGGCGGCGGGCGCACGACGATGGAGGATCGCCTCGATCTCTCCGTCGGCTTCATGATCACCGCTCGCCCGGGCGACTGGGTGGAGCAGGGAGAGCCGCTCGCCTCCATCTTCGCGCGCGATCGCGCGGGAGTGGAAAGCGGACGCGCCGCACTGCGGAACGCCATCACGATCGCCGATGAGGCAGACCCGCCCCTTCCGCTGGTGTCACATCGCGTGACCGCCGCCGGTGTGGAACTGCTGGTGGATGTCTGAGCGTGAGGCTTGCAGTATTGTTCTTGACGCGACATTGACGCGTCGTACCCCGTGGATCACCGACAGAGAGGATCGATGCCCCCAAGGATTGCCCGACTCGCCGGGCTCGGCGCTTTCGCCGTTTCCGTGGTGCTGCTCGCGCTGATTGCGCTGTTCATCGCCTGGACCTGGCCGGCGAACTCCTCCGGCCTCGATGGCACCGAGCGCTTCCTCGCCTGGCTCGGCGTGGCCGGGGTACTGCTGGCGCTGATCGGCGTCCACATCCTACTCGGCCGACGGCTGCTCGCCGTTGCGCGGGGAACGCCGGAGCCGGTCTGAGTCGACGGCGCGTGCGGCGCACGTCGGCAAGCAGCTGACGCTGGTGAGGGCTCCTCACTTTGTCTGGCTCCGTGTCGAGTATGCCCACCGCGGCAGGGCTCCTCACCGTGAAAGCTCCCAGTCATTGAGAACGCAGATCAACGCAGATCTTCAACTGCCTGATCTGACGCAGATTCCGGCGTCGGGTGGGCGCCGTCGCACCGAGGCTCAGCCCTGCAGCCCAAAAGATCTTGTCTTGATGGAACGGCCACGAGAGGCTCCTGGGTGCGAGGAGCTTGCTCCCACGCGGAAAGATCAGCGGTGATCCTGCCGTTATCGGCGTTGATCTGCGTTCCCCAATGACTGGGAGCCGTACGCCGTGAGGAGCCCTGTCGAGGCGCAGTACTGACGACAAGGAGCCATAAACGGAGAGGAGCCTTGCCGAGGCGCACCACTGTGGCAGGGAGTCGTGCACCGCTACGAGCGTCACGAAAAAAACGGGGCACGCCAGAGGTGGCGTGCCCCGTCCCGTTGCGACAGCGGCTTCGCCCTACTGCCGGCACCCCTTGCTCGGGTCCGGAATCGGCTTGTCCACCACCAGTCGCTGCGGGCGATTCGCTACCGCCTCGGCGATGTCGTGCACGAACTGCGCGATGCGCGCCAGGTGGCCGTAATCGATGTACTGCGGCTCGTCGGTCACCTGGTGATAGTCGGTGTGGTAGCCGAGCGAGAAGTACGTGATCGGGATGCCATAGCGCGCATACATGTAGTGGTCGCTGCGGCAGTAGCGATTGAGTGGGTGGCCATTCGCGTCGAACGACGCGTCGATGTCCATGTGCGGCGTGCGCGCAGCGTTCACCGAATCGATCAGGTCGCCGAGCTGGGTGGACAGCCGCCGGGGGCCGATGAGCTGCACGTTGTTCGGCCCGCGCCCCATGATGTCCGTCGGCTTGCCCCGGCCGACCATGTCCATGTTGAGCTGCGCAACGATCGAGTCGCGTGGCACGGTGGGGTGATCGGTGAACCACTGCGAGCCCCACAGGCCCTTCTCCTCGCCGGTGTGCGACACGAACAGCAGCGAGCGGCGCGGGCGCTGCGGGGCGGTCGCGAAGCGCTCCGCGACTTCAAGCAGCGCCACGGTGCCGGAGCCGTCGTCGTCGGCGCCGTTGTTGATCGAGTCGGGACGAACACCCCCGTGGGCACGCGTCAGGCTGTCGCGCAGGAAGCGGATGCGCGCCGTCTCGGCGGCCGTCGGCTCGCGCACGCGGTCCTGCACGCCCTGTCGGCGAATCACCATGTTGTTCGCCAGCACCGAGTCGTGGTCCAGCGGACGCGGCGCGATGCCGATGTGGTCGTTGTGCGCGCCGATGGCCACGTATTCGCCGTTGCGCGCCGGATCGCTGCCGCGGAGGATGCCGATCACGTTGCGGGCGGGATACGCTGATGGCGTGTCGATGAAGCCGACATTGCCGCTCACCGTCGTACCGGCGGCGCCAGCTCGCAGGCCGGCGAGCGACGACACGCCGAGCATTCGCGCAGCGACTGCCGGGGAGATGATCATCACGGCCGGTCCCACGGCGACGTTCGGTTCGGATCGAGGATGCGTCTGGGCGCCGAGGAGCCGCGCCGTCATCGCCTCACTCAGGCCGTCCAGCGACACGCCGGCGAGCCCCGCCGCAGTGGCGTACTGCTTCATCGGCCCTTCCAGGTAGAACCGGAAGTCACCCGGACGCGCGTCAGACGGAATCGTGAAGACCACCAGCTTGCCAGCGGCTGCATCCGGCGAGATCAACTGACCGCCGAGCTGTCCGCCGTACACCACCTGCACGCCGTCCAGCGAACGGGTCGTCTCACCGACCGGGAGGGATTGCCCCGCCGTGCCGGCGTAGATGGGGACGATGTCCGTGCCGAGCCGGAGCGGCGCGCCGTTCACGAGCAGCGAGCGCGTGCTGTCGATGCGCGAGATGATCACCGGGACGGTCTGGAAGTACGTCCCGTTCTCGCCGCCGGGCTCGAGGCCCATGCGCTTCAGCTCGGCGGCCACATAGTTCGTGCCCTTCACGTTGCCGAGCGTGCCGGCCTCGCGCCCGAGCATCGAGTCGTCGGCGAAGATGTACAGGCGCGTCATCGCGTCGGCGGCCGTGATCGCCCCGACCGTGGGCATGGGGATGTGTGCCCGCATCTCGCCCACAGGCGAGGCAGGAGCAGCCACGTTCGTTCCGGCGGTCGCGCAACCAGCGAGCAGTGCAGCCACCGCTACAGCCGAGCGCGACGCGAGTCTCTGGGGAAAGGATGAGATATCCATATAAGAAGTATCACCCCACGCCCCGACCGGCGCGACTCCCGCTCTCACCTGCCCACCTACCCACCTACCAATTAGTTAGCTAGCTAACTATTATTCCTCGGTGTCCTCCAACGACTCGATCCCTCGCCGGGATGAGCTCGAGACCGCCTTCATCGGGTCGGTCAGCGCGCTCCGCCGCGAGCTGAGGCGCGTCTACGACCGCGAGCTCGCCCCCACGGGGCTCTCGCTCGCCTACGCCCACCCGCTCGTGCTCATCGCCGAGCAGCCGACGTTGAGCCAGCGCGAGCTGGCCGAGCGCCTCGAGATCGAAGGACCCACGCTCGTCCGGCTCCTGCACCAGCTCGGCGCGATGGGACTCGTCAAGCGGGAGCAGAATCCGAACGACCACCGCGCCAACACCCTGCACCTTACCGCTGCCGGCCGCGCCACCGCGAAGCGCCTTCGTCGCGCCATGGACGGCGTGCGCGCGCGCATCCTCGCCGGGGTGTCCGACGACGAGCTCGCCCATGCGCTTCGCGTGTTCGAGGCGGTGCGTACCTCACTGACCAGCGGCGACATCGCCGCGACCGTTACCAATGGCTGAAGCCGTTCACATAGTAGAACTGCCGGCGGACGAGGAACCCACTGCGGTCCTCGAGCCCGTCGGCCCTGTACGCCACGAAGGCGCCGAACATCGCTACATCATCGCGTTCGCGGTCGTGCTCGCCGCCGTGATGCAGGTGATCGACAGCTCCATCGTCAACGTCGCGCTTCCCGACATGATGGGGAACCTCGGCGCCAGCCTGGACGAGATCGCCTGGGTTTCCACGGGCTACATCCTGGCGAGCGTGATCGTCATCCCGCTCACCGGCTTTCTCGGTGACCTGTTCGGGCGCAAGCGCTACTTCGTCGGCTCCATCATCATCTTCACCGCGTCGAGCTTCTTCTGCGGTGCCTCCGGCACGCTCACGGAGCTCATCCTCTGGCGCATCGTACAGGGGGTGGGCGGCGGCGCGCTGATGACGGTGTCGCAGGCGGTGCTCTTCGAGTCCTTCCCGACGGAAGAGGCGGGCATGGCCATGGCGCTGTTCGGGCTCGGCGTCATGGTGGGCCCGACGATCGGCCCCACCCTCGGTGGCTGGCTCACCGACAACTACGGCTGGCCCTGGATCTTCTACGTGAACATTCCCGTCGGCATCATGGCGGCGGTGATGATCGCCGGCTACGTGCACGACCCCGCGCACCAGAAGAAGCCGAGAAGCATCGACTACATGGGCATCGCGCTGCTCGCCGTGAGCGTCGGCGCCCTGCAGTACGTGCTGGAGCACGGCGAGCGCGAGGACTGGTTCGCGTCGCACTTCATCCTCGCCCTCACGGTGATCGGTGTGCTCGGCGGCCTCGCCCTCGTGTGGCGTGAACTGACGACCGATCACCCCGTGGTGGACTTCCGCGTGCTGCGCCACCGGCAGATGTGGGTCGGGACCGTCCTTGGCGTGGTCATGGGCATCGGCCTCTACGCGATGTCGTTCACGCTGCCGGTGTTCCTGCAGGGCAACCTGCACATGACCGCCGAACAGACGGGACTCGTGCTGCTCCCTGGCGCGATCGCGACGGCGGTGTCGATGTGGGTGGTGGGGCGGCTGACGAAGAAGATCGATCCGCGGCTGCTCATCGCCAGCGGCGCGATGATCTTCGCGTACGCGGCGTGGGAGCTGTCGAAGATGACCAGCCAGAGTGGCGGCAACGACTTCTTCTGGCCCCTCATCGCCCGCGGCGTGGGGCTGGGCCTGATGTTCGTCCCACTCACCACCATCACCCTCGCCGAGCTCGCACCGACGGAGCTCGCGCAAGGCACCGGCCTGTACAACTTCTTCCGCCAGCTCGGCGGCTCGTTCGGCATCGCCGGCATCTCCACGTTGCTCATCCGCTTCACGGCGGAGAACCGCGCCAACCTGGTGCAGCACGTGTCAGCGTCCGATCCCACGAGCCTGGCGCGACTCCAGGCCTTCACGCAGGGAATGGTGGCGCGCGGCGCCGACCTCTGGACGGCGAAGCGGCGCGCATTGGCGCTGATGGATGCACAGCTGATGGGGCAGGCGAGCGTGATCGCCTACGGCCGCATCTACGTGCTCAGCGCGCTCATCATCCTCGTGCTGATTCCGCTCCTGCTGCTCGTCCGGAAGACGAAGGGCGCCGCCGGCGCGCACGCGATCATGGAATAGTGCCGGACGCCGCGGCCGGATCGCGGCGCCAACGCTATCTCGCGCCGAGGAACGCTTCCGCGAGCCTCGGCGCCGCGCGCACGAAGGTGTAATCGCTGTTCACGAGGAGGGCGAGCACCAGTCTCTCGTCCGGGTAGATGAGCAGGTACGCCGTGCCGCCCACCGAGCCGCCGCTGTGGTAGATCCGGCGGCGCCCGGCGGCGTCGTGGTCCACGAACCAGCCCATGCCGTAGCCGGTCTCCTTGCCATCCGTCGTGCGCTGCGACGTCCAGAGCATCCGGCGCGTCTCCGGCTTCAGCAGGGCACCGTCGAGCAGGCGCTGCCCGGCGCGCGCGAGGTCGTCCGTGGTGGAGAGGAATCCGCCGCCCGCCCACTTGTAGCTGTTGTCCACGTATGGCGCGTTGACGATGCCGCTCCCGCTGTCGGCGTGCGTGTAGAAGTGCGCACGGTAGGGGACCAGGCTGTCCGCATACTCGGCCACGGTGTGCCGCAGCCCCAGCGGCTCGAACACGCGCTGCGTCATGAACTGCACGAACGGTTCGCCCGCCGCGCGCTCCATCACGGCGCTGAGCAGGTTGAAGCCGTACGAGGAATACGAGAAGCGCGTGCCGGGTGCGAACAGCAGGGTGTCGCCCTTGAAGATGTCCAACGCCTCGGTGACGCTGGCGTAGTGGCGCTGGATCAGCATCTCGTTGCCACGATAGTGCCGGATTCCCGCCACGTGACCGGCGAGCTCACGCGCCGTGATCGGTGCCCGCTTCGTCGGGAACGAGGGCACGTAGCGCTGGATCGGCGCGTCGAGATCCAGCTTTCCCTCCTGCACCAGCAGGCCGAGGCCGATTGCGGTGAGCGACTTGGACACGCTGCCGATGCGGAAGCGCGTGAGCGGCGTGACGGGTACGCGCTGCTCCACGTCCGCCCAGCCGAAGCCCTCGCTCCACACCACGTCGCCGTCCTTCATCACGGTGATCGAGGCGCCTGGCGCGCCAAGGGCACGCATCGTATCGGCGATGAACTGCCGGTCCGTGGCAATGGCGGAGGCGTAGTCGCGCGGCTGGCCGGCGACGGCAGGTATCGGTGTGCGCGAGGGCGCCGCCACCTGCGCGGTCGCGCTCGAGGCAGCAGCGGCGACGAGGAGAATCGAGCGGAGCAGGGAGGTGGCGCGCATCGTCGGTCTTGGAGGGGATGAGGAGTGAAGGACCAAGGTACCGCGTCGCCGGCACGAAAAAAGGGCGGCCCCGATCGGGACCGCCCTTTCGTCTTCCGTCACGGCATCGAGGTCAGTTCACCCCGACCGCGCGCGCCACGTTGATACGGCCCGCACCGAAGTACGGATCGTTCCCCGGCTGCCCGAGATCGTCGGCCGACTGGCGGATGGCATTCTTGATCTGGCTCGGCTTGCGTCCGAAGCGCTGCACCATGAGCGCGGCGAGGCCGGTCACGTGCGGGGTGGCCTGGCTGGTGCCGGCCACGCCAAGGATGTAGTAGGCGCCGCGGCAGTTGTAGACGAGGCTCGTCTGCGGGCAGAGCGCGTACACCCACTCACCGCTGTCGCCACCGGGAGCGGCGACGTCCACCGCCGAGCGCCCGTAATTCGTGTAGCTCGCCGGCACGTCGTTCATGCGCGTGGCCGCGACGCAGATCACGTGCGTGGCGTCGCAGTACGTCGCGAAGAAGGACGGAATGTGCATCCGCTCGGTCGTACCATCGGCGTGCTTCACGAGGATGTTCTGCTGCGTGTCGAGGTCGTTGCCATCGTTGCCCGCCGCCACGACGATCGTGACGCCCTGCTGCTTCGCGTAGTTCATGATCTTGTTGAACGCCGCGACCTGTCCCGGATACGCCGACTTCTTGAACCAGCCGCCGAGGCTCATGTTGATGACGTCGGCGCCGTTGTCGATGGCGTAGAGGATCCCCTGGATCACGCCGTGGCACCCGCCGACGACGCTGCACACCTTCACCGACATCAACGTGGTCTTCGAGGTCACGCCGGCGAAGGCCCACGCATTGCTCGACACCTGGGTCGCCACGTTCGTGCCGTGGAAGTGCAGGTCCGTGGTCGGGTTCCTGGTGGGGAAGTAGTACGACGCGTAGTAGTCATCCACCGGCTCGAACGACACCGAGTGGCTCAGGTCCACGAGCCCGGCGAGGTCGGGCAGCATGTAGTCGATACCGGTGTCGAGAATGGCCACGTGCACCGCCGAGCTGCCGAGGAAGCCCGCCGCCCACGCGGCATCGGCGTGGATCTGGCGCATGTTCCACTGCCGAGAGAACAGGATGGCGCCCGCCGGGTTCGCGGTGCTGGTGGGGAGCGCATCGTCGATCACCGGCGCCAGCGCTTCCGTCGCTGCCGGCTCGATGAGCTCGAAATCCGCCTGCGGCTCAACGTACGAGGCGCCCACCGACGAGCCGAGCGTCGCCGCGGACGCGTCATCGAGACCGCTCACCACCGCGATGCCCAGCTTGTGATTGAGCAGCACGGTGCCGCCCAGCGCGGCGACCTTCGCGTCGAAATCCTTCGGCGCGCCGTTGTCGAACACGACCACGTAGCGAGGCGCCAGTTGCGGCGCGCCATCGAGCGTGGCGATGCTGCGTGAGGGTGCGAGGTCGAACGAGGTCGGAGCTGCGGTCGGCACGTCGGCGGAGCAGCCGCCGACGGTCATCGCGCCCGCGAGCGCGATGGGGAGGGAGAGCCGGGAGAGCTTCATGGGAGACGTGCTCGGGTCGAGGGTGGGGATGGGAGGAGCAGGTGACGACGACGGAATGGCTTCGGCTCCCGCCGGTGGCGGGAACGGATGTTTTCGCGGGACGATGCTAGTGCTCCTGATCACCAAACGCAACCAGACGCGACCGTGGGGCGCGATCTTACCGCGGACAGTGCAGTGCCACAAGAGGTGCGTCCACAGGCGACGGTCGTGCCCTCAGCCGCCCACCGCGATTGGGCCTCACAAACGGGACGGGGCGGCCATCGCTGGCCGCCCCGTCCCGTTTGCTCGTCGTCGTGATCCGGTCAGATATCCAGGTTCGACGCGAACTTCGCATTCGTCTCGATGA
The DNA here is from genome assembly GCA_036377775.1 of Gemmatimonadaceae bacterium. GTDB lineage: Bacteria > Gemmatimonadota > Gemmatimonadetes > Gemmatimonadales > Gemmatimonadaceae > AG11. Next base: position 19,977 of record DASUXT010000044.1, on the reverse strand, counting down.
AGTTGCGCCGCGGCTCGACCTCGTCGCCCATCAGCGTCCGGAACGCCTCATCCGCCTGGACCGCGTCCTCCACGTTCACCTTGAGCAGCGTGCGCGTGTTCGGGTCCATCGTCGTGTCGAACAGCTGGTCGGCGTTCATCTCGCCGAGGCCCTTGTAGCGCTGCAGGTTGATCCCCGTCTTGCCATCGGGCGAGAGACGCTTGGCGATCTCGTCGCGCTCCTTGGCGTCGAAGGCGTAGTACGCCTCCTTCCCCTTGGCCACCCGGAAGAGGGGGGGCTGCGCGATGTAGACGTAGCCCGCCTCGATCAGCTCCGGCATCTGCCGGTAGAAGAAGGTCAGCAGCAGGGTGCGGATGTGCGCGCCGTCCACGTCGGCGTCGGTCATGATGATGACCTTGTGGTAGCGCGCCTTCGTGACGTCGAACTCGTCCTTGATGCCGGTGCCGAGCGCGGTGATGATCGTGCGGATCTCCTCGTTCGACAGCACCTTGTCGATGCGCGCCTTCTCCACGTTGATGATCTTGCCGCGCAGCGGCAGGATCGCCTGGAACTCGCGCTTGCGCCCCTGCTTGGCCGAACCGCCGGCCGAGTCGCCCTCGACGAGGTAGAGCTCGCACATCGCCGGGTCCACCAGCGAGCAGTCGGCGAGCTTGCCCGGCAGGTTGCCGATGTCGAGCCCCGACTTCTTGCGCGTGAGGTCACGGGCCTTGCGCGCCGCCTCGCGCGCCCGCGCAGCGGAGAGCGCCTTGTCGATCACGGCGTTGGCCGTGCGCGGATGCTCCTCGAGGTACGCCGCCAGCCACTCGTTGACGACGGTCTTCACCGCCGACTCGACCTCCGAGTTGCCGAGCTTGGTCTTGGTCTGCCCCTCGAACTGCGGCTCGCGCACCTTCACCGCGAGCACGGCCGTCAGCCCCTCGCGCACGTCGTCGCCGGAGAGCGTGGTCTCCTTGTCCTTCTTGTTGAGCGAGGACGACTTCTGGATGTACTGGTTGATGACGCGCGTGAGCGCGCTCTTGAAGCCGGTGAGGTGCGTGCCCCCTTCGTGCGTGTTGATGTTGTTCACGAAGGAGAAGACGAGGTCGTTGTACCCGTCGTTGTACTGCAGCGCCAGCTCGATCTCGACGTCGTCCTTGGCCGTGTCGAGGTAGATGACCTCGTTGTGCAGCGGCTTGCGCCCGGCGTTGAGGTGCTGCACGAACTCGCGGAGGCCGTTCTTCGCGTGGAAGACCTCCTCCTTCTCCTGGCCCGGGCGCTCGTCCTTCAGCGTGATGGTCACGCCCTTGTTGAGGAACGACAGTTCGCGCAGACGCGACGCCAGCGTGGCGTAGTTGTAGACCAGCTCAGTGAAGATCAGGTGATCCGGCTTGAACCAGGTCCTGGTGCCGGTCTGCTTCTTCGGCACCTCGCCGAGCACCTTGAGCTTCTGCTGCGTCTCGCCGCGCATGAAGTCCATGTAGTGCTCTCGGCCGTCGCGCTTGATCCACACCTTGAGGCGCTCGGACAACGCGTTCACGACAGAGACGCCAACGCCGTGCAGTCCGCCCGACACCTTGTAGGTGTCCTTGTCGAACTTGCCGCCGGCATGCAGGACGGTCAGCGCGAGCTCGACGCCCGGCATCTTTTCCACCGGGTGGATGTCCACCGGGATGCCGCGGCCGTTGTCCTCCACCGTGATGGAGTTGTCGGCGTGAATGATGACCGTGACCTTGTCGGCGAACCCGGCCAGCGCCTCGTCGATCGAGTTGTCCACCACCTCGTATACCAGGTGGTGCAGCCCGCGCTCCGACGTGGAACCGATGTACATGCCCGGGCGCTTGCGGACTGCCTCGAGCCCCTTCAGTACGGTGATCTGTCCTGCGCTGTACTCCTTGCCCGCAGGCTGGTCGGTCGTCTTTGCCATGAACTCCGCTCGCAGATGTCGCTTGAAATGCCACCGAATAAACGCCGAAAATGGCGTATCGGACAGACTTCGAAATGTAACCGGAAAGGGCCTCGAACGCAACGGTCTGATGCTATCGTAAGCCTCTGTCAAACAACAGCTTAGGAAGCAGGTTCAACCCCGCTTCAACACCCACCGGATCCGCCGTAACGACGGCCGCCCTTCCTTCCCGTTCAGCGCCCGCAACAGCTCGGGCTCCATCAGCGACAGCTCGTTCATCCAGGCGTTCGTCGTCACCGCGACGAACAGCGTCCCATCCGCCGCAACCGACATCGGTTCCGTCACGGCGGCGATCTGCGCCCCCACCAGGCCGGGCCATTCCGGAATGATGCCGGCCTGCTCCACGCGCTCGGCGATACCGCTCTGCCGGAGCACGCCGGCCAGCACCTCGCCAATCGACGATGGACGTTTCTTCGCCGGGCTCACGCCGCCCCCCGATGCGCATCGTCGCGCTCGATCACGCCACCACTGATCCGCCACCGCGCGAGCTGCGTGAGCGCAGGAGGAATGTCGCTCTCGCGCGGCACGGTGAGCAGCGTCTGGCCCATCCCGTGCGCCGCGAGCAGCTCGAGGATGCGCGCTGACCGCCGTGCGTCGAGCTCGGCAAAGGGATCGTCGAGCAGCAGCAGCGGCCGCGCGCCGAGCCGCTCGCTCAGGGTGTCCGCCTCGAGGAGCCGCAGCGCGATCGCCGCCGAACGCTGCTGCCCCGCCGACCCGAATGCGCGCAGCTCGCGGCCATCCAGCGTGAGCGCAAGATCGTCGCGATGCGGTCCGGCGTGCGTCAGGCCGCGACGCAGGTCGAGGGCGCGCTTCTCTTCCAGTGCGCGTGCCAGGGCGTCGCGCACGTCGTCGAGCTCCGCGCTCACTGGCTCCAGCGCCGTGGCGTAGCGCATCGCCACCGGCGCGGGCTCGCCGATCGCCGCGCAGATCGCGGAGAAGCGGGGCGCGGCGGAGTCGGTCCATCGTACGCGTTCCCGCCACAGCACCGCACCGTGCTCGGCGAGTGGTGCCTCCCACACCGCCACGCGCTGCTCGCCGCGCGCGCCATCGCGCAGCGCGGTCCGCAGCGCCGCATTGCGCTGCGCGAGCGCATGACGGTAGCGCTGCAGCGCGGCGAGGTACGGTCGCGAGGACAACGCGAGCAGGATGTCCAGGTAGCGGCGGCGCGCACTCGGTGCGCCGGCCACGAGCTCCACGTCCGCCGGCGAGAAGAGCACGCAGGGAAGGGCGCCCAGTGCATCGCTCAGTCGCGCCGGCTCCGCGCCATCCAGCTTCACGCGCTTCCGGCGCCCGGTGCGCTCGAATCCCACCGACAGCTCGTGCTGCGCGCCCCCTTCCGCGCGCGCGCCGATGTGGAAGCCAGGCGCGCCGAAGCGCACGATGTCCACGTCGCGCGCGCCGCGCGCGCTGCGCAGCAGGTGGAGGTAGTAGACGGCCTCCAGCAGGTTGGTCTTCCCCTGGCCGTTCTCGCCCACGATCGCGACACCTTCGTCCGGAAGCCCGACGTCCAGCCGTCCCAGGTTGCGGAAGTCCCGCAGCGTGAGCGACCGCAGGACGACGCGCGACTCGGTCACCGTCCGGTGAACGCCGGCGCGCGCTTCTCGAGGAAGGCGCGCATCCCTTCGCCCTTGTCGGCGGAGGCGGAGAGCAGGCCGAAGTACGACGCCTCCAGCGCGATCGCATCGTCGAGCGGCATGTCGAGGCCCCGATCCACCGCCTCGACGCAGTGCGCCACGGCGAGCGGCCCCTGCGCGACGATGGTGCCGAGCATCGCGCGGGCGACGCCGATCAGCTCCGCCGCCGGAACGACGCGGTTCACGAGCCCGATGCGGTACGCCTCCGCGGCATCGATCATCTCGCCGGTCATGAGAAGCTGCAGCGCGCGCCCCTTCCCGACGAGCCGCGGCAGACGCTGCGTGCCGCCGTACCCGGGCACGATGCCCAGCTTCACTTCGGGCTGGCCGAACTTCGCCGCCTCCGACGCGATGCGGATGTGGCAGGCCATCGCCAGCTCGCATCCACCGCCGAGCGCGAAGCCATTGACCGCGGCGACGGTCGGCTTGGGCGACGTCTCGAAGCGGCGAAAGGTGCGCTGGCCCCGCTCGGCGCGAGCCTTCATCGCGAGCGCGCCCTCGTCCACCATCTCGCCGATGTCGGCGCCGGCGACGAATGCGCGGCCGGCGCCGGTGAGCAGCACGCCGCCCACGTCGTCGCGCCCGATCGCCTCGTCGATCGCGTCACCCAGCTCCGCCATCAGGGCGTCGTTGAGCGCGTTCAGCTTGTCGGGGCGATTGACCGTGATCATGGCGATCCGGTCGGCGACGTCGAAGGTGAGGAGCTGGTAGGCCATCGGTGGGACACCAGGGTAAGTCGCAAGCGCGGAACCGGAAATCTAAGCGTGCGGACCGTTCTTTGCCTCGCCGTCTGGCATGGCCGAATGGATCCTGCGCGAGGGACCGAAGACTGCCTTCCGCTACGTGCGTGCCGACGGACGCCGGGTGCGCGACGCACGCACGCTCGAGCGCATCCGCGCGCTCGCCGTACCGCCGGGGTGGCACGATGTGCACATCGCCGCCAGCGCGCGCGCCGAGGTACAGGCGTGGGGACTCGACGCGAAGGGGCGGAAGCAGTATCGCTACCATGCGCGTGCCGTCGAGCGCGGGCAGCTTCGGAAGTACTACCGCGTACGGGAGCTGGCGAAGCACCTGCCGGTCATCCGCGAGCGCGTGCGCCGCCACGCGTCCTCGCGAGCTCCCACGAGGGAGGCGGTCGCTGCGGCCGTGGTGCGCCTCATCAGCGAGAGCTTCTTCCGTGTGGGCGGCGAGCGCTACGCCGAAGAGAACCGGACTTTCGGCATCGCCACCCTCCGCAAGCGCCACGTGCGCCTGGAGAATGGCTGCGCCGAGTTCGAGTTCGTCGGCAAGCGCGGGGTGGAGCAGTGGAAGGTGGTCGCGAACCCCGAGCTCGCGCGGCTCGTGGAGCGACACCTCGCGTCGCCCGGCACGCGGCTCTTCCGTTACCAGCACGAGGGCCGCTGGTTCGACCTCACCTCGCGCGACGTGAATGAGTATCTCCACGATACGCTCGGTGTCCCCTTCAGCGCGAAGGACTTCCGCACCTGGGGAGGCACGTTGCGCGCCGCAACCGTGCTCGCCGAGCTCGGTCCGCCGAGCGGCATCACGGAGGCGCGGCGCAACGTGGCGACGGCGATGCGCCTCGTGGCGGCAGAGCTGGGCAACACGCCGGCCATCTGCCGCTCCTCGTACGTGCACCCGATGGTGATCGCGCGATACGTGGACGAGGGAGAGGTCATCCGCCTCCCCGCGCGTTACAGGGCGGCAGCGGACAGCTACGCCCATTCGCCGGAGGAACGCGCGCTCGTGCGCTTCCTCGACCGGCACTTCCCGGAGCGCCGGAGTCGGCGGCGGCGCCTGTCGGGTCGGGCGGGCTCGTCGCGCTAGGTTAAGAGGATTACGCGACCAGCAGTTGGAGCGCGAGGGCTGTATTGGGGTACGGGAGGAGATGAAGGTGAATCGAACCAGGCCGCCTCTGATGGTGGCGGATGCGCTGGACGCGCACTGTGCCGCGCTCTCGGCGTGCACGCGATGCGAATACGGTCCGGACGTCCGTCCCATCGTCTCGCGCGCCCGCGCGCCGCGCGCCATGCTCGTGGGCCAGGCGCCGGGCCAGGTGGAGACCGGTGGCGGAAAACCGTTCGCCGGCCGTGCTGGCCGTACGCTGTTCCGCTGGTTCGAGCGCATCGGCCTCGACGAGGAGACTGCGCGCGACTGGCTCTACATCGCCGCCGTTACGCGCTGCTATCCGGGCCCGCATCCGTCGGGCCGCGGCGACCGCGTGCCATCACCTGTGGAGCGTGCGCGCTGCGGCGACTGGCTCGATGCCGAGCTGCAGATCATGCGTCCGGCTCTCCTCATTCCCGTCGGGCGCCTGGCGATCGATCGCTTTCTTGGCCCGGTGGCGCTGAGCGAAGTGGTGGGACGGGTGCACCGGCTGGCGCATGCGGGCGGCAGCTCCGATGTGGTTCCGCTTCCACACCCGAGTGGTGCGAGCAGCTGGATCCATCAGCCGGGGCACTCGGCGCTGCTCGAACGGGCGCTCGAGCTGCTGCGCGAGCGACTGTTTGCCGGGCGGCACGATCGGGTCACGAAACAACGGAAGGCAGGATAGATGCGGGGACTGCTGCTCGTGCTCTCCCTCAACGGCTCGTCGGCCACTCGTCCCGACGACGGCTGGTTCTCGGCCGACAAGGCGAAGCACTTCCTCACCTCGGCGTTCGTGCAGAGTCTCGCCTACGGATCGCTGCGCGGCGTGGGAGCGAGCCACGGGGCGGCGCTCGTCGGCGCCACGATCACCACCGCGGCGGTGGGCGTAGGGAAGGAAGTGTACGACGCGCGCACGGGAGGCGATCCCAGTGTGCGTGACCTGGCGTGGGATGCGGCGGGGGCGGGCGCGGTGAGCCTGCTGCTGTCGCACACCGCGCGCTGACGTCCGGCGCCGCAGGGCGCCGGGTCGGTAGGGGATTCACCGACCCGGCCGCGGCGGCCGCAATCGTTATATTGGGCTGAACATCCCTCAACACCGCGAGCGCGATATGGCTTCGGCTCGGACCAAGTTCCTCATCGGCGGCGTCCTCATCCTGGGCACTGCCGGCTACCTGATGGCGACCTCCATCAGGGAAACGGGCACCTACTATCTCACCCCCACGGAGCTGGCGACGCGGATCAACGACGATCCGGGTTTCCGCAACACGGGGGTGAAGATCGGCGCGCGCGTCGTGCCGGGCTCCATCCAGCGTGTGCCGGGTGGTCGCGAGTACATCTTCAACGTCACCGACGGGGCGAAGGTGGTGCCCGTCGTGTATCGCGGCATCGCCCCCGACACCTTCACCGATGGCGTGGACGTAGTCGTGGAGGGGCGCATGGGGCAGGACGGCACCTTCCACGCGACGACGCTGCTCGCCAAGTGCGCGTCGCGCTATGAGAACGCACCGACCGACCCGAACGCGCCCGGCATGGACAAGTACAAGCAGACGCCCGGCTACAAGGCCGCGACGGGGACGAAAGCGTGATTCTCGTCGGGGAGCTGTCCCTGTGGGTGGCGCTCCTGATGGCGGCGTGGACGGTCGTGACGTCGTACGCCGGTGGCGCCATGGGGCGCGAGGACCTGGTGGCCAGTGGGCGGCGCGGGCTGTACGCCACGAGCGCGATGATCATCCTCGCGTCCATCGGCCTGTGGACCGCGCTGCTCACGCACGACTTCTCGCTGCGCTACGTGGCGTCGAACACGAGCGCGAACATGCCGAAGGTCTACGTGTTCGCCGCGTTCTGGGGCGGACAGGCGGGCTCGATGCTGTTCTGGGCGCTCATCCTGTCCATCTACTCGGCGATCGCCATCTGGTCGGTCCGCGACCGCGCGCGACACCTGGCCCCGTGGGCGTGCGGCACCCTCGCCGCGGTGCTCGTCTTCTTCATCGCGACCACCTGCTTCAAGGCGAACCCGTTCGACCGGCTGAGCTTCGTTCCCGCTGACGGGCGTGGGATGAACCCGCAGCTGCAGAACCCGGGGATGGCCATCCATCCGCCCAACCTCTACCTGGGTTACGTCGCCACCACGATTCCCTTCGCCTTCGCCATCGCCGCGCTCGTCACGCGCCGGCTCGACAGCGAATGGCTCGGCATCGTGCGTCGCTGGTCGCTCATCTCCTGGTTCTTCCTCACCGTGGGCATCACGCTCGGCATGTGGTGGGCATACGTGGAGCTGGGCTGGAGCGGCTACTGGGCGTGGGACCCGGTGGAGAACGCGAGCTTCCTCCCCTGGCTCACCGGCACCGCATTCCTGCACTCCATCATGATCCAGGAGAAGCGCGGGATGCTCCGGAAGTGGAACGTCGTGCTCGTCGTCATGACGTTCCTGCTCGCCATCTTCGGCACTTTCATCACGCGCAGCGGCGTGATCGAGAGCGTGCACTCCTTCGCGCAGTCTCCGGTCGGCACCTGGTTCGGCACCTTCTTCTTCGTGGCCACCGGTGCGACGATCTACTTCGTTGCCACACGGCTGAAGGACCTGGAGGCGACGGCGGAGCTGGAAAGCATGGTGAGCCGCGAGGCGGCCTTCCTGTACAACAACCTCGTGCTCGTCGGCATCGCCTTCGCCGTGCTGTGGGGGACGCTGTTCCCCATCCTGAGCGAGGCGGTGCGGGGCACGAAGATCACCGTCGGGCCACCCTTCTTCAACACGGTGAACATCCCGCTCGGCCTGCTGCTCCTCGCCCTGACCGGCGTGGGGCCGCTCATCGCGTGGCGGAAGGCGTCGACGTCGAACCTGCGGCGGCAGTTCACCGGTCCGGTGGTGTTCGCCGTCGCGGTGCTCGCGCTCCTGCTCGCGCTCGGCATGCGCAACTTCCACGCGGTCATCGCCTACACGCTCGCGGCGTTCGTGGCCGGCACGATCGGTCAGGAGTTCTACAAGGGCATTCGCGCGCGGCACACGATGCACGACGAGGCGATCCCGGTGGCGGCGGTGCGGCTCGTGGCGCGCAACCGGCGGCGCTACGGGGGCTACATCGTCCACGCCGGCATCGTGATCCTGTTCTGCGGCTTCGCCGGGTTGGCGTTCAAGAAGGATCACGACGTCCAGCTCAAGGCGGGTGAATCGAAGGAGCTCACCGACCCGCTTGGCCATCAGTGGAAGTTCGTCTCGCAGGGTACCTCCACCTCCGAGACGCTGAACCGCTTCGTCACCGCTGTCGGCCTCGAGGTGTTCCGCGACGGCAAGCGGATGGGGATCATGACGTCCGAGAAGCGCCAGTACTTCGACAGCAACAAGCAGCCGCAGTTCGAGCCGAGCACGGAGGTCGGCATCCGCACGTCGGCGAAGATGGACCTCTACATCGTGCTCGCCGGTGTGCGCGACGAGACGGCAGAGCTGCGCATCAGCTTCAACCCGCTCGTGGTGTGGGTGTGGATCGGCGGGATGGTGATGGCGATCGGCGGGCTGATCGTGATGTGGCCGCAGGCCGAGCGCCGCCGCGCCGGCGGCTACGTGGCGACGCTGGAGCCGGCGCCGCGAGCAGAGCTCGTGGCGGTGCAGTGATGAAGCGGCGCGACTTCCTCGTGCGGCTGGCGGCGGGCGGCGTGGCGGTGTTCGCCGCGGGCGAGTTGTCGGCGCAGGAGTCACAAGCTGCGCCGCCGCGGGGCGCCACGTCCAACCTGTTCGACATGAACCAGGATGCGGCGCGCCGCGTGGTGCGACCGGCCAAGCCGGGCGCGACGCCGTCCATGACGAACGACCAGCGTGACACCCTCGAGCACCAGATCCGCTGCCAGTGCGGCTGCACGCTCGACGTCTACACCTGCCGCACCACGGATTTCTCCTGCCAGGTGTCGCCGGCGATGCATCGCGACGTGATGGCGCTCGTCGAGGGGGGCTACTCGGCGCCCGAGATCATCGACGCCTTCGTGGACACGTACGGCGAGCGCGTGCTGATGGCGCCGAAGAAGGAAGGGTTCAACTGGGCCGGCTACATCGTCCCGTTTGCCGCGCTCGGTGGTGGTGCGGTGGCGGTGGCGGCGGTGCTGAAGGGGATGCAGCGGCGCAGCGCGCAGGTCGCGACGTCGCCGGCCGTGCCGGCGCCGCAGGGCAGCGCGAGCGCCGACGAGCTGGCACGCCTCGAGGCCGCCATCCGGCGCGACGACTGATGCTCGCGCTCATCATCGGGACGGTGCTTGCCGTCGGCGCGCTTGGTTACGTGCTCTATCCGCTGATGGTGGGACCGGTGCCGATCCGCCGAGTGCCACCGGCCGTTGCACCCTCCACGAAGGCGGTGGAGCACGAGGCGATCGTGGCGCTGCGGGAGATCGAGTTCGATCGCGTGACCGGCAAGCTCTCCGACGCTGACTACGACGAGCTCAAGTCGCGCTACACGGCGCGGGCGCTGCAGGCGATGCGCGCCGGCGACGCCGCGAGGGACGTGGCCGGCGGAGCGTCACCGGACGACGTCATCGAGGCGGCCGTGGCGGCGTATCGCGAGCGCATGCGAAGCTGTCCGGGCTGCGGCCCGCGCCCGGAGCCGGATGCGCTGTACTGCTCGAACTGCGGACGCTACCTGCCGGGCGCGTGCGAAGGGTGCGGCGCGAGCGTCACGGAGAGCGGGGCCGCGTTCTGCGCCAGCTGCGGGCGTCAGCTGGCGGCATAGCGCGCGCCGGTAACGACCGACAACTCGCGCTACTGCCTCGCCGCCGGCGCCGCATCCGGCTCACGCACCCGCGCTTCGCGCGCGACGCGCCAGTTGGTCCCGCTCCCCACGAGCTGGTAGATCTTCTCGAACCGCAGCGCCTCCGGACGCTGTCCCGTCGCTGCACCGAATCGTTCGGCTGAGTAATAGACCTCGACGGTGTCGGGCGAGACGCGAAGTACGTCCGAGGCACGCACGATGTAGCCGGCCACGTTCACCGGACAGCGCGGCGTGTTGCGCGGATTGTCGCGCTCCGGTATGCAGGTGCCACTCACCACGTTCTTCCTGCGCAGCGCGGCGATGAGCTCCTTCGGCACGCTGTCGCCGCCGCTGTAGCCCGCCGTGCGGGGAAGTGCGAGTGGATGTATGAGCAGCACGAGGTCAGGACCCAGGTCGAACGCGGCGCGTGACGCCTGCTCGTAGATCGCCGCCTGCGCGGCGACCGGCAGCGCTGCTTCGCGGAGCCCGCGACCGCGCACGATGCTGGAGTCCTCTGCAGCAGGGGTGCAGGCGGCGACGAGTGCGCCGAAGATCACGGCGCTCGTCGCTCGGGTATGTCGGCTCATTTGTTGGCGTCGAGTGGCAAGTGGTGAGAACCCGAAACGTACTCTGCGCGCCGCGGCCGCCAAGCCGAGCCTGCTTCGAGCGGCGTGAAGACGGTGCGGGAGGTCCGCGCGATCAGGCGCCGGTTGCTCGACCTCCCCTGACAGAGTAGCTTCTCGCCCCCCGTTGTGACCGGACGGCGCTGCTCAATCCCGTGCTCGGAGGTAGTCATGTCGACCTCACGCAAGGCGAGTGTGCTGCTCGTGGTCGCCGCACTCGCAGGATGCGCCACGAACTCTGACCAGAGCCTGACGGCTCCTGCCCAGCGGCTGGACGCCGCCGGCGGAGGGGTATCCCAGAGCGTGACCGGCCACGCCAACATGCAGCTCCCGTCGTTCGGCAATGCCGTACAACGCTACAGCCAGAGTGCCATCCGGCATTCGGATGGGACGGTCAGTGGCGAGTTCGAGCTGAAGAGCGACCAGGATGACGGCGTCCGGCTCCATGGCGAGGTCACCTGCTTCACCATCGTCGGCAATGCGGCACGTCTCGCCGGTGAGCTCGACCAGAGCAATGCCGACTTTGCACCGGTGGGGACGTATGTGCTGTGGACGATCGTGGATAACGGCGAGGGAGGGAATGCGCCGCCGGATCTCACCACGGACTTCATCGGCGGCGTCTCGGCTGCGACAGCCGCGGCGCACTGCAACACGGGATTCAACCTGGGGCCGTTCCTCCCCGTGATGAGCGGCAACCTGCAGGTACACTCGTAGGCGACTGCTCGAGGAGGTCAGCCGGCGGATCGCGGCGTGAATGCGCACGCCGCGACTCGCGGTGAGCATCTCGCGCCTGCCGTTGCATCGACTGCAGCGCCGTCGCGACGGTGGGCGCGAGAGACTCCTTCAGAACGTCAGCTGCCAACCGAGCATGACGCCGCCGGGCCCGGGGCCAACGAGTGCGCCGCTGCCGGACGTCACCTCCGCGCGCTCATCCACCAGCCGCCGCAACTGTCGCCGCGCGACCTCCTTGCCGATCGCCCAGCCCATGGCGATGCCGAGTACCTGATCCGACAGCCAGTGCCCGCGATCGGCGATGCGCCCGATGCCCATCGCGCCGACGAGTGCCACCAGCGGCACGTCGATGATCCGCGTCTCGTAGCGGTTCATGAGGAAGGACGCGCACGTCGCTACCGTACCCACGTGACCGCCCGGGAATGAATGCGACCCCCAGCCGCCGGCAGGGATGCTGAACCCGTATTGATCGCCCGGTCGCGCCGGCGGGCTCGTCTCTCCCACGGGGTGATTGCGCACGGTATCCGGCCGATTCCGGCCGATGACGTTGTAGACCACGAGGTGGCGCAACGTGGTGCCCGCCGTGTATGACGCCGCGCACCCCATGATGCCATCGCGCAATCCGCGGTTCTTCGTCGCAAGGGCCAGGACGTACGCGCCGCCCACCACGGGTACGGCCTTGTTCAGCGTGTAGAGATCACCGCCTCGCCGTACCGGGCCGATCGCCTTGAGCAGCCCCTCGTCGCGGTGCACCAGCGCCCAGCGGTCCACGTTGTCGTCGAACATGGAGAGCGCCGCACTGCCGGCGAGGATCCCTGCGGTGAGCGCATAATCGCTCGCATCGCCGCGGAACGGAGAGAGCCAGATGGCGGCGACATCCTGGGCCACCCACTTGACGTCATCGACGACCATGCGGCCGACGCTCTGCGCCGACGCGGCGCGAGAGACGAGAAGTGCGAGTACGAGTGCGAGGAAGAGGCGGAGATGCATCGGACATCCGGGTACTGGCGCATCGAGTGGGTCGGCGCGCGACAGCCCGGGAAAACGCAAGGCACGGACCGCCATGGGCGGCGCGCGGCGCGGTTACCGCTCCACCGCCTCCAGCCGCCGCTTGGCGATGCCGATCGGCACCACCGTCGCCGCCATGCACAGTACCGCCGCGGCACCGAACCCGACGATCATCTCCGTCATCGACGTCGGCGTGCCGTAGAATCGCGCCGCGAGGTAGCCGTAGACCGGGCGCGCTTCCAGCGTGATCACTGCGGCGATCAACCCGATGGACGAGATCATGAACACCATCCCGCCGAACGAGGTCGGGATCTGCGCCGCGTTCTCCGTGTCGAACTGCGGGAACAGCGTCCCGAAGCCGAGCGCCATGCCGCACAGCGCGAGCGTCATGAAGGTGATCGTCATGACGGAGACCGCGAACATGAAATCGCTCACCTGGAGCAGCGCGTCGGTCACGCCGACGATGCCGATGGCCAGCGCCAGCAGCGGCGTGGTGCCCACCCAGAACTTCGCCCACAGCAGGTCGCGCACCGGCATCGGGCTGGAGCGCAGCAGCCAGAGCGTGCGCCCTTCCAGGCTCACGCTCGGGAAGATGAAGCGCGCCGCCACCGAGGCGAGCACGAACCCCGCGAGCACGAGGTTCAGGAACGGCACCACGTTCACGAGGAAGAAGGTGATCCCTTCCCCGCGCAGCGGCAGGTACTTGATGTTGAACACGTACACCACCACCAGCACGGCGAGCAGGATGAGCTGCGACCACTGCGTGGTGTCACGGAAGAACAGGCGCACTTCCTTCAGCACCAGCTCGCGCTTCAGGATGCCGAGCGGCCGGAACGCACGGTGGCTCGCCCGGCTGAGCCGGCCGCCACGCACCGCGCGCTGTCCGCTCTCCTGCGCCTTGCTGAACCCGATGGAGTAGAGCTGCCGGTGCAGCAGCGCGCCGAGCACGAACGCCGCCGCGGCCGTGCTCCACAGCAGGTAGACCGCCATCCAGTCGGGGCGGTAGTCGAGCCAGCCGAGCACCGCGCGCTGCACCCACTCGCTCGGCAGGAACGGCGACGTCGGCGTCCGGAGCACGGTCACGAAGTCCACCAGCGAACGGAACCCCTCGGGCCGCGCCAGCCGCTCGGGACGCACGATGCGGAACAACAGCACGATGCCGCCCGCGGCCAGCACGGCGATCACGCTGAGGATGTCGCGCGTGCGCCGCGCGGGAAACACGTTCACGAGCACGAGCGTGATCGCGCTCCCGATCACCGCCGGGACCATGAGGAACGGCACGAACACCGCCATCACGATGAGCGGGAAGAGCACGCCCCCATCGTAGGCGGTGCCGAAGGCGGCGAACATCGGGATGGCGAGCAGCACCACCATCCAGCTCGAGTTCACCCCGGTCTCCAGCAGCTTGGCGCCGTACAGCTTGAGCCAGTCCGCCGGCGAGCCGACGAGCAGGTCGAGATCCCGCGCCAGGAAGAAACTCGAGAGCGCGGTGATGATGTTCGAGAGCAGCAGGATGGAGAAGAAGCCGATGAGGATGAGGCCGAGCAGCTTCCCCGCCAGGAAGGGACCGAGGTCCGGCACGCCGCGGAAGTACACCAGCAGGCGATGCAACAGGGAATAGATGAACAGCCAGAACAGCACGGCCATCCCGCCCAGCGCGGCGAGCCGCGCCGAGCGTCCGCGCTCGTTCGCCATCGCCCGCGCGCGCGCCGTCAGCCACTTGGGGCGGAGCAGGAGGGCGAACGACGGGTCGGGGCGAACCCCGACGTCAGGCATCCAGCACCTCGACGAGCTCACGCGCTGCGTTCTCGCCGGTGAGCCGCAGAAAGATCTGCTCGAGTCCCTGCGTCCCCGCATCGGCACTGCGTCGCAGGTCGTCCATCGTTCCGCAGGCGCGAATCGTTCCCTGCGCGATGATCGCCACGCGGTCGCACAGCGTTTCGGCGACCTCGAGGGTGTGCGTGCTCATCATGATCGTATGGCCACGACGCGTGTACTCGCGGAACAGGTCCTTGAGGATGCGCGCCGCCTTCGGGTCGAGCCCTACCATCGGCTCGTCCACCACGATCACCTCCGGCCGGTGCACGAAGGCGCTGGAGATGATCAGCTTCTGGCGCATACCATGGCTGTAGCTCTCCACCAGCTCGTCGCGCCACGGCTCGAGGTCGAACAGGGCGAGCAGCTCACGCGCGCGGTGCTCCACCTCCGGGCCCTCCTGGTCGTACAGGCCGGCCACGAAGCGGAGGAACTCGGCGCCGGTGAGCTTCTCGTAGATGAAGGGGCGATCGGGGATGAACCCGAGCCGCATCTTCGCGCCCACCGGGTCGCGCGCGAGGTCCACGCCGGCGATGGTGATGCGCCCGCTGGTGGGACGCAGGATGCCGGCGATCATGCGCAGCGTCGTCGTCTTCCCGGCCCCGTTGGGTCCGAGGAAGCCGAACAGCTCCCCGCGCGGCACCTCGAGATTGATCGCGTCCACGGCCGTGAAGCTGCCGTAGCGCTTGGTGAGCTGGTGAAGGCTGATCATCAGTGAGCGGAGAGCACGTCGATGTGCAGCGCACCCATCAGGCGCAGCAGCTCGGCCTGGCGGCCCAATCCACCGACGGTGAAACGGAGGTGCGAGGCGTCGGCGGGGAACTGCCCGAAGGTCGGATCCACCGCGACCCATCTCTGGAGCCAGACTTCCGGCCACGCGTGGTAGTAAAACTTTCCATCCAGGTACGTGAGCCCCGCCGCCACGCGGGCCGGGATCCCCGCCGCACGCGCCAGCGCCACGTAGAGCTGGGTGTGCTCGTTGCAGTCGCCCACCCGCGCATGCAGCGTCGCCAGTGCGCTCGGCACGCCGACGGTGATTTCCTGCTTCAGCGAATCGTGCACCCAGCGGTTGATGCGTTCGGCCACGACCCGCGGATCGGTCTCCCCGCCGCGAAGCCGGCGCGCCAGGGCCTGGATCTCCGCGTTGTGGACCTCGAGCAGGGGCTCCGCCTCCAGGAAGAGCGCCGTCATGCCGGTACGTGCTCCGCGCGGCAGCCGATACGCCGCCTGCAGCGCCGCTGAATCCTCCCGGGTGATGGTCAGCGTGTCACCCCGCAACCGCTGGCGATAGCCCTTCACGTCGAAGTCGCCCAGGTCCACCCCCGTCAGCGCCACGCGGAGCTCGCGGAGGTTCGAGCGCAGCGACTTCCGCGCGCTGATCGCCGTCGTCTCGTAGATGTCCCGGTCGGCAGTCACGATGTCGCCGCGAGAGGCCTCATCGGCCTTCCAGTTCTGGAACGCCACCTCGTACGGCCGGGCCTCGAGGGTGAGCCCGAGCAGCTGCGACACGCGGACGATGCGACCCTGCGCATCCACCCAGCCGTCGAATCCCGCCTTGCCATTGGACGACGACGAGAGTCGCCACGCGCGAACGGTGGCGGGAAGCGCTCCCTCCCACCGCCTCGTCACCGGATTCATCACGCTCGTGTCGTGCACGACGAAGGTGCTCTCCGCGGCCACTGACACCTTCATGTCGCGCGGCGCCATCGCGATCGGGTCGAACACGGGAAGCACATAGCTCTCACCGACCTTCGGCTGTTCACCGAGCGCCACGGCGAGTGGCATCAGCGTGGGCAGCAGCACCGGGCCATCCAGCGCGATGCGCTGCGTGTCCACCGGCGCACCGTGGACTCCCCCCACGATCAGCACCATCGTGTCGTTCGCCACGCGGCCCGACGCGCGGATCGGCGCGAGGTCCGCATCCACGTCCAGCGTGAAGCTGTTCACGCGCAGCGCGCGCGAGAGCAGTGCGGAGGATCGCGCGCTCGCGCGGTGCACCTTGCCGGCAATCGGAAGGTCGGCCACCAGGTAGTCCACGACGCTGATGCCGCCGTTCGTGGTATCGATCGTGGAGGACGCGAAGCCGATCTGCCGTCCACCCTGCAGCACCGCGTAATACTGTGCTCCCGGTGTGACGCGCATCCCCGCCTCGGCGAGGCGCTCGATGGCGGGACGGAACAGCTCGCGGTGCACCAGCATGCCGAGCCCGGCGATCCAGAGCGCCAGCACTCCAGTCGCAATCATCGCGCGACGGCGGGATTTCGTCATGACTTCATCACCGGTGCGAGCGCGAAGCACAGTGCATGCGCCTCTTCCTCGTTCTCTGCCACCACCGTGAGCTGGGTGGGAAAGGGCGCGCGGTGGCGCATCAGCTCCTCCGCCATCAGTGCCGCGCTGTCCTCGAGCGCCAGGTTGCCGGCGCCAAGGCCCAGCGGCGGCACGGCGACCCGCGCGAGCTGCCACTCCTGCACGCGCTGCAGCGCGCTGCGGAATGCTCTCCGTACCCCGTCGCGCGACACACGTTCGGTCGGGCTGCTCACGACGGCGTGCACCAGCAGCTCCACCGGCAGGTCACCGGCGCCGGTCACCACCGCGGCGCCCACGGGGAGGGGCTCGGCGACACGGAGCTGCGCCAGGAGCCGGGGCCCGCCGGCCAGCTCCAGCCGGCGGAGCAGGGGAGTGGTGGCGTCGAGAGTCGCGGTGGAAGGACGGATGATGGCGTTTCCTTCGAAGAACGCGAGGTCCTCGACGCGCACCTCGATCATCGGCGTTGCGCCTCGCGGGCTCGCTGGTAGGCGGCGGCCGCCTCGTCCGGGCGGCCCATCCTGTCGAGGACGATTCCGATCGCCTTCAGGGCACGCTGGTTCGTCGGCTCCAGCGCGGCCGCCGAACGATAGGCGCCGAGCGCATTCGGCAGGTCGTCGATGCTGTTGTACGCCTCGCCGAGATAGTAGTGCGCAGCCACGCGC
Source organism: Gemmatimonadaceae bacterium (assembly GCA_036377775.1). Lineage (GTDB taxonomy): Bacteria > Gemmatimonadota > Gemmatimonadetes > Gemmatimonadales > Gemmatimonadaceae > AG11. The sequence goes on along the minus strand of DASUXT010000044.1, from coordinate 2,655 downwards.
CCTGGATCGCTGGCGACGGCCGCGCGCAGTGGCTCGATGGCCTCGCGCCACCGCGCGCGCTTGCAGAACAGCACGCCGAGCTGCAGCTGCACCTCTGCGTCGCGGTTCGACACGCGGGCCGCGCGACGCAGGTCCGCCTCGGCGAGGTCGAACTTGCCGCGCTGCATGTAGAGCGCAGCGCGCGCCGAGAGGATGCGAACGTCATCCGGCACGACCTCCACGGCGCGACCGAGCTCGGTGAGCGCGCCTTCCAGGTCGCCGCGCTGCGCGATCAGCTCGGCGAGCATCGCGCGTGCGGCCAGGTTCTTCGGTTCCCGCGCGATCAGCGCCCGGAGGTTCGCCGTCGCCGCGAACGTTTCCCCGGCGGTGAGCAGGTCACGGGCCTGCTGGAGGGAGTCGGGCGGTTCCGGCAACTGCGCGGCGCGCTCATCGGCCGCCTCGAGCGGCAACTGCTGATCGGTGGCGTCGGCGTCGCCGGCGAGGGGGGCGCGTGGCGTGCCGTCGGCGTGGCCAGGCTGGGGGTGCAGCATGCTACGTCTCCTGCGGTCTGCGTTTCTGCGAACTACTGGGTCTGCGTCAGGCGAGTGCGAGCGTCGTCTCGCCGTTGATCCACTCCAGGTACTTGGCGTTCCCGGCGGTCACCGGCAGCGCCAGCAACTCCGGCACCTTGTACGGGTGCAGCTCCTCGAACGCCAGCTTCAGGGTCTCCAGCCTGGCGGACCGGGTCTTGAGCAGCACCACGACCTCCTGCTCGTCTGCCACCTTCCCCTGCCACCGGTACAGCGACCGGACGCCGGGCAGCACCGACCCGCAGGCCACGAGCCGACGTTCGAGGAGCGTCTGCACGAGCTTCACGGCATCGTCGGTGTTCGCGAGCGTCGTCATGACGACGATGGCGTCGGTGTGGGGCATGCGGAACGGAGCGAAGCGAGGTGAGCGGGAAGGGCGGCGTCGCGCGACGCGGGCCGAATAATCTAACGACGGCGACCCGCGACTTGTCTCCCCCGCGCCCGACAGCGAGCTTTCCCTGGTTATGGCAGAAGACGCACTGATCGTCCGCGGAGCCCGTGAACACAATCTCCGGAACGTGGACGTCGCCATCCCGCGTGACCGCCTGACGGTCATCACGGGACTCTCGGGTTCGGGCAAGTCCTCGCTTGCCTTCGATACCATCTACGCCGAAGGGCAGCGCCGCTACGTGGAGTCGCTGAGCGCCTACGCGCGCCAGTTCCTCGGGTTGATGGAGAAACCCGATGTGGATTCCATCGAGGGACTCTCTCCGGCGATCTCCATCGAGCAGAAGACCGCCGGCCACAACCCGCGGTCCACCGTCGGCACGGTCACGGAGATCTACGACTATCTCCGACTGCTGTACGCGCGTGCCGGCACGCCGCACTGCCCGAATTGCGGACGTCCGGTGCAGCGGCAGAGCCCGGCGCAGATCGCCGAGTCGGTGCTCGGCTGGCGCGAGGGCACGAAGATCGAGGTCCGCGCGCCGCTGGTACAGGGACGCAAGGGCGAGTTCCGCGACCTGTTCGAGTCCGTGCGCAAGCAGGGCTTCATACGCGCCTACGTGGACGGCGCGCTGATCGAGGTCGCCGATCCGCCGAAGCTCAATCGCCGGCAGAACCACACGATCTCCGTCGTCGTGGATCGTCTCGTCGTGCGTGCCGAAGATCGCGCACGACTCACTGATTCCGTCGAGACCGCGCTCAAGCTCGCCGAAGGGATCGTCGAGGTGTTCAATGCCGACACGGACTCCACGGAGACCTTCTCCGAGAAGTACGGCTGCCCGGCGTGCGGCATCTCGATGCCCGAGCTCGAGCCGCGGCAGTTCTCCTTCAACTCGCCCTTCGGCGCCTGCCCCACCTGCGGCGGGCTGGGCACGCGCCGTCGCGTGGCCGAGGAGCTCATCCTCGGCGATCCGCGCATCTCGATCCTCGAGGGCGTCGTGCTGCCATGGGGCGAGCCGTCGGGATACCTGCGCAAGGTCGTGCTCCCCACGCTCGCGCGGCAGTTCCGCTTCGAGCTCAACACGCCGTGGGGCGAGCTCCCGGCGTCGGTCCGCGACTGCCTGCTGCACGGCGACGCCGGCAACGGAAAGAAGAAGAAGGGCGAGGGGACCTGGGAGGGCATCGTCGCGAACGTCGAGCGGCGTTACGACGAGACCGACTCCGACATGGTGCGCATGGAGCTCGAGGCGTACATGCTCGCCGTGCCGTGCCCGGAGTGCCACGGGCAGCGCCTCAAGCCCGAATCGCTCGCCGTCACGATCGACGGCGTGAACATCGGCGCCGTGACCGAGATGCCGATCACCGAGGCGCTCGCCTTCTTCGATCGTATCCCCGTGCGCGGCGAGGGACGCGTCAATGGACTCGACGCCGAGATCGCCGGTCCGATCCTCAAGGAAGTGCGCGAACGCCTGCGCTTCCTCGTCGACGTCGGGCTCGACTACCTCACGCTCGGACGTTCCGCCGAATCACTCTCTGGCGGCGAGGCGCAGCGCATTCGCCTGGCGACGCAGATCGGCTCGCGCCTCGTCGGCGTGCTCTACATCCTCGACGAGCCGTCCATCGGTCTGCACCAGCGCGACAACTCGCGCCTCCTCGCCACGCTGGAGCAGCTGCGCGACCTCGGCAACACGGTCATCGTCGT
>DASUXT010000043.1:0-8410 GCA_036377775.1 Gemmatimonadaceae bacterium | reverse complement strand
ACCTACAACTTCGTCGCGCCGCTCGAGAAGGCGGGCGCGCCGGTCACGGCGCGCCCCGATGCGCCGGCGGCCACCCGATGACGCCGCGCTCTCGCCGCGGGCGCTCCGTGACGCGAGCCCTGCTGCGGCGCATGCCGTTGCCGCCATTGCACGCCGACGACGACAAGGAGAGCCGCGGTCGCGTCCTCGTCGTGGGCGGAAGCACGCTGGTGCCCGGCGCGGTCCTTCTCGCCGGCGAAGGTGCGCTACGCGCCGGCGCGGGCAAGCTGCAGCTTGCCACGGTGCGTGGAGCATCGGTCGGCCTCAGCCTCGTGCTTCCCGAGGCGCTCGTCGTGCCGCTCGCGCAGTCTCGCGCCGGTGAGATCGCCGGAGCGCGCGCCGCGGCGCCGCTGCGGCGCCCTGCGGGCGAGACCGATGCGCTGCTCATCGGACCGGGCATGGCGACCCTCCCCTCCGTCGGCAGCTTGCTCGCGACACTCATTCCACAGGTGTCGGACGATGCGACGCTCGTGCTCGACGGCGCCGGCGTCGTCGCGCTCGCCGCGCATCCGTCGCTGCTCGCACCGCTCGGCGGACGCGCGGTCCTCACCCCGCACGCCGGCGAGATGGCCTCGCTGCTCGGCGTGGACAAGCAGGATGTGGAGGCCGATCCCGCCGCCACGGCACTGCACACCGCCGAGCGATTCGCCGCCGTCGTCGCGCTCAAGGGACCGACGACCTGGATCGCCACTCCCGACGGCGACCTGCTCTGCTACGACGACGGCTCGGTGGGGCTCGGCACGTCGGGCTCGGGCGACACGCTCGCCGGCATCGTCACCGGACTCGCCGCGCGCGGTGCACCGCCACTCACGGCTGCCGCGTGGGGCGTGTGGGCCCACGGTTCCGCCGGCCGCATCCTCGCGCGACGGGTGGCCACCGTGGGCTTTCTCGCGCGCGAGCTGCTGGCTGAGGTGCCCGCGCTGGTCAGTCGTTGACCAGCCGGCGGAGCGCCTCGAGGCTGCGCGCCGCGTCGGCGTTCGCCACCGAGTCCGACGCGATCTGCTGCACGAGCTTGTCGTCCCGCCCGTACAGGTCGTTGCCGAAGTAGAGCTGGCCGTCGCGCGTGTACGTGGTGAAGTAGGTGATGTACACCGGGAGCTTCTTCGGCAGCCGCACGCTGCGGTTGTCCTGCCCCTGCTCGTACTCCTGCACCTTCTCCAGCGGCCAGCCGAGCACGTACTGCGCGAGCTCGTCCGGCTTCTCCACGCGGATACAGCCGTGGCTGAAGGCGCGCACGTCCTTGTCGAACAGCTCGTGGTTCGGCGTGTCGTGCAGGTAGATGTTGAAGTCGTTCGGGAAGAGGAACTTCACGAGCCCGAGCGAGTTCTTTGCGCCCGGACGCTGGCGGATGCGCCGCACGCCGCCATCCCGATAGTACTCCATGTTGTTCGCCTCGAGGTACCCGGGATTCGCGGCCACCTTGGGCGCAATCTCCTTGCGCTGGATGTCGGGCGTGACGTTCCAGTAGGGACGGAAGACCACCGTCTCCATCGAGTCGGCGAACACCGGCGTCTTCTTGCCTTCGTACTCCTGCCCGACGATGACCTTCATCTCCAGCACCTTCTGCCCGCTGTCGTACGCCTGCAGGCGGAAGGCGGGGACGTTCACGAAGATGTAGCGCTGCCCGAGGTTGCGCGGCAGCCAGCGGAAGCGCTCGAGGTTCGCCGCGATCTGTGCGAGGCGGTAGTCGGCGGGCACGTTGAGCGATTGCAGCGTCTCGTCGCCGAGCATGCTGTCCACCACGATGCCGTGGTGCGCCTGGAACTCCGCCACCGCGCCGGCGAGTGCGCGATCGTAGATGTTGGGCTTTGCGCTGTCGGCAGGCGCCGCACCGGAGCTGTCCGCGCCGAACCCCTCGGCGACGAGGCGACCGCGCAGCGCCGCCAGGCGCTCCGGTGAGTCCTTGTCGCCGCGCTTCAGCGCCTTGCCCGCCGGAACCGTCGGCCAGCCGCCCTTGTTCACGATCTCGCGGAAGCGGGCCATCTCCTTCTGCAGCGCGGCGTAGTCCTCGTCCTGCGGACGCATGAGGGCGATGCCCTGGTCGAGCGAGTCGGAGCGCAGGCTCAGCGCGACGGCGCTGTCCAGCTGCTCGCGGCCACCGTCGATGTGCCAGTCCTGCGCGAGATCCCTCGGGTTCGTCTGGCCGCTCAGCAGGTCCTCGGACAGCGCGATGTAGGCCGTGGTGAGCAGCACGTCGGCATTCGCGAGCTGCTGCGCCGTGGGCGTCTTCGACTGGCGCACTTCGCCGATGGTCTGCACGAGCTCCGTGAGCGGATACGCGTCAAGCCGCAGCGCGTCGCTATCGGCACTCGCCACCGCCTGCAGCAGCGCGTTGGTGCGCGGCCTGTTGGGTCCCTCCGACTCCATCCAGAGCGCCTTGCCGTCGTACGCCTTGTAGAGGCGTTGCACGTGCTCCCACCGGTTCGCCGGTACTTCCTTCGGGCGGGGGGCGGCGAGCCGCTGGCCGATGGCCGAGTCAATGGCCGCCGCGGGCACCCCGGCGACCGTCTCCACCTGGGCCGGCTTCCAGTTGTGGGTGATCTTCCGGTGCTTGTGCGGCAGCCCCACCTTGCCGCAGGCGGACAGCAGGGTGATTCCGGCGATGATCACGCCGCGGATCGCTCCACGCGTCGAGGAATGTCGCATCTGGGGGTCTCCCGTCGTGGCCTTCATCGGGCCGGAGGGCCCGCGGTGACCATGAGGCGAAATGTGGGCCAAAGGCCGAGCACGCCTCGTCGGGAGCGTGCTTCGCGTGCTCCGAGCTAGAACAGCCCGACCTTTCCCGCCACCGACGCGATCAGCTTCGCCGGGTCGTACGCCACGCCCTGCTTGAACACGAGCTCGACGTTCTCGATGTCCGTGATGTCTGCGGCAGGATTGCCACGCAGCACCACGAGATCGGCCTGCTTTCCCGCCGCGATGGAGCCGATGCGGTCCGCGCGGCCGAGGTAGGTCGCGCCATTGAGCGTGCAGATGCGGATCGCCTCGAGTGGCGTGAACCCGCTCCCGACGAGGAGCTCGACCTGGCGTTGATCGGAGTACCCGGGAATTACCCCACCGCCGCCCGTCGGGTCCGTCCCGGCGAGCAGGAGCCCGCCCGCCCGCGCGAAGCGCAGCTCCATCGCGCGGTCCTTCGGGAAAAGCGTCGTGAAGATCGAGCGCGTTGCGCGTTGCGTCGCCGCGTATCGCTTCTCGAACTCCTGGCGCAGGATGGGATCCAGCACCTCGAGCCCTCGCGGCATGGGTTGCCCGGGGGTGAAGGTCTCGAATACGGTCAGCGTGGACGTCACCGCCACGTGATGCCTGATCAGGTCCTGGATGAGCGAGGTGAAGGCGGGGCCGTCCACGGACACCGTGTCGAGCGCGGCCATCCCGGCCCCCTGTCCGGGACAGACGTCCGGCTTCCTGTCACGCACGAAGTCCGTCGCGACGAAGAAGCCATGCTCCAGGTTGTCGATGCCGAGCGCCGCCGCCTCGCGGTAGGTGATGGAGCAGAGATGTCCCGTGATCTTCATTCCACGCCGGTGCGCCGCATCCGCCGCCGCGGCGAGCTCGGCGCGCGTGAGGCTCATGTACGCCTTGAACGAGGTCGCCCCCGCATCGGCCCAGAAGTTCACGAAGCGGCGTGCCTCGGCCGAGTCTCCCAGCTCGTGCATCTGGCCGATCCCGAGGCCGGGACCCTGGAGGTAGGGTGCGGTGGCGTCGATCTGCGGGCCCGGCTTCTCTCCGCGCGCGATCGCCTTCGCGATCGCGAGCTCGCCGTAGCCGCTCACGTTCCCCGCCGTGCGCATCGTCGTGACCCCGCCGGCGAGATACAGCCGTGTGAAGCTCTCGGAGAGATTTCCGTACACGCCCGGGCCGGTGGGGTAATAGAGGTGCTCGTGCATCATCACGAGCCCCGGGATGAGGGTGCGACCGGTGAGATCCAGCACGCGGGCGCCCGCCGGCGCGTGCACCGTCGCCGCGTCTCCCATCGTCGCGATGCGTCCGTCACGCAGCACGAGCGTCTGGTCCTCGCGCGCGGGAGCGCCGGTGCCGTCGATCACGCGCGCGTGCGCGAGCACGACGACGTCGGTGTCGATGGCGACGTACTGCCTTACGTTGGGGGAGAGCTGCGGGCGCTGCGCGCGGGCCGGCGTGCCGGCGAGTGCCACACCGAGCGCGAGCGTGCCGAGCGACGCCGCGCGGAAGATCGACGAGGTTGATCGCATGCGGGATGCTACGACTCCCGCGCGCTGGGCGTCAACGGCCTTTCATATTGTCCGCCCGCTGGCGATCGTGCGTGACCCCGTTTCCCCCCTACCTGTCTCCTCATCGACATGTCACTGCGACGTCCTGCCCTCCCGCTCATCCGCTTGACCACGCTCGTCGGCGCCACGCTCTGCCTGGCGTGCGCCGAGCGCGTGCAGCGCACCGGCGACGGAGACGTAGACCTGGCGGGACGCTCCCGGGACACGACGACCGTCACGCCGGCTCTCGCTCGTGTTCCGGCGGACACGGTGGATTCACTGGTTGCCGCACGGCGAGCAACCGTGATGGACAGGACACCGATCGGACCACGTCCGAAACCGCGTCCGGCCTCCGACAGTGCTTCGCGCCGCGATAGTGCTGCGCGCCACGACAGTGCCGCATCCCGTGACAGTGCCGCACCCCGTGACAGTGTCGCACCCCGGCCGCACTGGCGCCTCGGGTCGAAGTCAGGCGACCGGCATCCCGCCTTCCGTGGCACCGGCAGTCCGCTCGACTCCCTGTGGCCCGTGAAGGGACCCGAGCCGTTGCCGGGAAGCATCCTTCCCGGGCATCGGATCGTCGCCTTCTATGGCAATCCCAAGTCGCGGCGCATGGGCATTCTCGGGGAGTTCGATCACGAGGAGATGCTGCGCAAGCTCGACTCCGAGGTGGCGGCGTGGACTCGCATCGATCCCGCGACGCCGGCGATTCCTGCGCTGCACGTGATCGTGGAGGTCGCCGACGCGACGCCGGGCCCGAGCGGCAAGTACCGCACGCGGCACGACAGTGCGATGATCGAGAAGGTGTACGGGTGGGCGCGCAGCCGGAACGGGCTCATGTTCGTCGACCTGCAGATCGGCCAGAGCACGCTGCAGACCGAGCTGCCGTGGATCGAGAAGTTCCTCATCCGGCCCGATGTCCACCTGGGCATCGATCCCGAGTTCGCGATGAAGGGCAAGGCCATTCCCGGCAAACGCGTCGGTACGTACGACGCTGCCGAGATCAATTACGCGTCGCAGTTCCTCGCGAACCTCGTGGACAAGTACAAGCTGCCGCCCAAGATCCTCGTCGTGCATCGCTTCACGGTGCCGGGCGTCACCCACGCCGACCGGATCAAGCTCGATCCCCGAGTGCAGATCGTGATGGACATGGACGGCTTCGGCCCGCCGTGGATGAAGCGTGACACCTACTGGCGGGTCATCAAGCAGGAGCCGGTGCAGTTCACCGGCTGGAAGCAGTTCTCGAAGCTGCGGAACGACAAGCCGCCGACGCCGCGCGGCGATATCCTCCGGCTCTGGCCCGTGCCGCTCTACATCCAGGTCCAGTAGGCGCCGCTTCAGGCCCGGCTCGTGTAATCTCCGGAGGGGGCGACAGGCGCGAGCATCACCCGCGCGTCGAGCGCGATGCCGCCGTCGGGATCCACGCTCAGTGGATTGATGTCGAGCTCGGCGATGTCCGGGTGGGCGTTGGCGAGCAGGCCGACGCGGACGAGGATGTCCTGGATGCGCTCCACCGGCACCGCCGCCTCTCCGCGCACCGCGCCGAGGATCGCCGCGCCGCGCAGCGAGAGCAGCATCTCGCGCGCGTCCGCGAGCCCGATCGGCGCGATGCGGAAGGCGACGTCGCGGAGCACCTCGACGTACGTGCCGCCGAGCCCGACCATGACCATCGCGCCGAAGTCGGCCGAGCGAGTGATGCCGACGATCAGCTCGCGGCCCGGCGCCGACTGCCGCTGCACGAGCACGCCGTCCACCCGCGCACCGGGCACGGCGTCGTGCACGCGCGTCACGATGCTCTCGTACGCGTTACGCACGGCGGCCGCGTCGCCGATCCCCAGGCGCACTCCGCCGACGTCCGATTTGTGGACGACCTGCTGCGACACGATCTTGAGCACCACCGGATAGCCGATGAAGTCGGCGATCCGGACCGCTTCGTCCGGGGACGTGGCGATCGCCGAGCCGATGGTGGGGACACCGTACGCCTCGATGACGGCGAGCGCTTCCCGCTCGGTGAGCTTGACGCGGTTCTCACGTCGCGCACGGGCGATGATCTCCTCGGAGCACATCCGCGCCGCAGGGGGCAGGGAAGGCAGCTCGGCCGACGTGGCGCGACGCGCGCTCATCTCGCCGTAGCGCGCCAGCGCACCGAGCGCACGGGCGGCGGATTCGGGGAAGATGTACGCCGGCACTCCGGCGCGCTGCAGCTCGTGCTTCGCCTCCGGCAGCCGCTCGCGGCCCATGAGCACGGCCAGCACCGGCTTCTCCGGATGCGCCTGCGCCACCGAGCCGATCGCGTTCGCCACTTCCGATGAATCCACGCCGAGCGGCGGCGTGAAGATGGCCACGGCGGCATCCACGCGCTCGTCGGCGAGCACCGCGTCGAGCGCGATGCGATAGCCGGCGGGGTTCGCCGAGGCGATCATGTCGAGCGGATTGCGGATGGACGCTTCAGCGGGGAAGAGCGGCCGCAGGCGCGCGACGGTGAACGGCGTGAACTCCACCAGGTCGAGGCCACGCTCCTCCAGCGCGTCGGCGGCCAGCACGCCGGGGCCACCCGAGTTGCCGATGACGGCCGAACGCCGCGACCGTGGTGGCTGCAGCACGCTGAACGCCATCGCCATGTCGAACAGCTCCTCGATGGATCCGGCGCGCAGCACTCCTGCCTGCTGCAGCAGCGCATCCACCGAGCTCTCGCTCGCCGCCAGCGCACCAGTGTGGCTCGACGCCGCGCGTGCGCCCACCGCCGACCGACCCGCCTTCACGACGATGATCGGCTTGGACCGCGTGATGCGCGAGGCGATCTCGAGGAACCGGCGCGGGTTGCCGAAGTTCTCGACGTACATGAGGATCACGCCGATCTGCGGATCGTGCTCCCATTGCAGGAGCAGGTCGTTGCCGCTGACGTCCGGCTTGTTCCCCATGGACACGAACTGCGCGATGCCGATCCCGAACTCCGTGGCGTAATCGAGCACGCTCACCCCCAGCGCGCCCGATTGCGAGACGAAACCAGCCCGTCCGAGCGGAGGCATCGGGCTGGCGAAGGTCGCGTTCATGCTGATCGCCGGGTCGGTGTTGATCATCCCCATGCAGTTGGGGCCGACGAGCCGCATGCCGTGGCGTCGCACGATCTCCATGAGCGCTCGCTCGCGCTCGAGCCCCTCGGCGCCGACCTCGCGGAATCCCGCCGAGATGACGACCAGTGCCCGCACGCCACGTCGTCCCGACTCCTCGGCCACCTCGAGCACGCGCTCCTTCGGCACCGCGATTACGGCGACGTCGGGCGTGTGCGGCACCTCGACGATGCTCGGCCAGGCGGGAAGTGCGTACACGGCGGTCGCCTTCGGGTTCACGGGATAGACGGCACCCGAGAAGCCATGCCGCACCAGGTTGGAGACGATGCGGTGCCCGATGGTGTTCGGCGTCCTCGATGCGCCGATCACGGCGATGTGCTGCGGCTTGAGGATCGGGTCGAGGGACCCGACTGGCGGGTACGAAGAAGCGGAAGCGCCGAGTGTCATGCCATAATTCTGCTGGATTCCGCGGTCACGACAGTCGGGTCACCCCCGCGATACTGTCGGGAATGTCCCGCAGGTCCGCCTGGCACGTCGCCGGGCGGCACACGTTGCCCGCATCTCCCCTCTCGGACACTTTTCCATGGTGGCCGTAAGCTCACCGCGCGAGCGGCCGCTCCCAGCTGCGAGCTTCATGACATCGGCCACGAATCCCGAAGAATTGACGGAGAGCACCGCAAGCCCGTTCCAGGGCGGGGGAGAGATGCGCGCGCGTGCGCGCGCATTCGACTGGTCGGCGACATCGCTCGGACCGGTGGAGCGGTGGTCACCCACCCTGGCGACTGCCGTGCGCATGTGCATGGAGTCACCCTTCCCCTTCAACCTCTGGTGCGGCCCCGACAAGCTCCTCATCTACAACGACGGCTACCGGCGCGTGCTCGGGAGCAAGCATCCCGATGCGCTGGGACGCCCCGGGATGCACGTGTGGTCGGAGATCCGTGATGCGCTCGAGCCGATGTTCGCGCACATCGATGCCGGCGGGGCACCGGTCTACGCCGAGGACGCGCCGTTCGTGATGGCTCGCGCCGGTGACGACAAGGCCGGCGAGCTGGCGTACTTCACCTTCGGCCT
>DASUXT010000042.1:0-3094 GCA_036377775.1 Gemmatimonadaceae bacterium | reverse complement strand
ACGCAGGGACCGTAGGCGGTGTCGGGGGCGCGTTCGTCGAGCAGGGAGTCGGCACCGATGGCGCGACGCACGCGTGATGCTCCGACGACGATGGCGCCCGGCGAGTTCGCGGGTGCGATGCGGCAGGCGTTCATGTCGAGGTTGCCCGCCGCGACGACCACTGGAATGCCGGCGTCGTTGAGCGCACGCACCGCTGCGTCGAGCGCGGGGACGCTCTCGGCGGTGTCGGCGATGAACGACCAGTTCGCCACGGCACGTCGACCGGGATGCCGCGCCACGTCGGCGAGCATCCAGCGCGTGCCGCGCACGATCGCCTCGATGGTGCCGCGCATCCGCTGGCAGTCCACCATCTTGACGTCCACGATCTCCGCCTTGGGGGCGACGCCGAGGGTGGCGCCGGCCACGGCGCCGGCGACGGCAGTGCCGTGGGCGTTGCAGACGCGCGGGCCGTCGGGGAAGGCGTCGTAGCCGCGGCGCACGCGCCCGGCGAGGTCGGGGTGCGTGGCCAGCACGCCGCCGTCGAAGACGTAGACGGTCACTCCCGCGCCGCTGCCGTAGTGCCGGTAGGTGCTATCGAGGGGGAGCCGCCGCTGGTCAATCCGGTCGAGGGCGAGCGAGACGGTCGGCGATTCGACGTACGCTACCGGCGCGGCGGCGCTGGCCAGAGCCGCGCCGGCCGACGACACGAGCGACGTGGTCCCATGACTCGGGGTGGCCGGCGCGCAGCCGAGCGCGAGGAGTGTTGCGCCGACTGTGGAAGCGACGCACCAGTTCCCTTTTGCGCTGGCATGGTTCGGCATGCGACGACCGCGTGAAGAGTGACCCTCCGCGCGGCGCGCGCCGCGCTGGGAGGACAACACTCATTTGGCATGCCAGAAGGGCGGGAGGACGGGAACGACCGGAGGACCGAGGGGCCGGAGGACCGAAAAGACCGGAGGACCGAAAAGACCGGAGGACCGGAGGACCGGTGGACCGAACGGTCATCCGGTCCTCCGGTCCTCCCGTTTTTCACCTCACCAGCGCTTCCACCTCCGCCGCTTTGCACTTCTCGGCGTGGCCGGGATACGAGTGGCCGCAGTGCACGCACTGCTCGCCGAAGCCGGTGCGCTTCCAGATGAGGTAGTAGACGGCGCGCTGCAGCTTGGCGACCCGGTCCTCGAGGTCCTGGATGGTGGTGCTTGTGCCCGGTGACATGGACTCGCTCCTTCGTGGTCGTTGGCAGTAGCGCGGCGTCGGCGCCGATGGCGGCAAGTTACGACGTGACGGACCGCTCGCCAGCGGTGTGCAGCGGCTCGAGCTCGTACACGACGAGGCGCACGGCGGCCAGGGCGGGCTCGGAGATGGCGTAATGCATTCGCCGCCCGTCACGTCGCACGACGACGAGGCCGGCTTCGCGGAGGGCGCGCAGGTGGTGCGACACGAGCGACTGGCCGAGGCCGAGCGCATCCATGATGTCGCCGACACACCGCTCGCCGGTAGTCAGCGTTTCCAGTACGCGCAGGCGCGTCTCGTCCCCGAGGGCGCGGAATCGGAGGGCGGCGACGGCGCGCGCCCGGTCGGCGATGTCGGGCATGCCCAATCATATGAATTGATATTGATTGGTGCAATGCGCCCGCTGCGACCGGTCGCGCCGTCAGTCGATCGGACAGCTCAGCGCGAAGGTTCGCGCTCGTGCGAGCTGGTCTTGGGCGCGCCGCCTTCGCCGCCGTAGCCGCTCTGGTGCTCGGTCGGGTGCGACTCCACCGGACGCTTCTTGTCGGCCTGCATCTCGTCCCCGGCGCCGGTGGTGCGCTCGGGACGGTCGGGCGGCGTCTCCGAATGCTTCGCGGGCGAGACCTGCTCCTGATCCGGCGCCCCGACCCGCGTCCCCTGGTCGTCGCCGAAGCCCTTCTTCGCGTTGCGATCGTTGCGATCGTCCATGTTGTTCCTCCTGGTTGGCCCCCGAATGGGCAAGGCCGGGGCCAGCAAGCTTCGACGGACGTTCAACAGCAGAGGAAGAGGAAACGGCGGAAAAGAACGAAACGGCAGGATGCTGTCGGAGCGTCGCGAAAAGGCGCTCCTGCCCTTCCAGGTGTTTCCGCCGTTCCCTCTCTCGTTGCCGTTTTCTCTTGCCGAACCAGCATGTGCAACGGCGCCCGCCCGGGACGTCTCCCGTTCGGGCGCTGGTCAGGGCCTCGTCGCCGGGCCATGTTGTGCGGTCATGGTCCCGCCCGATCGGCTCACGGCGCTCTTCGCCGAGTTTCATGGTCCGCTCGTCCGCTTCCTCACGCGCCGCCTGGGCGATCGGGATGCGGCGGAGGAGATCGCGCAGGAGACCTTCATGCGGGCGCTGAAGCAGGAGACGATCACGAGCGAGCGGTCGTGGCTGTTCGCCGTGGCGTCCAACCTCGTGCGTGACGAGGGACGACGCGCGCAGCGGCAACAGCGTCGACTCGAGCTGCTGCGCGAACAGGAACAGGCGGAGGCGGTGGTCGAGCCGGAGCCGACGTCCATGGAGCGCGACGCCGAACGTGATCTCGCGCGGCGTGCCGTCAACATGCTCGGCGAGCGGGACCGTGACGCACTGCTGATGCGCGAGGAGGGATTGGACTACGACGAGATCGCGCGCGCGCTCGACCTGTCGCCCGGCTCGGTGGGAACGACGCTGTCGCGCGCGCGACGGCGGTTGATGGAAGCGTACGAATCGCTCCAGCGGGAGCAGGACGTGCGACCGGCATGACGTATCGGCAAGAGCGGCAGACGCAGGAGGCGCGATGAGCGAACGCGACGCACACCCGGATGAGGGGACGATCCATGCGTGGCTCGACCGGCAGCTCGACGACACGTCGGCGGCCACGCTCGAGGCGCACCTGCAGCGGTGCGACGAGTGCGCGGAGCGCGTGGCGGAAGCGCGCGGGCTGATCGCGGGCGCGTCGCGCATCCTGTCGTCGCTCGACGTCGGCGAATCGCCCGCGTCGGACAAGCCGGCGGTCGAATCCTGGCGTCCGGCCGTGTTGCCGGCGACGCGCGCACGCAGCATTCCTTCCTTTCGCCTCACGCCGGCGCGCTCCGCCATCGCGGCGGTGCTCGTCGTGGCGGTGGCGACCGCTATCGT
>DASUXT010000041.1:0-13327 GCA_036377775.1 Gemmatimonadaceae bacterium | reverse complement strand
GTATGCCTCTCACCCCACTCAGGCACTGTGAACCTCCCGCAACAGGGTGCGCAGCCGGTCGCAGGCGCGCATCACTCTCATCTTCAATGCCGAGACACCAACGCCGGTGATCTCCGACATCTCGTCGTACCCCAACTCTTCAACGTACTTGAGCAGGAACGCCTCCCGCTGGTCCGCGTTGAGCTCGCCAAGCGCCCGCTCGATCTCCTCCCGCCACATCGTCTGCTCGGCGGGGTGTTCCTGTGACGCGCGCATCAGCGCCGCTTCGTCGTGGACGAACGTCCGTCCACGTCGCACACGGCGTGCCCCGCTCGTCCTGCACCGATTGACCAGAATCCGGAAGAGCCAGGCGCCGAACCGTTCGGGCTCCTCGCACCGTGCCAGCGACCGGTAGGCCCGGGTGAAGGCGTCCTGCAGCGCCTCCTCCGCGTCCTCCCGGTTGCCAAGCATGTGGACTGCGTAACGGGCGTACCGGTCCCGGTACCGCGAGACGAGCGCACCGTACGCGTTCACCTCGCCATGCAGCACTCGCGTGACGAGTTCTGCGTCCGAGCTCTCCATACCGTCTGGACCTTGCATCGATTCACACCGTCACAGTGCCCGCCGCCACGCGAATCCGACCCGGCGCCGCCGCCTGCCGGGGTGTCCCGCTGGGAATCTACGGCAACGGCTGCCCGCTGGCAGGGTAGAATCGCCGGTGAGCGCGGGCCTGCTCCACCAGTACCCCGGCCGGGGCAAATCGGCCCGGGAAACGGATGTCCAGCGCCTCGAGCTGCTCGACGATCGTCTCCGCTCCCACGCCATCCACGTAGCGGAAGGGGCCGCCACGGAATGGAGGAAACCCGATGCCGAAGACGGCGCCGACGTCCCCATCGCGCGGGGAGCGGAGCACTCCCTCCTCCAGGCACCGCGCCGCCTCGTTCACCATGGCCAGCACGCAGCGCTGCTGGATCTCCGAGGGCTCCATCTCGCGCCGCGTCGCGCCATGCGGAACGAGCTCGTACACCGAGGGGTCGACCTCCCCCTTCTCACCGTTCACGTCATACTTGTAGAAGCCGGACTTTCCCTTCCGCCCGGTGCGTCCCGACTCCACCACGCGCCGCAGCGACTCCGCAGGGGTGACGCGGGCGCCGAAGGCGTCGAACATCACCTGCCCCACCTTGCCGCCGACGTCGATCCCGACTTCATCGATCAGCGTGATCGGCCCGACCGGGAAACCGAACTCCACGAGCGCCTTGTCGATGGCCTCGATGGACGCGCCCTCGTCGAGCAGCTTGCCGGCTTCATTGAGGTACACGGCGAGGGTGCGCGTCGTGTAGAAGCCGGGCGAATCGTTGACGACGATGACGGTCTTGCCGAGCTGCTTGCCGTACGCCACCGCGGTGACGACGGACTCCTTGTCGGTGGCCGGCGCGGCGATGACCTCGAGGAGGGGCATCTTGTGCACAGGAGAGAAGAAGTGCATCCCGAGCACGCGCTCCGGACGCGCGGCCGCTTCGGCGATGCGCGCGATGGGAATCGTGCTCGTGTTCGACGCGTAGATGGCGTTCGGCGCGAGCAGCGGCTCCACTTCACGCAGCACGCGCTGCTTGAGCGGGAGATCCTCGAACACCGCCTCGATCACCAGCGTCGCCCGCTGGAAGCCGGCGTAGTCGGTAGTGCCCCCGGAGAGGAGGAGCTGATCCTCGTACTGGAGCCTGGTGATGCGCTTCTTCTTCAACTGCTCCTTCAGTACGGCGCTCACGGCGGCGATGCCCTTCGACACGCGCGCGGTGTCGGTGTCCTTGAGGCGTACGGGCGTGCCCTGTCCCACCGCGACCGACGCGATGCCGGCGCCCATGAAGCCGGCGCCGAGCACGCCGAGCGTCTCCACGGGAAGCGGCTCCGGCGCGGGCGCCTCAACGCCGGGATCCTTCTTCAGCGCGGTGGTGGCGAAGAAGAGGAAGATGAGCTCGCGCGACTCTGGGGTCATCGCCATCTCGCCGAACAGGCGTGCCTCTTCCCGGAAGCCGGCGTCGCGCCCCTTCTCGTAACCGGCACGCACGGCATCCAGGGCGGCGAGCGGGGCGGGATAGTGGCCGTGCGTCTTCGACATCACCCCCTCACGCGCCTTGCGGAACACCACCGACCGGCCGAGCGGGTTGTTCTCGAGCAGGGCGCCGGCCGCGCCGCGATCCTTCGGCGTGCGGCGCGCGCCGAGTGTCTTGTCGGCGAGCTTGCGGGCGCGATCCACGGCCACCTCGAGGAGGATGGCGGGATGGACGATCTCGTCGGCGAGGCCCATCTGGTACGCCTTCTTCGCGCGCACGGTGCGGCCGGTGAGGATCATGTCCAGCGCGCGCTGCAGCCCGATCAGGCGCGGCAGGCGCTGCGTGCCTCCGGCGCCGGGAATGATGCCGAGCTGGGTCTCCGGGAAGGAGAGGACGGTCTTCGGGTGGTCGGTGACGATGCGATAGCGGCAGGCGAGTGCCGTCTCGAGGCCGCCGCCGAGGCACGCGCCGTGGATGGCGGCGACGACGGGGAGCTTCATCCCCTCGAGGCGCGCCAGCAGATCCTGCCCGCTGCGACTGAGCGCTTCGGCTTCTTCGGCGGTGTGCAAGGTGAGGAACTCGTCGATGTCGGCACCGGCAAGCCAGGTGTCCGGCTTGCCGCTGGCGATCACGACGCCGCGGATGGAGCCGTCACCCTCGAGGAGGCCGAACATCTCGGCGAACTCGGCGCGCAGGCTGGCGGTGACCTTGTTCACCGGCTCGTTCGCGAGGTCGATGGTGACGACGGCGATGCCGTCCACGTGCTCGAGCTTCAGGGAGGACATCATGCGCGCTCGATGACCATGGCGTGGCCCATGCCGCCGGCGGCGCAGACGGTCATGAGACCGAACTGCCCGCCGCGACGCTGGAGCTCGTTGCAGAGCGTGGTGAGGATGCGACCTCCGGTTGCGCCGAAGGGGTGGCCGATGGCGATGGAGCCGCCCATGACGTTGAGCTTCGAGCGATCCACTTCACCAACGGGCTCGCTGAATCCGGCGCGTTCGGCCCACGCGCGGCTCTCGAAGCCGTGCAGGTTGCACAGCACCTGTGCCGCGAATGCCTCGTGCATCTCGACGAGGTCCATGTCGCCGAGGGAGAGACCGGCGCGCTGCAACGCGACCGGGGCGGCGAGCACGGGGCCCATGAGGAGCTGCTCACCGGGATCGAGCGCCGCGTACGCGTAGCTGCGGATGTACGCCAGCGGCTCGTAGCCGAGTGAGCGGGCGCGCTCCTCGCTCATGAGCAGCACGGCGCTCGCACCATCGGTGAGGGGAGAGGAGTTGCCCGCGGTGACCGTGCCGTACTTGCGGTCGAACACCGGCTTGAGCGACTTGAGCTTCTCCATCGTGGAGTCGGCGCGGATGCCGTTGTCGCTCGTCATCGGCTCGAAGGCCGGCGGCACGTAGACGGGAACGATCTCGGCGGTGAGGCGGCCGTCGTCGGTGCCAGCGGCGGCGAGGCGGTGCGAGCGCAGCGCGAAGTGATCCTGGTCGGCGCGCGGGATGCCGTTGATCTTCGCCATCTTCTCCGCCGACTCGCCCATCGTCTCGCCGGTGGACGGTTCGGCGATGGCCGGCGTGATGGGAACGAGGTCGCGGGGGCGCACGCGCGCGAGCGCCTTCACGCGCCCGCCGAACGACTTGGCACGGCTCGCGGCGACGAGCGCCTCGCTCATGCCGCGCGAGTGCAGGATGGGCACGTTCGACAGCGACTCCGCACCGCCGGCGATGACGACGTCGGCGTGACCGAGCACGATCTGGTCGGCGGCATCGGTGATGGCCTGGTTGGCGGAGGCACAGGCGCGGCTGACACTGAATGCCTGCACGCCCTTGGGGAGCAGCGGCAGGAGCGACACCTCGCGCGCGATGTTGGGCGCGATCACCGACGGGACGACGGTGCCGTAGACCACTGCATCCACCGACTTGCCGTCCACGCCGCTGCGCTGGATGAGCTCAGCCACGACGCGCTTGCCGAGGTCGATGGCAGACAGCGACTTGAGCGTGGTGCCGGCGCGAGCGAAGGGCGTACGCAGGCCAGCGACGATGGCGACGCGCCGGCCCGGAGTTCCGAGTGAGGGCATGGCTGGAAGGTACGCGTGGATTAGCTTGTCGGGAGTGCCCGCGCCCACCACGCCACCCGTCGCCGCGCGACGGGCCGCCCTCGACGCGCTCACGCGTGAGCCCTTCGACGTCCTCGTCGTGGGGGGCGGCATCACGGGAGCCGGCGTGGCGCGGGACGCCGCGATGCGCGGCCTGCGCACGGCGCTCGTCGAGAAGGACGACTTCGCGAGCGGCACGTCGAGCCGGTCATCGCGGCTCGTGCACGGCGGCGTCCGCTACCTGGAGCACGGCGACCTCCGCCTCGTGTTCGAGGCGAGCCACGAACGGCGCGTGCTGCGCCGACTGGCGCCGCACCTCGTGCGACCGCTCGCCTTCACCTGGCCGGTGTACGCCGGCGCGCGCATCGCGCGGTGGAAGCTGGCGGCGGGGCTCACGCTCTACGACCTGCTGGCCACTTTCCGCAACGTGGCGCGACACGAGCGACTGAGCGCCGCCGAGGTGCTGCGGCGCGAGCCGCACCTGCTGCCACGCGAGCTGCGTGGGGGAGCGCGCTACTGGGATGCCCTCACCGACGACGCGCGCCTCACGCTCGCCACGGTGCGTTCCGCCGTCGCTTCGGGGGCGACGGTGGTGAACCATGCACGCGTGACGGCACTGGTGCATGAGGGCTCGCGCGTTGCCGGGGCGCAGGTCCTGGACGAGCTCGATGGCGGCCAGGTGCTGGTGCGGGCGCGCGTGGTGGTGAACGCCACCGGCCCATGGAGCGACGACACGCAGCGGCTCGCGGGAAACAGCACGGCGCCGGCGGTGCACGGGAGCAAGGGCGTGCACGTCATGGTGGCACGTCAGCGCGTGGGAAACGAAGCGGCGCTCACCCTGCTCACGCCGCAGGACGGTCGCGTGTTCTTCGTGCTGCCGGCGGGAGACCACGCGATCATCGGCACGACGGACACCTTCGAGCCGGTGAGCCCGGACGAGGTGCGCGCCTCGTCGCGCGACGTGGCGTACCTGATCGAGGCGGCGAACCATTTCTTCCCGTCGGCGCAGTTGACGCGGGACGACGTGATCACGGCGTGGGCCGGGCTGCGCCCGCTCGTGGCGAGCGATGCGAGCGCGGCCGATCCCGGTGCCGTGTCGCGCGAGCACGCGGTCACGGAGCGCGTTCCCGGGCTGGTCCGCATCACTGGCGGGAAGCTCACCACCTACCGCGTGATGGCTCGCGACGGTGTGGACGCAGTGCAGCGATCGCTCGGCGCGCGGGTGACGAGGTCACCGACGGCCGACACGCCACTGGCGGGCGGCGGGCTCGCCGACCCGTTGAAGGCCATGGGCACCGCCACGACGCTCATCGGCGACGCTGGCATTGCCCGTCGGCTCGTGCATGCGCACGGCGATCAGTGGCGCGAGGTGTGGGCGATGGCCGAAGCGGAGCCGGCGATGAGGGAGCGCATCGAGCCGTCGCGTCCCTACGTGATGGCCGAGCTGCGCTGGGCAGTGGAAGAGGAGCTCGGGTTCACACTGGCCGACCTGCTCGTGCGACGGGTCCCGATCGCGTTCGAGACGCGAGACCACGGCCGAGCGGCGGCGCGGCGAGTGGCGCCATTGGTTGCCGGGTGGCTCGGCTGGGACGCCGAGCGCATCGAGGCCGAGCTCGAGCGCTACGACGCCGAGGTGGAGCGGCTGTTCGGGATCGAGGCCGGATGAGAGGAGCAACGGCGAGTACTGCGTACTCGAGTACCTCGTACCGAGACCGACATCCTGACCCCTACGATGTCCCGTACCGATCCTGGTACGGCTGGTCGGTGCACCGAGACCTGGCGTCGGCACGTTGCTGGAGCTTCCCGCTGGGTCTCGGTACGGCAGTACGCAGTACGAAGTACTCGAGGTTGCAGTACCCGGTGCTCAGACCTCGTCCGGCTGCAGGTCGTGGATCGTGCGCAGCTCGCTCACTTTCAGCTGGCGCGTCATGGTGGGCAGCTTGAGGAACGCCACCTCGCCGACCGCCTTGCCGAGCAGCGCGCGGCCGATGGGCGAGGACATGGTGACGTGGCCCTCCTCGAACTCAACGGCGTCGCCGAAGACGAGATGGTACGTCTCCTCGAGGCCGGACTTCTCGTCCTTCACCGTCACGATGGAGCCGAGGCCGACGCGCTCGCGCGGAATCTGGGTGACGTCGATGGACGACAGCTTGCTGAGCCGCTCGCGGAGCTGGCCAAGGCGCGCCTGCACGAACTGCTGGCGCTCGAGCGCGGCCTTGTATTCGCTGTTCTCACGAAGGTCGCCCATCTCCACCGCCTTCCGGATTTCGGCGGGCAGGGTGACGTTGAGCTCGTACTGGAGCTTCTCGACTTCACTGCCGAGCTTCGACTTGAGCGCTTCGATCATGAGAGCACAGGACTGCGGGGTACGAAAAAAAGGGAGCGCCCAGCCGATAGCCGGGCGCCGCGTCATTTCATACTATCGCGCAAGCGGCGTCGAGGCAAACCCCGGAGGGCGGGCGTGAGCCTGCTTCGGGAAGTCGTGGAGCCCGGCGTGCTGCGGCTCCGCGCCCGGTCATGGCAGGGTCAGCTCGCCGGCTACGAGGTGAGCGCATACGTCGTGCGCGGAGTGATGGTCGACACCGGACCACCGCACGCCCGCGCCGCCGTGCTGCGCGCGGTGGACGAGCTCGCGCCGCGTGGCGTGGTGATCACGCACTGCCACGAGGATCATGCGGGCAACGCAGCCGAGCTTGCTGCGACGGGCGTGCCGCTGCTCATGGACGCGGCGTGCGAACGCGCGCTGCGCGCCCCGGAGCAGATCGGCCTGTACCGGCACCTCGTGTGGGGCACGCCGCAACCGCTCGCGGTGCCCGTACGCGCGTTCGATCCGGCGCCCTTTGCCGTGCTGCCGCTGCCGGGCCACACCGATGAGCACCTGGTGGTGTGGGACGCCGAGCGTCGCATCCTCGTCGGCGGCGACCTGTTCCTCGGCGTGAAGGTGCGCGTGGCGCATCATGGGGAGTCGCCGCGCCGCCTGGTGGAGAGCCTGCGCGCGGCAGCGGCGCTCGAGCCTCGGCTCCTGCTCGACGCGCACCGCGGCGCGGTGCACGATCCCGTGCCGCTGCTGCGCGCGAAGGTGTCGTGGATGGAGGAAACGATCGGCGAGATCACCCGGCTCGCCGCTCTCGGGCTCCCCGAGCGCGAGATCGCGCGGCGCGTGCTCGGGCGCGAGGAGCTGGTGGGTGTGGTGAGCCACGGGGAATACTCGAAGCGGGAGTACGTGCGGGCGGTACTGAAAGACCGTTAACCGTTATCCGGTATCCGTTAACGACAACGGCACACCGAGCCCAGTCCGGTGTGCCGTTCGCCCTTTCGGTTAACGGTTAACGGTTAACGGTCAACGGTCTACGCGCACTTCACCGGTGCATCGGGAGCGTCGTGTCGGTCGCGGAAGGTTCGCGCGGGACGCCGCCCGCCTGCTCGAACTCGCGGCGCAGCACGGCCATGTTCTCCTGCCGCCGGTCGAGCAGCCGCTTGAGCGGACGCGGCTCATGGCGCGCGTGCGCGTATGCCGTGAGCAGCGGAAGCGCGACGGTGGAGTCGAGGTAGCACACGACGGCATCCGGCAGACGGTCGGGATCGATCTTCCCCCAGCTCACCGCCTCGGCCGGCGTGGCGCCGGAGAGACCGCCCGTGTCGGGACGCGCGTCGGTGATCTGAAGGAAGAAGTCGTGTCCCTTCTCGTCGATGCCGAGCACTTCCTGGATCTGTGGTTCCGTCTGGAGCGCGAAGTTCTTCGGGCTGCCGCCGCCGCAGATGAGCACCGCGCTCTTCCCGCCGCCGCGCTTGGCGCCGAGGACGATGGACGCCGTCTCGTTCACGTCGGCGTTGGGATCGATCACGCACTTGTTCCCCTCGAGCGCGAGGGCGGCGATGTTCATCCCGATGGATGAATCGCCGGGCGACGACGTGTAGACCGGCACGCCGCACTCGTATGCCACGCCGAGCAGCGACCGGTTGCCGATGCCGAGCGCCTTCTCGCGCTCGCGGATGTACTTGCCGCACAGCGCATGGAATTCCGCGCTGCTCATCGCGCGCTGGAACTCCGGCCCCTGGATGATCTTCCGGAAGAAGGCGTCGGTGCTGAGGAGGACGTCGTAGTCGAAGAAGATGTCGTAGATGCGGACGATGCCTTCCTCGCGCAGCACGGTGTCCGACTCCTGCGCGTTGCCGCGGTGCATCGCGAGGCCGAGCCCGAAGTGCGCGTCGTGGTAAAGGTTCGCGCCGGTGGAGATGATCCAGTCGACGAACCCCGACTCGATGAGCGGGATGAGCGCCGCCATGCCGAGACCGGCCGGCGTGAGCGCGCCGGTGAGGGTGAGGCCGACGGTGACGTCCGGCTCCAGCATCTTCCTGGTGTACAGCTGGCAGGCTTCCCTGAGACGGGCAGCGTTGTAGGCGAGGAAGGTGCCGTCGATCAGGTCGGCGGCGGACTCGCTGCCGTCGATGCGGCGCGGATCGATGCGTCCGCCGCGGAGGAAGCGCGACGTCTCGTGCGCAGTGTGCTGACGGCCTGCGCGCTCGCGCTCCTCGGCGGCGCGCTTCTGCTCGCTCTTGTTGCCCGCCGCCGACGCCCGCTTCTTTCCGTCGCTCTTCCCGTCCTTCTTCCTGCTCGCCATGGCGCTGTCGTCTGGTTGGTGGTGAGGGCTACTTCAGGCCGTTCGTCGAGTTGTAGGACTCGATGATCGCGTGCGCCGCCTCGGCAGGGTCATCGGTCACCATGATGAGGTCCATGTCGCCGGGCGAGATCTTGCGCTCCACGACGACGCGCGACTGCAGCCAGCGGATGAGCCCCGCCCAGTAGTGGCGCCCGAAGAGGATGACGGGAAACTGGTAGAGCTTTCCCGTCTGGATGAGTGTGAGCGCCTCGAAGGTCTCGTCGAGCGTGCCGAAGCCGCCGGGGAAGATGATGAAGGCGTTGGAGTACTTCACGAACATCGTCTTGCGGACGAAGAAGTACCGGAAGTTCACGAGCGTGTCGACGAACGGGTTGGCGCCCTGCTCGAACGGCAGCTCGATGTTGCAGCCGATGGACATGCCACCACCTTCCTTGGCGCCCTTGTTGGCCGCTTCCATGATGCCGGGCCCGGCGCCGGTGATGATGGTGAAGCCCGCCTCGGCGAGGAGCCGAGCGGTTTCCTGGGCCGCGAGGTACTGCGGGTCATCGGGAGCCGTGCGGGCGGAGCCGAAGACGGAGACGCCGCGCTCGATGTGGGCGAGGTTGTCGAAGCCCTCGATGAACTCGCCCATGATGCGCATCACGCGCCAGGTATCAGTGCGCGTGAAGTCGCGCGAGCCACGGCGGTCGGTGGCCGGGAGGGCGAGGAGCTTCTCGTCCTCGGTGATCGGCTGCACGAGGTCGCGCAGGTCGTCATCCACCTTGCGCGCCGCACCGCTGGTGCGACGCTCGGTGCGCTGCGACGGCGGCACGCGTCCCGCCGCGCGATGTCCTTCCTCGGTGCGCTCGCGCAGGAAGTCCTGCGCTTCGGCCTGTGCGGCGGCCAGCCGTTCGGGGTTGGCGCGCTTGCCGGTGGCGGTGCGGGGAGCGCGCGCCTTCACCTTCCGGCGGTCAGCGGGATTGACGACCTTCGCCTTGTCGCCCGTGGTGATCTTCGAGTTCGAGCTCGTCGAGCTGCGTTTGCGAGTTGCCATGCGGGAGTGTAGCGGGAAGGCGGCGTCCCGCGCCAGCGACCCGATGCGTCAGAGCGCCGCGTCGTCGGGGCGGTAGAACTCCTCGATGCATGCCTTCACGAGGCGGTCCCACAGCTGCTCGTGCGTCTGCGGATCCAGGTGGCGTGTCTCGGGGATGTCGTGCCAGGTGCGGCGCAGGTCGATGAGCAGGCGCTCGGCACGCACTGCATCGCGCGCACGTGCATGGTCGGCGAGGACGCGCGCCAACTCGCGCAGCGGCTGCTCGACATGTCCGTCGTCGGTGAGGAGCACGCGCGCGGGAGTGTCGCTGAGGACACGACGCAGCTCAGTGATCCCGGCTGGGTGCTCGTGGCTCGACTGGTCGGCTTGGCTCATGTCCGTGGGCGGGCCGTGCGCATTCACGGCGGATGAGGCGACGGGCGCACGCGACCGGACAGCCGCGACACTCGCACCGCGCAGTGCAAGCTAGTGCGGAGGAGGAGCGACACAAGTAATTGTCCTACAATGAGTTATGTCACCGACAAAGTACGCAATCGTACATTTGCCGGGCTATGATTCCGAGCGTGGCAGGAGCCGATCGAACTGCCGGCGGATGACTGCGTAGCATTCGCACGACGCGGCCTCGAGCCCGTCGCGGTCGAGTACCTGGACGGCGCCGCGGCTGTAGCGGATGAGCGCCGCCTCCTGCAGCGCGCTCGCGGCCACGCTCACGCCGGCCCGTCGCACCCCAAGCATCTCGGCGAGGAACTGCTGCTTGAGGGGAAACTCGTCGCCGGCCACGCGGTCGCGGGTCATCAACAGCCAGCGCGCGCAGCGCTGCTCGATGCCGTGCAGGCGGTTGCAGGCGGCGCCCTGCGCGACCTGCGTCAGGTACGCCTGCGAGTAGCGATTGACGAGTCGACGCAGCTCCCGCTCCCGCTCGAGGACGGGAACGATGTCGTCCACGCGGATGCGCAGCGACCGGCCGGGCACCTGTCCGAACAGCTTCGATTCGCTGGTAACGGCGTCCATCAGCGCCGGCAGTCCCGCCACGCCCTCGCGGCCGATCGTGCCTGTCTCGACCGTGCTCCCGTTGCGCATGACGTTCACGACGGAGATGATGCTGTCCTCGGGGAAGTAGACGTACTCGTACGGCTGGCCCGGCAGCGCCACGATCTCCCGCACGTCGAGCGTCACCGAATGCAGGTGCGGCGCGAGCGCAGCGTACACCGCTTCGGGGAGCGCGTCGAGCAGTCGATTCTTCGGTCGTGCCGCAGGGACAGGTGCGGCGTGAGGCGTCGGAGCTGAGGTGGTCATCGAGTGACTGGGGATGCCTGAGGGTCACCGGCACGCGGGACGGCCAGACCTGAAGGCGGGTGCATAAATGTGGCCAGCCACTCGCATGCGCGGACGGCCGGGAGGCGCGAGCTGCTTCTCATCGGGGCCACGACCCGCTCCGTGCCCAGTGAGGAACGCATGTCGATCGAGCGAGCGACAGCGCGAAGGCGCCGAGCAGGCACATCATCGGCCCGCGCCACGCGTGCATCGCGGCGCTCGGCGGCAGGAGGATGACGGAGAGATTCGCGACGGTGTGGACGAGGACTCGCACGACCCGTTGTGCAGGGCCTCGGACGAGTGTCAGGAGCATGAGGCCGAACAGGACGTCGCGCAGCAGCGAGGCGAGCAGCAGCATGGCGGGCCGCGGCGACGGCTGCAGGAGGAGCGCCGGAAGATGAGCGATGGCGTACAGGAGTTGTGATCCTGCCGCCACGCGGAGTCCACGCCAGCGGACGTCACCCGCTGCCACAGCGAGCGCAGCTGGCAGTGCTTCGCGAAAATAGACTTCCTCTGCGAACGCGAGCAGGGGAACGGTGAAGAGCATCGCCGCTGGCGCATCACGGATCGCCACGATCAGCGCGTCCACTCCACCGTTCACGAGCAGCTGGAGCGCCGCCAGGAGCGCCAGGAGCGCCAGCGTGACGGCGATGACCGCGGACCGGGTTGCCGTCCGCGATGCCTGATACACGGCTGGCCGGGGACCGAACGGACGCAACAGCCACGGCGTGGTCATGGCGAGGCAGAGCAGCGTAGCCACCATGCGCACGACGTCCACCCGCATCCCGCCAGCCGAGTCGATCCGTGCCAGCCAGGACTGCGCGACGGCGAACGTGACGCCTACCGTCAGCCACCCCGCATACGATGGCGGAACCCACGCCACCCGCCCGGGCAGGGGCGTGGGTTCCGCCGCGGCGGTCACCGCTACCGCTCGTTCCGCGAACGGCGCCGCCGCTGCCACAGGTCGCTCACCACGATGCCGGCGATGACGGGGAACGCGCCGGTCCAGTGTGCGAAGGTGGGAGGAGAGTCGACTACATGCAGCCACAGCATGACGAACACCACACCGACGAGGAGCGAGGCGACGTACGCGAAGATCTCCATTACCCGTGACGAGGAGCGCATGAGAGTGGGGTCTGGTGATGGAACTGAACGTCAGGTCGGCTTAATTGACTCCAGGATGTAGTGAACCGCACCTACCGCCGATCCGACGACGGCGGCGTCGCCGGCGGCCTCCCACCCGATGGGACCGGCCAGCCAGGTCTTCAGGATCGTCGCGAAGCCGGCCGAGATGTCGTAGCCGCCGATCGTCCTGGCCGCGCGCCATGCGCCCTGCGCGAACTGCCGCCGCGCCGACGACCCGAGCACGGAGTAGGGCTCCTCGCAGTTCAGGCTACCGCACCCGTACTCGGCGAGCACCTCCGCCTCGAACGCATCGTAATTGGCCTGCCAGTATTCCACCGACGAGAGGGCGAGGCTGGCGGCGCCGAGCACGGCGTCCTGTCCGGTCGGATCCAGCACGGCCGCGGCACGGGAGATCTCATCGAGCCGGATGGCGAGCGAGTTCACGTCGCTGGCGACCGACACGGCATACGTGATCTGATCCAGCGACGACTGCACGCTCACGCTCTGCATGAGAGGAGCGCTGGCGCTGGCTGGCAGGGAGGAGGCCAACCGTACCGGTGTGGCGGCGAGGGGAGCGGCCGCCGGCCCGAAGCTGGTGCGGAGACTCCTGCACCCGGGTACTCCGGGCAGGACGTTGTCGAGGATGCTCCTCCGCTCGCCAGCGCTGGCCTGCTGATGCTCGGGTGCGCGCAGGCGCTCCCGGAGCGTCAGCTCGAGTACGCCCTCGCACAGGTCGGGAAGTGACCGATATCTGTGTGCTCTCAGCTCGGCGCGAAACGCATCGAGACCGCGGTTGTGCGCCACTCCGACCCAATCCATGCGATTCGCGCGGTGAAATTCGGCCGCCGTCGAGGTTCCTGGGCGGTCGCTCCTGCTTCGAGTCCCCGTCTCGGCAGCGCCCGGTGACGGGGTGACGGGCGCCACGGCCTGCGAGCGCGGAGCGGTATTGGCGGGCGGCTCGGTGGCGTCGGTGCACGCGGCGGCGAATCCGACGGCTGCGCCGAGCGCCCCGACGGCGATCAATGCTGCTGTCCTGATGTTCATGAGCTGCTTCCTCCGCTGGAGTGAGAGTGACCATCGGTGAGTCAGCAGCCTGCCACTTTCG
>DASUXT010000040.1:0-62601 GCA_036377775.1 Gemmatimonadaceae bacterium | reverse complement strand
GACGTTCGACCGCGCGATCGACTCCTACATCCGCCAGATGTCCATCCCCGAGCCGCTCGCCAGCACGGTCGCCACGCGCACGCTGGTGATCCTCGGCCAGGACCTCGTCCCCTACCGCCGCCGCTCGCGGGAAGAGGGCGCTGCCGACGTCCCCGAAGACTCGCGCCCGCCCCTCCGCCTCGGCGACGCCAGCGCCGCGAGAGCCCGGCGCGCGTAAGCCTTCGCCTCGCCGGGAAAAGCAGGGAAAGGGAACGGCTGGAAAGACTGAAACGGCAGGATCATCACCTTCTGGGGTGATCCTGCCGTTTTTTCGCTGTTTCAGCAGTGTCCTCTCGAGCTGTTCATGACTTCGTCTCGTCGTCAGCCGAGTTGATCGCCCGGATGCTCACTTCCTGCGTGTTCCGGATCGCCTTCCCGTAGCCCGTCACCCGCAGCTGCGCCGCGGCGGCGGCGAGGGCGTCGTCCTCCATTGCCTTCACGTCCCGCAGGTCGAGGAGGGAGACCACGAAGAGGATGGTGACGATCACCGCCGAGATCACGCAGTAGGTGCAAATGGCGTTGATCACGAACAGCTCGAGCCAGGTGAGCCACGCCGAGAACACCACACCGAAGCCAGTCATCCCGACGAGAACCTGCGACACCCGGGGGTTGTCGGCGAGCGAGGCGCTCAGTCCCGCCAGCGAGACGGCGAGCACGGCGAGATAGAACCCGATCCCCCAGACCGCCACCGGCAGTCCCCACAGCGTGGCCCACTTCGAGAGCTGGACCGTCTCGCAGGAGCCCACGCTGCAGGCGAGCGTGCCGATGACGCCGAGCTTGTAAAGGCTCAGGTACGCCGCGACGAACAGGCCCGCCAGCGCGACGAGCGCCGCGAGCATGCGCTTGTTCACGGCGCCGGCTTCGCCGTGGAAGTGCCGGCAGGCGCCGGTGCCGCAGCGGAATCGGCGGGGGCTGGTGCGATCTTCGCCGCCTCCTCCACGTACTGCCGGTACTTGTCATATGGAACGGCGCCCGGCACCACAGTGCCGTTGAAGATGAACGTCGGCGTCTGGCCGACGCCGCGCCGCTCCCCTTCCCTGAGCGTGGCCTCGATCTGCGGCCGGTGCGTGTCGTTGTCCATGCACGCGCCGTACTTGTTCATGTCCAGCCCGATCTGCCTGGCGAGGTCGGAGATGGGGCCGCGTGGCCGGCTCGTCGCCTCGCCGTTCCACTTGTCCTGGTTGTTGAACAGCGCGTCGTGCATCTCCCAGAACTTCCCCTGATCGTTCGCGCACGCGGCGGCGAGCGACGCGTCCCATGTGTTGCGGTGGATGTTCAGCGGGAAGTCCATGAAGCGGACGCGTACCTTGCCCGTGTTCACCAGCTCGCTGCGAACCTGCGGCTCGGTGATCACGGCGAACTGGCCGCACGCCGGACACTCGAAGTCGGCGAACTCGATGACCTCCACCGGCGCCGAGGGAGAGCCGAGCACGTAGCCTTCCGCCTTGAGCGGGGGCAGGTTGGGGTCGATGTGGGAGACCTGGGTCTTCGGCCGCGAGGCCGCCCAGGCGAGAGCGACGAGGCCGATGATGGCGATCGCGGCGAGCGCGATCCAGAAGCCGCGTCCCGGTCCGCTGCGCTTCGCGGCGGTCACCACTCCGGGGCGTCGTCCCCGTCCTCCGTCCACTCCCTTTCTTGCCATGATTCTCCCTGCTCGGCGCGTTGGATGGCTTCGTTCACGATGCGGCGGCTGTCCGCCACCTCGGGGGTGTCGTACGTCGCGCGGACCTCGTAGTGAAACAGCTCGCTCTTCACGTCGCCGATGAGTCGCGTGAGCTCGGCCGGGTTCGCCAGCAGGCGGCCTTCGGCGTCGAGCTCCCGGATGCGGTCGGCGAGCGCGCGGAGCAGGTCTGCCAGGTTCCGGGCGCGTCCGTCGTCGTACGTCTGGTCCGACATGTCGCCGTCTGGTCGGGAAGTGGACGGCGGGCCGGTGCGCGTTGCTGCCGCCACCGTGCCTCGCCGGAAAGCTAGATTGGTATCCGCATCCCGCAAGCAATGGGCGCGCATACGTGGGCCGTGCGTCTCGCGCCGCCCGCTGATACGCGACGGCGCGGGCCCTGCATTGGTCACGTGGCGGACTTGACCACATCGCCGCACGCCACCAGCATGCGGCCACCATGCGGCCAGCGGTCACGTGGTGTGCGCCGTCACTTTCGTACTACCCCGCACCGGGAAGGAGGGCTCCATCGACGCCGATCTGCTGCGCATCCCCGTGGGCCCGGGCTCCATCCACGTGGAGCGCTATGGCCACGGCGGCGCGCCTGTCGTGCTGCTGCACGGCTTCGGCACGTCGAGCTTCGTGTGGCGGAACATCGCCCCGGAGATCGCACTCGCCAATCGCACCGCCTTCGCCCTCGACCTGTTCGGCTACGGCGAATCGGACCGTCCCTTCGACGCCGACTACGGCATCGCCTCCGAGACGGAGCTCGTGGACCGCGCCCTCACGGCCATGCGCCTTCCAAAGGCCACGGTCGTGGGGCTCGACCTCGGCGCTGCGGTAGCGCTCCGGCTCGCCGCCACGCGACCGGAGCGAGTCGAGCGGCTGCTCCTCGTGAATCCCATCGCTCTCGACGAGATCCCGGCCGGTGACGTGACCTCGCTCCAGCGCAACACGGCCCGGTTCGCCATTCGCACGTCGCGCAGCATCCTCGGCGCCGCCCCGATTCTTGGCGAGGTGCTGCGCCGGAGCGTGGCGGATGAGTCGCACATGCCCGACAAGCTCGTCGCGCGCTACCTCGCGCCATATGTGGGCAGCGAAGGGCTCGAGCACCTGCTCCTCCTCGCGCGCTCCATCGACGACGAGGACATGGACGACGTGGAGCTCGGCTCGCTTCCGCAGCCCACGCTGATCGTGTGGGGTGACCGGGATCCCTGGGTGGATGCGAAGTTCCCCGACAAGCTGGCCGACACGATTCCCGGAAGCCGCCTCGTGCGCCTGCCTGGCGTGGGTCGTCTCGTGCCCGAGGAGGACCCCGAGGCACTGGTTTCGCTCCTGCTCGAGTTCATCGGCGCGGCCGCGCTTCGCGGCTGAGGTCAGCGCCCCGAGCGACACGACGCCGGAGAATTACCCGGTTAAAAAGGCTGCAGAATGCGCCCGGATTGGTTATATTGATATGTCATTCAACCCTGTACCCTGAATTCATGGCCAGATCGCAGCGCAATACTTCGACTCGTAGGTATGCAGGACCCGCGGAGCCCTCGCCGTTCGAGCAGGCCCGCGATGAGCTCTTCCAGCACATCATGCGGTGCGGTGTCGTAGGTGCCCAGCCCGAGCACGTCGAGGAATGGTTCGCCGACACCATCAAGTACATGTCCGACCGGTTCCCCGAGCTGAGCGAGCAGCAGGTCGCGGAGCTGAAGACGCTGGGTCTTCGTTTCGCCCAGCCGCCCAAGACGCGTACCGAGAGCGACGCCGCCTCCGCGGCGTGACCTTCGGGCCCGCCTGGAAAAGATCAGCAAGACGACACGCCCCCGGCAGTTGCGGGGGCGTCCGCGTTTAACCGATCGCGACTCAGCGCATCAGGCGCGCGCCGCGGCGCAGGATCACGCCCACGCGCACACCGCCGCCGAGACCGACCTGCAGCGCCGGCACCAGGCCGTGCGACGAGCGTCGCCCCTCCACGTCCATCGCCACGAGCAGGCGCGGGCGCACCCGGTCGCCAGGCTCCGCGCGCGCGCTCAGTCCACCGCCCACCGAGAGTCCGTACGGGCTCTGGCGGAAGGGATCGAGCAGGAAGCGAATCAGCAGGTCGGCGCGCCCATCGGCGCGGCGTGGCGACGGCGCATTCGCGCCCGTCGGCAGTCCCACCGCTCCGTCGAGTCCCACGCGCACGTAGTAGCCCATCGGGATCTGCACGCCGGCGCCCATCTGCACTGCTGGCTCGTGACCGGCAATCACGTCGAGCCGGAGCTCGGGGTGCACGGCGGGCGACGGGACCTGTGCCCCCGCTCGCGTTCCGGCGCAGGCGAGCGCGACGCAGGCGGTCAGCGCCGCCCGTCGTGCGGGGATCACGTGACGCGTGCGCGCCAGAGCGCGAGGGTGTAGTCCACGATGGCCAGCACCGACGCCACTGCCACCGCCGCGAGCAGCACCGTCACCGCCTCCGGCCACGCCAGCACGGCGAGCAGGGTGAGGAGCTGCAGCACGGTGACGACCTTCCCCATCGGCCGCGCCTTGAACTGCACGGGGCGCAGCCAGGCGATGGTCTTCGCGACGAGGAATCCCACCGCCGTCGCGAGGTCGCGCGAGATGAGGATGAAGTACGCCGTCGTGCTCAGCGCGCCGGTGAACAGGAAGGTGCCCACCACCGTGAGCACGAACACCCGATCGGCGATCGGGTCGAGCAGCGCTCCCCAGCGCGACGTGGCCTTCACGCGGCGCGCGAGCCAGCCGTCGAGCATGTCGGTGACCGCGGCCGCGCCAATGAGCCCGATGCGCGCCTCGGCCGCGCCCGCGGCCACGAAGCCGGCGGCGAGGAAGAACCGGGAAGCGGAGATCAGGTTGGGGATCGTTCCGAGGGTGCGGCGCGGTGTCATCGTGCTGAATGATAATCGCCACCCGGCGGGCGTGCGCCGTGGAGCGGCATCGGCATTGCTCCTGTTCCGACCACTCTCTACCTTGGCGCCCGTGAACTCCAGCGACCATGCGCAGGCCGACACGCTCACGCACGTCACCGCGGACCTGGCCGGCATCGGATCCGGTCCGCTGCGCGACGCCGGCCTGCTGAGCGGCCTGCTCATCGCCGCCGCCGGCGCGGCGGGCCTCAACCCGCAGGGGGCGCCGCACATCCGCGTGGCGCCAGCGGGAGCCGTGTCCGCCCTTCTTTTCCTCGATCCCTGTCACGTGAGCATCCACTCGCTCCCCGACCGCGGGCTCGCGCTCGTGGACGTCCTCACGCGCGACGCCGCCGGCGCCGCCAAGGCGCTCGACGTGTTCGTGCGCCGCCTCTGCCCGTCGGCCGTCACCAGCGACGCGAGGACGCGCGGCTGATGCTCCGGTCCTTCCTGCCGCTCCTCCAGGTCCTGCTCGTCTTCGTCATCCTCACCTGGGACGTGGTCCTCGCCGCGCGCATCGCGCACGTGAAGGCCCTGCCGCGCGGCTTCGCCATGCTGTCGGCGCTCGCCGGCTTCCTCGTCCTGCCGGCGCTCATCATCCACCTCGCCGCCACGAGCAGCATCACGGGACGGGCGATCATCCAGGTGGACTTCATCTGGCCGGTCACGGTGGTGCTGTTCGCGCTCCAGGCGCTCTACGCCGCGTCACGCCGGCTGGTGAACCCCTTCCTCGGCTTCTTCATCGCCGCGTACGACGTGATGATCGCGGTGGACGCCGTCCTCCGGTTCGTCAGCGCGCGCGGCACGCCGCTTCCGCACGCGGCGTTGATCTTCCTCGCCGCCACCACGGCCACCTTCACCTTCGTCACGCAGTCACCGCTCATTCTCGGCTCGCCGTTCTTCTTCTTCACGCCGATGATCGCGCCGGCCTTCCCGGCGCTGCGCCGCTCGGCGGCCACCTTCCGCCTCGTCATGGCGCTCATCGCCGGCGGCTGGATCATCATCTTCATCACGAGCCTGAATCCCGCCGACCAGGCGGTGAACTCCTACCAGACACACGACCCAGCCGCCGAGCGCCTGCAGGAGCGGCCGGCCGGCGACTTCGAGATCGGCCTCCGGATCTTCGAGGACCTCACCGGACCGCCGGCGCAGCTCGCCGTGAAGCAGGATCTCGCGCTCGCCGACTCGCTCGGCGTGAGCACGGTGAACGTCGTCATCGTGCCCGAGGCGATGAGCACCGCCGCGCTGGATTCCCTGGCGCGCGTGCTCGAGCTCGTGCGCAATGACAGCACGCGCATCATGCTCACCCTCGGCTATGCCAAGCCGCTCATCCCGCTGCCGGGACGCACCTTCAACGACGTGCGGCGGCTGCGCACCCTCGACCAGGTGGTGCGTCGCCTGCGTCCCGACGTCATTTTGCCGGCGCAGGATCCGTACAGTGCGGGCACGCGCGCCGCGGGCCAGCACGCGCCCGAATACTGGGAGAGCTACCTCACGCGCGCGGCCGCGATCATCAAGCGCATCCGCCCGCGCACGAAGATCGGGGTGTCGGCATCGGCGTACGACAGCCGCGACAGCACGCTCTACGCGTGGGCTGCGGCGAAGGGCTCCCCCATCGACCTCGTCGGCTTCACCCTCTTCCCCTCGCCGAGCGGCGTACGCGCGCTCGACGCCGAGCGCGGTGCCGCCGACCGATGGATGCGCGTGTCCAACTCGACGAAGGACCACTGGATCTTCGCCACCGGCGGATATCCCGAGGCACACGGTGAGCAGAGCCAGGAGCGCGCGATCTGGGCTGCACTGGCGTGGGGCACGAGCCGCCCGAGCATCAAGGGGCTCGTCGTGTGGGACGCGGGCGACTACGGGGTGATTCGCGGCCTGCGCGCCGCCGATGGCCACCTGCGCCGCGCGACCTTCGCCATCATGCGCGCGATGAAGGGACTGCGCGAGTCGGCTGCGCCGGCGGGGGCGCCGACGGCGCCGGCCGTGGATACGACCGCACGGAAGGACACGACGAAGAAAACAACTGCCAAACGGTAAACGGTACTCGGTACCTCGTACCGGGTACTGGGTATCGTACTCGGTACTGTACCGAGTACCTGGTACGAGGTACCAGGCACCGTGTACCCATCGTCATACGGTTTTCCCCACCCCCCGGACGATCCCCTCCACCCGCCGACCCTCGTCGAAGTACTCCCGCGCCACCTCGAGCATCCGCTCCGCCGTCACCGCGCGTACGCGCTGATCGAACTCCCGGAGCTCGGCCAGCTCCCCGAACATCCACGCGTCCACGACGTCGGAGAGCACCGCGCCGCCACTCTGCTGGCGGATTGCATGCACCCCGATCGCGTACGTCTGCGCCTGCTGCAGCTCGCGCGTCGTGACCAGCTCGTTCCGCAGCCTGGCGAACTCGCCGAGCAGGCCACGCCGCGCCACCTCCTCCTTCTCCGGCGAGGTGGCGATGTAGGCGCCGAAGGTGCCCGCCAGCGCGCGCTCGTTCGCGAACGCGTGCACCGTGTACCCGAGCGACTGCTTGTCGCGCAGCTCGTCGAAGAAGCGGCCACCGAGCCCGCTCGCCACGCCGGCGATCATCGCCGCCGCGAAGCGCGCCGGATCGCGGCGCGAAGGCCCGGGAAAGAGCAGCGCGAGCGCAGTCTGCGCCTTCTCGCGTTGCTCCACGCGCTGCACCAGCGACCTCGGCCACGCCGGCGAATCCAGCGGAACGAGCTCGCCCCCCGCCAGCTCACCGAACCGCGCCGCGGCCAGCGCCGCGAGGTCGTCCGGCTCCGCGTCGCCGACGATCGCGATCACCGCCGGCCCGCCGAGCACGCGCTCGCGGTGCCATGCGCGTGCCTCCTCGGCGGCGATCCTCGGTAGCGTCACCTCGTCTCCCGTGGCCGGCACGCCGTACGGATGTCCCGCGAACGCCGCCGTCGTGGCCAGCCGCATCGGGAAGCGGTACATGTCGTCGCGCAGCGCCACCAGGTCGGCGAGCGATACCGCACGCTCCGTCTCGAACCCGTCGTCGGGGATGCTCGCGTGCTGCACCACGTCGGCGAGCAGCGCGATCGCCGGCGCCGCCTGCCGTGACGGCACGCTGATCGACCAGCCGAAGCTCTCGCTGCCCGTTGCCCCGCCGATGCTGCCGCCGAGCAGCTCGGCCTCCTCGGCAATCTGCGCCGCCGAGCGTCGCTCCGTTCCCTTCACCGCCGTGCGCACCATCAGCGACGTGAGCCCGGCGCGCTCCAGCGGCTCGTCACGTGCCCCGCCCTGCACGTACACCCCCGCGTGCACGAGCGCCCCCGGCTTGCGACGCACGAGGATCGGCACGCCGCTGGGCGTGCGGTACACGCGCACCCCCGCCTCCTCGCGCTCGGCGCGTGGGCCGCCGTGGATTGCCGGTGCTTCGGGCGTGGTGACCGCGATGCGCTCCACCTCTGCGGGGGGCGCCCCCTCGAGCATCTCGCGCATCGCATCCGTGTCGCCGGCGACCTGTGGCGTGCCCTCGGGACGGTAGAGCACGAGCCCCGCCCGCTCCGGGTCCAGGTAGCGCTGCGCGAGTCGCTGCAGGTCCTCCGTCGTGACGGCGAGCGCCGCGCGGAGATACGCGTCCCCGCGCTGCCAGTCGCCGAGCGCCTGCCACTCGGCCAGGTAGTTCGCCTGGCCTTCCATGTCCTCCAGCCGGCGGATCCAGCGCGACTCGTACAGTCGCTTGGCGCGCACCAGCTCACCCTCGCCTACCCCCTCGTCCCGTAGCGAGCGCAGCTGCGCCCACACTGCGCGCGCCGCGTCCGCCGCGCATTCCGGCGGCGTCTCCGCGTGCACGACGAATACGCCGAGCGACGTCGGCGTGTAGTCGTATGCCGAGATGGAGGACGCGAGCTTCTTCTCGCGCACGGCGCGATACAGTCTCGACGCACGTCCTCCGGCGAGCACGGTGGCGAGGATGTCGAGCCCCGGCGTGTCGTCATCGAGCGTGCCCGGCGTGCGCCAGCCGAAGGCGAGCTGCGTCTGCCCGATGTCGCCCGCCCATTCGCGGTAGCGGAAGCCGCCCGTTCCTTCCTCGGTCGGGCCAGGCGTGCGCATCGGCGTGCCGGCGGGCAGCGCCCCGTAGCGCTGCGTCACCTCCCGCATCACGTCGTTCACGTCCACGTCGCCGACGATGGACAGCACGGTGTTCGACGGATGGTAGAAGTTCCGGTAGAAGCGGAGCATCGCCTCGCGCGTCAGCGCGCGCAGCCCCGGCTCGCGCCCGATGCGCCAGCGCCGGATGCGATGCTGGTCGTGCAGCAGCTCGTAGAGCGTCTCCGTGGCGACGGCGGGCGGGTTGTCCGCCTTGCGCTTCGCCTCCTGGATGATGACCTCGAGCTCACGTGCCAGCTCCTCGGCGTCGATCAGCGAGTTGGCGTAGGCGTCGAACTGCACGTCGAGGCCCGCCGCGAAGCTCGAGGCCGGCAGCACCGTGTAGTAGCTGGTGTGGTCATAGATCGTGGCGGCGTTGAGGTACCCGCCGACGGCCTTCGTCTGCCGCGCGATCTCCCCCACCCCGCGTGTCGGCGTCCCCTTGAAGAACATGTGCTCCAGCACGTGCGCGATGCCGACGACGTCGTCGGTCTCGTCGAAGTAGCCGGCGCTCACGTAGGTCACGATGGCGACCACGGGAGCCGAACGGTCGCGACGGACGAGGACGGTGAGGCCGTTCGGCAGCACGGTGCAGCGAACGGTGTCGGCGTCGATGAGGGCGGGCGAGGCGGGAGCGAGTGTCGGAGCGGACATCGAGCTAGTTGAAGGCGAGCCGGCGGTGCCGAAGGATGGCGAGGCCGGCGATGAAGGCGATGGCACCATAGCCGGCGAGCCAGAGTACCGATTGCCATGGAATTGGCATGCCGTGCGCTACGGCGGCATACGCTTCGGGCGTGCGGTGGATGGGAGGCAGCAGCCGGAGCAGTACCGCGAACGGACTCGCCGACCTGCCGTAGAACTTCCACAGGATGTCGGCAGCTGCGGCGACGGCGACGAGCGAGAGCCAGTCCCAGCGCGATATCGCGGACAACGCAAAGCCGAGCCCGGCGTAGCAGAGATACACCGCAGCCACCGTGACGATGAAGGCCGGGCTGAGCACCGGCTCGACGGCGGCCCCGTAGACCAGCGCGAGCGCCGCCGTGAGCGCCACGAAGGCGAGCGCGTTCACGACGAACTCCGCACCGTAGTACGCCGACGGCGCCACCGGCTTCGCGAACAGGAACCGGTAGAAGCCGAACTTGCGGTCGTTGGCGACGATCCCGTTCGTGGCGAACATCGCGCCGACGAACAGGTATGCGCCGAGGAAGTTGCTGATGAAGGCGACGCTCAGGTCGTGGCGCATGGCGGCGCGCGCTGCCGCCACGCTGCCGTACCGGTGGATCATGTCCGCCATCGCCGCACCCGTCGGCGAGCGCTCATCCGACATGACCACGATGAGGACGCTGAACAGCAGTGCCACGATCAGCGTTGGCATCCCGCGGTTGAAGGCGTAGTCGCGCAGCTGCCAGAGCGAATAGCGACCGAGGCGCGCGCGCCGACGCCGTGCGAGCGGCGCATCCGGTGCAGTCGCAGGCGTCATCGAGGTCATGACGATTCCCCCATCGGCGCACTGCCGGCGACGACCTCGCGGAACTGCGCCTCGAGCGCGGAGTGCGAGGGATGCATGGACCGGATCAGCACCCCACGCGCAAGGAGCGCCGCGACGCCCGCGTTGACCTCCTCGAGGCTCGCATCCGGGATCTCGTACTCCTCGCGTCCGATGAGGCGCGCCTCGGTGAACACCTCGGTCACGAGCTCCCCGCCGCGCGACACGACGAGCCGGTACGCCACGCGCTCGCCTGATTCCATGCCGGCACCGCGCATCGCCACCACGCGCTGCAGTCGGCCGTGATCGAGGATGGCCACGCGGTCCGCGAGCCGCGCCAGCTCGTCCAGGTTGTGCGAGGCGATGAGGATGATGCGGTCCGGTTGCCGCAGCTCCTGCACGATGTCCCGGAAACGCTGCGTCCACACGGGATCCAGCCCGTGCGTCGGCTCGTCGAGCACGATCACCTGTTCGTCGTGCAGCAGTGCCTGGGCGAGACCGAGGCGCTGGAGGTTGCCCTTGGAGAGCTGCCGCACGCGCTTCGCGCGGTGTTCCTCGAGGCCAAGCCAGCCGATTGCGCGCTCGATCCGGGCGTGCAGCTCGTCGGCGGGCACACCGGCCAGCAGCGCATAGCGATGCAACGCCTGATGCACGCGCCAGGCGGGCTGGATGTTCACCAGCTCGGACAGGTAGCCGACGCCGTGATGCTCCACGAATCGGCGAGGTGCGAGCCCGTGGATGCGCACTTCGCCGGTGGTGGGTCCGAGAAAGCCGAGCAGGAGCGAGATGAGCGTGCTCTTGCCGGCACCATTGGGTCCGGCGAGCCCGAACACTTCGCCAGGCTGGACCTCGAGGGTGAAGTCGTCGAGCGCGACGATCTCACGCCCCGTCCAGCTCCGGTAGCGCTTGCCGACGCGATCGAAGTGGATCAGCGCGGTGCCATTGGCTGGGTCGCGTTCGGTGCGGTACCGTACGGCGTCATCCCCGGCGGCATCGCGCCGGCGGGCACGGTGCCGGGTGCCGGTGCGCACGCCGTCCACGGTCCGGCGCCGGCACGCTGGATCCAGCGGACTCCTTCGTCGAGCCGACCGAGTCGCACCAGCGAACATCCCAGGTAGCCCTGCGCGAGCCGGTCGGTACCGTCCACCTGCAGGGCGCGAATGTAGAAGCGGCGCGCCGCATCGTAGTTCTGCTGGGCAAAGGACGCCGACGCCAGCTCACGAAGCGCGGTCTCGTTGTTCGGGCCGAGCTGCACCGCCTTCACCGCCTCTTCCTGCGCGGTGGCCAGGTTTCCTGCTTCGCGTGCCATGCGCGAGAGATAGACGTGCGGCATGGGGTCGTTCGGGTCGTCCTTCGTCGCCTTGATGAACGCGCCTGCCGCTGCCTCGCGCCGTCCTTCCTTGTACGCCGCGACCCCTTCGGCGAACGACTTGCTCGATCCGCCACGTCCGGCGAGCGCATACCACGCGAGCCCGCCGATGATGAGGAGGAGCACCACGGCGGCGAGCACCGGCAACCATGGCTGGCGCGCCCGTGCGACCGGCGTCACGGCCGCTCCCGCATTCACCGGCGTGGGGGGCGCGGTGGTCTCGAGCGGCACCGTGCTGCGCGAGACGGTCGCCGGGGCACCCGCCCCAGCCGCTCGTGGCGCGAAGGTGCTCGTCGCATCGCCGAGCATCCCTGCCTCGAGCTTGATGAAGGCATCGCGCGCCGCAGCCACGTCGTTGGCGGTGGGCTTGTAGTCGGTCCGCGCCGCGCGCTCGCGCGCCGCGTGGAACTCGGCGAGCGCATTGGCCTGCTCCAGCGAGAGGAGCTGCCGCTGGCGCAGCTCGCGAATCAGCGTCTGCCCCGTGAGCGCCGACCCGCCGACGAGCGAGCGTAGCCCGGTCTCGACGACGTTCCACGACTCGATGAGGTCAGCCGCCAGGTCTTCGCTGTTCTTGCCGATGTCCAGGCGCGCCACGATCGGTCGCGCCGCGTTCAGTGCCTCCAGCGCGGCCCGTTGCGCGCCGCTCATCGAACGATGCGGAGCAGACCGGCGTCGGCGCTCGCGCGGAGGAACAGCTCCGCGTCGTGATGGGGCACGCGCACTCCCGTCTCCCGGAAGGTGCGCTTCGCCACACGCGCCATGAACTCGCCCATCGAGCGATCGTGCAGCGCCTCGACATCCCGGTCCCGCAGCGAGCGCACGATCTCCTCCCACGAACCGGTGAGGTGCTGACCTTCCGGCGTGAGCACCATGTGGGTCTCTCCCACCGACTCGTCGGACACGCGCTCCTGCACCGACTTGTCACCGACCAGTGAGGAGAGCAGGCCACCGAACAGCTCGAGCTGGCCGCGCGCGACCTCGACGTCGCCGTCGGAGGCGAGCGCGCTGTCCACCTCGAGGAACAACTCGTCGATGTCGTCCACCTCCCCGCCCAGCTCGGCGAGCCGTTCCTCCCAGGGCTTCAGCTCCGGGTCGTGCTCGTCGAGCTTGTGCGCCGCGCGCTTGAGCTCGACCAGCCGCCAGATCCCGAGCTCGTCCCAGTGGTCCTCGGGACGCGTGCGCTCGAAGTGATAGAGCGACGCGTCGTAGTCGCCACGATCGTAGAGGATGTTGGCGAGGTAGATGCGCGCTTCCACGTGCTCGTTGTCGGCCTGCAGCGAACGGCGCAGCGACGACACCGCTGCGTCATCCTCGCCCAGTCGATGCTGGGCGTATCCGATGCAGGCGATGGCTTCGGCGCTGTCGGGTGCCTGCTGCGCCGCCACCTCGAAGAATTCCTGCGCGCCGGCGAACAGCTCGCGACGCTCGCGCGTGGAACCCTCGCGGAAGAGCGCACGCCCGATCTGGAGCATCAGGTCGAGGTCGTCGGCGTAGCCGAGCTCGAGGGTGCGACGGAAGCAGCGGAGGGCGGCGTCCTCGAGGCCGAACTTGAGGAGCGTCTCGCCGAGTCCGGCCAGGGCATCCTCGTGCTCGGGCTCGAGCACCAGCGCTTCCTCGAAGCTGCGACGGGCCCAGGGATATTCCTCGCGCGCCAGGCGCGCGTAGCCCACGCCGATGTGCAGCTCGACCGAGGCGGGGTACAGCGCGAGCCCTTCACGCAACACGGTGAGGGCGTCGTCGTACTGGCCTTCGTTGTAGAGCTGGTGGGCTCGCTCGTCGTACTCTTCGGAGCTCAGGAACGGGGTGGGCATCTTACTTGGGCCTCCAGCTCGTGAGGGTTGCCGTATTGTACCATTTGGAGAGCGACAAGTTCAACGGCACGCGGCGAGGAAATGCACGGGACAGGCCGTCGGGTGGGAGGTCGGGATGTCGGAAGGCCGGAAAACTACCTCGACCGTCCGACCGTCCGACCGTTCGACTATCCCAGTTCCCCTGCCACCTCCGCCGCGAGCCTCGCATTCGCCTCCAGCAGGCCGAGATTCGTCTGCAGCGATCGGCCGCCGGTGGCTCGCTCCACTGCTGCAAGGAGGAACGGGGTGACGGCGGCGCCCCTGATACCTGAGCGACGCGCCTCTTCGAGCGCCGTAACGACCGCCCCATCCACGAGCTCCGTCGGCATGGCGAGCTCGTGGGGAGGGGGCTGGACCACCAGCGTCGCCTGCTGCCGCCCCATCTCCCGCGACGCCCGATGGATCATCGCGATCTCCCTCGGCGACTCGGCCCGGGCGTTGAGCCGCAAGCCCGTGGAGGTGGTGAAGAAGCCGGGCATCTCGTCGGTGCGGTAGCCGACCACCGCGACGCCGAGGCTCTCCAGCCGCTCGAGGGTGGCGGGGACGTCGAGGATCGACTTGGCGCCGGCGCAAACGACGACCATCGGTGTGCGCGCCAGCTCGGCGAGGTCCGCCGACTCGTCGAATGGTGCATCCCGATGAACGCCGCCGATACCTCCCGTGGCGAACACTTCGAGCCCGGCAGCGCCAGCAATGCACAATGAAGCCGCCACCGTCGTGGCACCATCGGCCTTCTGGACGCAAGCCACGGCGAGGTCGCGTGCGGAGACCTTGCGCACGCCGGTGCGGTTCAGGAAGCGCTCGAGGTCCACATCTTCCAGGCCCACCGAGAGCAGACCCCTGACCACAGCGGTAATGGCCGGAACCGCGCCCGCGCCCTCGACGGCCGCATTCATCCGCGAGGCGGCGTGCCGGTTGGCCGGGATCGGAAGCCCCTGCGCGAGCACCGAGCTCTCGAGCGCGACCACGGGGCGGCGGGCGGCGATGGCGTTGGCGACCGGGGCAGAAATGCGAAGCGCGGACATGGCTGGTAACCTAGCCGTCCGCGCTTCGTCGCGCCTCGAGATGGTCCCCACCATCAAGGGCACTCACGGGTCCCTCCCTTCCTGCGTCTCTACCCGTGTGCCCTCTACTAGCGCATGGAGCGTGCCCGAATGCGCCGCGCCTCACGGGTCGAGCAATCCATCACTGCGAAGAGGCCGCCGGCGCCCGACGGGGCCAGGCGTTCACGATCGCCTCTCCCATGTGCGCCATCATCACCTGGGCTTCGTTGTCGATCAGCCAGCGCTGGTCCTGGTTCTCCTTCGTGAGGACGCACGCCACCACGCGGCTCTGCAGCGGGAAGAGGGAGCACTCGGTGCGCACCTGGTCCGTCTCGCCCGTCTTGTGCGGCACGTCGAGCCCCACCACGTAGCGCTCCATCTTCTCGAAGTTCGTGTTGTGCGCCAGGATGTCCAGCATCGCGCTGTCGGCCGCCGGGCTCACGGCCTTCCCGTTGGCCAGCAGCTCGAACAGCCGCGCCATCTCGTTCGGCGTCGTCACGCCGAGGCCGTACTTCGCCGAGCTGTCCATGGCGACGCTGGAGTTCCTGAGGAAGCTCTTCGAGTGCACCTTGGTGTGCGGCAGGCCGAGCTGCTCCATCTTGTCCCACACCCGCCGGATGATGATGCGGTCGAGGAGCAGGTTGGTGGCGGTGTTGTCGCTGATCGTGATCATCAGCCACGCCGCGTCGTGCACGGTGTAGATGGAACGATCGTGCATGAACTGCAGGAGCCCGGAGCCCGGCACCTTGTCGATCTTCAGCAGCGTGATGGGATCGTCGAGCGCGAGCTGTCCCTTGTCCACCAGGTCGTACACGGTGACGAGGATCGGCACCTTGATCAGGCTCGCCGTCGGGAAGGTCTCGTCACCGCGCAGCTCCATGCGCTCGCCGGTGTCGATATCGTGCACCGTATAACCCACCACGCCGTGGTGTGCCGTCGCCAGCGAGTCGAGGGTGCGGTGAAGCTTCGCCGTGTCGGCGCGGGTGAACGACGCCGGGGCGGCACTCGCCGGCCGCGTCGCCTGCCCGGTGGCGCACGCCGGCACGCCGAGCAGTGCCGCGAGCAGCGCGAGCCGGCCGGCGCGCATCAGCGTGCCTCGTGCGGTTCGGCGTCGGGGAGCTCGTCGGCGCGCACAGTCTCCAGCAGCTCGCGCTCCGACGAGGTCGGATCGAAGATCGCGACGACCTTGATGGTCTCGCCGCTGTAGCAGTCGAAGGTCTTCACCTTTCCCTTCGGCACGCGGATCTCGTGTCCATCCTCGAAGCGGAGGACGACGAGCGGGTTGTCGTTGTTGACGTACGCTTTGCGGAGCTTGGCTGGCGCGGGAGGCATGTCGGCAGGAGACTGGTTGCGGGTGGAAGTCGCGCGGGCTCAGGTCACCACGCTGCTCGTGTGAACGTAGCGCGTCCACTCCTCCTTTGCGAGGATCTCGTCGATCGCCGCAACGGCCGCATCCAGCTCGTCATCGGTCGTGTAGAAGTGCGGCGCCACGCGGATCCCCGCGCCCGGCCTGAAGTCCACGACCACGTCACGCGCGAGCAGCGCCTGCGCCACCTCGCGCGCATGCGGCACGTCGAACGCCACGGTGCCGCCGCGCCGTGCCGCGTCGCGCGGTACGGTGGTCGTGAAGCCGCGCGCATCCGCCAGCGCGATCAATCGCGACGTCTGGCGGAGGCTCTTCGCGCGCACCGCCTCCATCCCCGCCTCGCGCAGGAGCCGCGGGCCCTCGGTGGCGGCGAACAGCGCCGGAATCACCGGTGTGCCGCCGAGCCAGCGCCACGAGTGCTCCGCGTAGTGCATCTCCGGCTCGAACGCGAACGGGTGCTCGTGCGCCTGCCATCCGGTGAGGGCAGGCGCGACCACCGCACTCACTTCAGGCTTCACCCAGAGGAAGCATCCGCCAGGACCGCCGCACAGCCACTTCAGCACGCCCCCGCTGAGGAAGTCCACGTCGAGCGCGCGCACGTCCACCGGCATCACCCCCACCGAGTGGTACGCATCGATCGCCACGAGCGCCCCGACGCGATGCGCATGCGCCGCGATACGCGCCACGTCCATCACGTAGGCGGACCTGAACAGCACGTGCGAGATGGACACGAGCCGCGTGCGCTCGTCGATCGCGGCACACAACGCATCCTCGCTGACGCTCACGCCATCCTCGCTCGGCACGACGACGACGCGGGCGCCGAGCCGCGTGGCCAGCTCGTCGTACACGTAGCGCACGCTCGGGA
Organism: Gemmatimonadaceae bacterium; assembly: GCA_036377775.1. Lineage (GTDB taxonomy): Bacteria > Gemmatimonadota > Gemmatimonadetes > Gemmatimonadales > Gemmatimonadaceae > AG11. The sequence continues at coordinate 45,907 of DASUXT010000040.1, read as the reverse complement.
AGTCGAGCTCCGTCATGACGATGGTGTCGCGCCCCTGGTCGTACCGCATGGCGGAGAGGACCTGCGCCTGCGCGAAGGAGACGTTGGGGACCATCGCCACCTCGCCGACGCGCGCGCCGATGAGCGGGGCGATGGTGTCTCCCACCGACACCGGCATCGACCACCATCCCTCGGCCCACGCACGTACCCCGCGCGACGCCCACTGCTGCGCGTACTCGGCCAGCCGCTCCGGTACCGCGCGCGGCATCGCACCCAGCGAGTTGCTCACGAGGTAGGTGCTGGTGGAGAGGATTGGAAACTCGTCGCGAAAGCGGAGGAGGGGATCGGTCACCGTTCGTCTGTGGTGAGGGATGAACAGCAGCGTGAGAGGAAAGAGCTGACACTACTGAAACGGCACGACGCGGCGTTCGAGGCGACGAGTCCGGCCCGGACGGGCCAGGCCGCTTCAGGCAGTTCCAGCCGCTTCCTCTCCCCTGCCGTTGCCGCGTCGTCCCGCGACAAGGTAAAGCACGCTCGCCACGACGAGCACGACCACCAGCACGCTCCATTCCCGCAGCGTGACGGCGGAGAGGAGGAACACCAGGGCGATGATCGCGAGCACGGGCACCAGCGCACCACCAGGGATGCTGAAGGGTTCCGCATCCAGTGGGGCGGGTTGACGCGTGAGCTTCCACGCTGCGGCCGCACACCCGATGTAGACCAGCGCCGCCGAGACGTTGGCAATGATCGCCAGCGTCTCGAAGCTGTTGAGGACGGCCAGCGCCCAGCAGAGCGTGGACTGCGCGACGATCGCCACCCACGGCGTGTGAAAGCGCGGATGCACGGCAGCGAGCGGGCGCGGAAGGATCCCGTCGCGCGCGAAGGCGAACAGCGCGCGGGGAACGGCGAGCATCATCCCGCTCAGGTAGCCGAACGCGGACACCATGAATCCCGCCGAGATCATCAACACGCCCCAGGAGCCGAACACGCGCCCTGCGGCGTCGGCGAGTGGCGTCGCACTCCCGGGCAGCGCCGTACCAAGCACTCCCTGCGCCGCCACCTGGAGCCCCACGTACAGCAGCGTGACGATGCCCATCGCGAGGAATACCGCGCGCGGAACGGTACGCGCCGAATCGCGCACCTCGCCGCTGGGGACGAGCGCCGACTCCACCCCGGCATAGGCGAAGATGAGGATCACCGATGCGCGAGCGAGGTCGGATCCTCCCGGCACTCCGTGCTCCCAGCGGAGGTTCGTCGCCTTCGTCGCCATGAGGCCGCCCACCAGCAGCAACGCCAGCGGGAGGAGCTTGGCCACGGTGAGCACCACGTTGAGTCGCGTCCCCTGCTTCACGCCCCGCACGTTGATCCACGTCACGGCGGCGAAGATGACGCCGAGGAAGACTGCGCGTCCGGCGAGGGTGCCCACAGCGGGGACGAGGCTCGCCCCCGCGTCGGCGAACAGGCCGGCTACCCCGGGAATGGCGGTGGCGCCGATCACCCAGAGCAGCACGCCGACGAGGAAGCCGACGTAGCGTCCGAAGGTGGCTTCCACGTACGCATATGGTCCGCCGGTCAGCGAGACCCGGCTGCCTGCCTGCGCGATGCACAACACCACCAGTCCCATCACCACCGCGCACGCCAGGTACGCGACCGGAGCCGCCGCGCCGAGGCGACCGGAAACGTCGGGGCTGCCAGGTAGCCGGAAGATGCCTCCGCCTACGGTCACGTTCACGATGCTCGCCGCGAGCCCCCAGGTCCCGATGGCTCGGACGAGCTGACTCTCGCGCGTCTCGGCGCGAACGGATCGATGGTCGCTCACGCTGACTCCAGCGGTGAGGCGGACGCGAGTGTGACGCGCGACACGAACGAGGTGGCCGGCACGGAGGGCGTGATGAGGCGCCGCGCAGCGGCCAGTGGCGTTACGCGCGAACGGCGGCGACGGTCAGTACTTTGCAGCGGTGGTCACGCAAGACTAGACCACGTGCCGAACGCGCGCCACCATTCCGGCGGAATGCCGGGGCCGCTCGGCAACAACCCGGACCAACGAGAGAACATGAACGCACGCTCCCGTATCGCCCTTCCCCTCGCGCTCGCCTTCGGTGTGGCTTCCATGGCTGTGGCGCGTCCCGCTGCCGCCCAGTCCCTCGCGCCCGCCCCCACGTCCGCCGCCGTCGTGACGCCGGTGGCCGAGCCCACGACGGGCCCGACGCTCGCCGCGGCCAGCGTGGCGGTGCGCCATGCGGAGCCGCCGGTGTCCAGTGCGCCGGCGCGTCGTGCCGGCTACGGCCAGCCGGTGGCGCTGATGGTGGTCGGTGGAGCGGCCCTCCTGACGGGACTCATCATCGGCAACGATGCAGGTACCGCGATCGCCGTGGGCGGCGCGGTCGTCGGCCTGGTCGGACTGTACCAGTACCTCCAGTAGGCCGGCAGCAGGGACGGGGCGACGCAGCCGTCAGTCAATCGTGAGCAGGCGCATCGCCCTCGTCCTCGGAGGTGGAGGACTCAAGGGTTTCGCCCATATCGGCGTGCTCCGCGCCTTGCAGGAGCGCGGTATCGTGCCCGACGTCTACGCGGGCACGAGCATCGGCGCGCTCATTGGCGCGGCGCACCTGGCCGGCTCCCCGGTGGAGGAGCTGGCCGAGCGTGCGCTCGCCCTCAAGCGGAAGGACCTCTTCCGGATCAATCACTTCGGCATGCTGCTCGAGCGCATGCGCTCGCCCTCCATCTACCTGGAGGAGCCGCTGCGCGAGCTCGTTACCGCATCCATACCGGATGACCGGTTTGCCGACCTGCCGAAGCCACTGCTGGTGAACACGGTCGACCTCGACCGCGGTGCGCGCATGGTCTGGGGACTGCCGGGCCTGGACCAGGTTCCGGTGCGTGACGCCGTGTACGCGTCGTGTGCGCTTCCCGGCTTCTTCCCGCCGGGGAAGGTCGGCGAGCGTACCTGCATCGATGGGGGCGTGGTGGACAACCTCCCCGTTTCCATCGCTGCGCAGTTCGCCGACCTCATCATCGCCGTCGACGTCGGCAGCTCCGACTCGTCGCGGAAGGATTCGCCAACCGAACAGGGCTTCGCCGCCATCTACATGCGCGCGGCCACGATGATGATGCACGCCCTGCAGCAGTTCCCCCTGGAGCGCTGGCAGGGCCCGCCGATGGTGCTCATCCGTCCGCGCGTGAACGACGCCAACTGGCTCAGCTTCACCGACACGGAGTCCAACATCGACGCCGGCTACGAGGCGGCGATCCGCGCGCTGGCGCGCTTCGACTCCTACTGGGAGCGACCGGGATCCGTCTTTCCCCGTCGTCGCGTGCAGGTGGAGGTGAATACGGGGCGATGCATCGGGTGCGGCATCTGCGTGGCGCTCGCCCCGTCGGTGATGGGACTCGACGCGACGGGCAAGGCGTTCGCGCGCACGCGCGTGGTGGAGTGGTCCCCCGCCGACGGTGGCTTCGTGCACGAGTGTCCGACGTTCGCCATCACGGCGACGAACGTCGACCGTCGCGGCGCGAGCATCCCCCCCGAGCAGCCCGAGGAGATGCGCGACCCCACGCCGAGTGGCACTGGCGGGGCGTAGCTCGGACAACTCGCTACATTGGAGATAGCCTGCCGGCGCGAGACGCTTCCGCCCGGCAGTGGCTCAGTTCTCCACCGTCCGTCCGGCAGCGTCCGACGGACACCGCGAGACCAGCAATGACTTCTCTCAACTCATTCGGCAGCCGCGCGAGCCTCGAGGCCGCGGGGAAGAAGTACACCATCTATCGCCTCGACGCGCTGTCGGAGCTCTCGAAGGGCAACAGCGACCGGCTTCCCTTCAGCCTCAAGATCCTCCTCGAGAACCTGCTGCGGAACGAGGATGGCGCCTTCGTGAAGAAGGCGGACGTGGAAGCAATGGCGAACTGGGACGTGAAGGCGCATGCCGAGAAGGAGATCGCCTTCCGCACCAGCCGCGTGCTGCTCCAGGACTTCACCGGCGTTCCCGCGGTCGTCGATCTCGCCGCGATGCGCGACGCGCTGAAGAACCTCGGCGGCGATCCGCAGCGCATCAATCCGCTCCAGCCGGTGGACCTCGTGATCGACCACTCGGTGCAGGTGGACGAATACGGCACCGACGCGGCCTTCCTCATCAACACCGACCTCGAGTTCGAGCGCAACCACGAGCGCTACCTGTTCCTTCGCTGGGGGCAGGATGCCTTCCGCAACTTCCGCGTCGTGCCCCCGGGCACCGGGATCTGCCACCAGGTGAACCTGGAGTATCTCGGCCAGACGGTGTTCGTGAATCCGGAGACGAACGAAGCGTACTGCGACTCGCTCGTCGGCACCGACTCGCACACCACGATGATCAACGGGCTCGGCGTGCTTGGCTGGGGCGTGGGCGGCATCGAGGCCGAGGCGGCGATGCTCGGGCAGCCGGTATCCATGCTCATCCCCGAGGTCGTCGGGTTCAAGCTCCACGGCAAGCTGCCCGCCGGCACGACGGCGACGGACCTCGTGCTCACCGTCACCGAGATGCTTCGCAAGAAGAAGGTGGTGGGCAAGTTCGTCGAGTACTACGGCACCGGCCTCAGCTCGCTCAGCCTCGCCGACCGCGCGACGATCGCCAACATGTCGCCCGAGTACGGCGCGACGATGGGCTTCTTCCCCGTGGACGCCGAGACGCTGAAGTACCTGCGCCTGAGCGGCCGAAGCGAGGAGCACGTGGCGCTCGTGGAGGCGTACACGAAGGCGCAGGGCCTCTTCCGCACCGACGAGACGCCGGATCCGGTGTTCACCGACACGATCGAGCTCGACCTCTCCACCGTCGAGCCGAGCCTCGCCGGCCCGCGCCGTCCGCAGGATCGAGTGCCGCTCAGCAAGGCGTCGCAGATGTTCCGCGACGCGCTCGCCGTGGACCTCGAGAAGCTCGCGTCGCCAGCCGGCGTGGCGGCCGACCGCAAGGCGACCGCGGTCAGCGCCGAGCCGGAGCTGGCGCACGCGCTCATCCGCAAGGATGGCGAAGGTGGCAACCAGCCGCAGTTCGGTGACGGCCAGCAGTGCACCTGCAACGGCAAGACCTTCACCCTGAACCATGGCGCGGTGGTCATCGCCGCCATCACGAGCTGCACGAACACGTCGAACCCGAGCGTCATGCTCGCCGCCGGCCTGCTTGCGAAGAAGGCCGTGGAGAAGGGGCTGAGCGTGAAGCCGTGGGTGAAGACATCGCTCGCGCCGGGCTCGAAGGTCGTCACCGACTACTTCGCCGCGTCCGGGGTGAACAGGTACCTCGACCAGCTCGGCTTCAACCTCGTGGGCTACGGCTGCACGACGTGCATCGGCAACTCCGGGCCAGTACCCGAGCCGATCGCGCATGCCATCGAGGATGGGAAGCTCGTCGTGGCGAGCGTCCTGTCGGGGAACCGCAACTTCGAGGGACGCATCAACCCGCTCACGCGCTACAACTACCTCGCGTCGCCGCCGCTCGTGGTGGCATACGCGCTCGCCGGCCGCATGGACCTGGATCTCACCCGTGAGCCGCTGGGCATCGGCAGCGACGGTCCGGTCTTCCTGCGCGACATCTGGCCGAGCGCGAAGGAAGTGCAGGACGAGATCATGCGCAGCGTGAAGCAGGAGTTCTTCCGCCGGCAGTACGCCGACGTCTTCAAGGGCGACAAGGACTGGCAGAAGCTCGACGTGCCGAAGGGTGAGACGTACGCCTGGCAGGACGACTCGACGTATGTGAAGAACCCGCCGTACTTCGAGGGCATGACGATGCAGCCGCCCGGGGTGCAGCCGATCACCGGCGCGAAGGCACTGGCGCTGCTCGGCGACTCCATCACCACCGACCACATTTCGCCGGCGGGGAACATTCCCGCGTCGAGCCCGGCCGGCCAGTGGCTGATCGCGCAGGGCGTGCAGAAGAAGGACTTCAACTCCTACGGCTCACGGCGCGGCAATCACGAGGTGATGATGCGCGGCACCTTCGCCAACATCCGCCTGCGGAACGAGATGGCGCCGGGCACCGAGGGGGGGTGGACCGCCACCGAGCCGGGCGGCACGCCGAAGTTCATCTACGACGCGGCGATGGAGTACCAGAAGAAGGGCACCCCACTCGTCATCATCGCCGGCAAGGAGTACGGCACCGGCTCCTCGCGCGACTGGGCGGCCAAGGGCACGCTGCTGCTCGGCGTGCGCGCCGTGATCGCCGAGAGCTTCGAGCGCATCCACCGCTCGAACCTCGTCGGCATGGGCGTGCTCCCGCTCGAGTTCACCGGCGGCGACACGCGCCAGTCACTCGGCCTCACCGGCTTCGAGACCTTCGACATCGAGGGGCTGGACGAGTCGTTGAAGGCGCACTCGACGCTGACGGTAAAGGCGACGGGCCGCGACGGGAAGGGCAAGTCGTTCAAGGTCCTTTGTCGGATCGACACGCCGGAGGAGCTGAACTACTACAAGAACGGGGGGATCCTTCCGTACGTATTGCGGTCGCTGGCTCGGAAGTAAGGGCAATTGAAGTAGCGCGTACTTCGTACGTCGTAGCGGGACCCAGGGGGCTGGCCAATCCAATGAGTGGCTGGCCCTTTCGGCATTCCGGCCTTCAGAAAAAGCGGGAAGAGGACACGGCGGACAGGCCTGAAACGGCAGGATCAATCCGTGTGCGATCTTGCCTCCGCGCGCCGAGGGATGGTCGTACACCTCCAAAGTCACTGAATGAATTGGAACGGCCTCGGGACGCTCCTCAGCGCATGGAGACCGCGATACAGAGGAGAGATCCTGCAGCTTCACGTCCTTCCCGTCGTTTCCTTTGATGGCTTTTCTGCAGTTCCATCGCATCCCGAAAGAGAGACGGGCCGTGCCTTGGAGAGGCCGGCCCGTCGGTCCGGATACGATGTACGTGGTACGCAGTACTTCAGTTGCCGTGAACTATTTCGAGTAGACCGTCGTGTACGAGTATCCCGACGCGTAGTTGGTGAAATGGAGCTCGCCGTTCGAGACGGTCGCGTAGTACGGGTTGTACGGGTCTCTGACGTCAGTGAACTCGATCGTGTTTCCGCTCAGCGCCCACGTGCCATTGATCGTGTCGTCCGTGGAGATACCGCTGGAGACGTCGCGGTAGCTGATGACGTCGGTGAAGCTGCCGTCGCGGTCGATGATGATGTAGCCACCGGTGATCTGGGTGGTGGCGTCGATGCTGACCGGCGGCACCTGGTCGTCGATCGTGCGCAGCGTGTACGTCCCCGACAGCACGGAGCTGGGGTTCGTCGTGTCCTGGCACGCGCTCGCGCTCATCGAGAGGGCGGCGGCGAAGGCCAGCATGAGGATTCGCTTCATCAGGTGTTCTCCGGGTGAACCCGCTGCTGCGGGGGCCTGCACGCTGCGCAGGCCGTTGGTGCTGCTACGATCGGGACGACAACGCCAACCTCATGTCACGGATCGGCTCGCTTTTCAGGGAAGAGAAATGCCCGTCCCCATCCTGCGTCCGGATGAAGACGGGCATCGTGTTCATGGTGTCGCTCGGCTGTTATGGACGCTGGACGTCCACGTTGTTGCCGATCACACCACCGAGGATGGCGCCGGCCACGCCGCCGATGACGGCACCCTTGATCTTGTCGCGGCTCGTCACCGCGCCAATCACGGCACCAGCACCAGCGCCGATCGCGGCGTCACGCTTCGTGTGCTTCACTGGCGCCCGGCGTGGCGCCGGAGCCGGATAGTACGTGCCCGAGCTCGAGCCACGCGAGCTGGAGGAGCTGCGACGCGCCGTGGAGGTGGTGCGACGCACCGGCGCCGGGGCCGGCGCACGCATCGCCGGCTGCGGATACGTGGCTACCGCGTTGTACTGCTGCGGCACGCCGTAACCCACATACGGCTGCTCCGCCGGCGACACGAACTGCTGCGCCTGATACGGCTGCGCCTGCGCGGCGAGCGCCAGGTCGTTCTTCAGCGCGTCGTCGGGTCGCGCATCGCTGCCGCGGCTGCACGCCCCCAGAAGTGCGAGAGCAGCGATCGGGGCCATCATCCCAAGTTTGCGCATTGATATTCCTCCAGACAGAAACGGTCATTCGTCGCCCCTTCTATTGGCACGGAGCGGACCACTCCGCGAGCGACTCCACGGGCACTTCCGAGGCGTTTCTCCCCTGACGTCGTCCATGCGGCGGGAGCACGGTGTCCACTTTCCTGCACACGCATTTGCGGGCTCGGCGCTGCCGTCCGACTGGACCAGGACGCTCGCGTGACGTGCATCACCATTGCGCGGGTCATGACCACCGGGCATCATTGCCGTCGACTCGCACGAGGTGTCTTCATGTCACTCAAGGCAGCAAGCCGCATCACCATCGCCGCGCTCCTCGCCGTCGCCATCAGCGGCGCCGCACATGCGCAGCAGCCCTCCGCCGCGGTGCCGGCGCCAGCTGCGCCGGAAGTCGGCACGATGGCACCCGACTTCGCCCTCACGGGCGCCACGCGCTACGGCGTCCTCCGCGAGCCGGTCCACCTCTCCGATTTTCGCGGCAAGACCGTCGTGCTCGCCTTCTTCTACCGGGCGAGGACCAAGGGCTGAACGGTCCAAATGGAGGCGTACCGTGATCAGTACGCCAGGCTCTTCAATGACGGACGTGGTGTGGTCGTGCTGGCCGTGAGCGTTGACGCCGACACCACCCTCGCCGCGTGGGCGAGCGAGCTGCAGACGCCGGTCCTGTTCGCCAGTGACCCAGGCCAGAAGGTGGGCAAGCTGTACGGCTCCATTCGCGGAACGGTGGACAACCGCAACCTCTTCGTGATCGACCCATCGGGGCGTATCACCAGGCGCTTCCTGCCGTTCAACGAGCTCGCGCAGACGGCCTATGACGAGCTCGCCGCCGCGGTGAAGGAGACACTCCCCGCTGCGACGCGAGGGTCGCACTGACGGCGCTGTCGTGGAGGTGACGCTGCCGTCACCTCCACAGGGCCGAGCGCTGCTCTCGACGCTGTACGAGGCGTCGGTTGCTGCCGTCGCACCAGCCTCGCTGGCGGCGGCTGCGCTCGCCGATCTCGACGCGCCGCACGACCAGCGCTTCTGGGTGTTCGCCTTCGGCAAGGCTGCGCCAGCCATGGCGCAGGGCGCCGTGGCGGCGCTCCGCCGCTCGCTGCACACCATCGCCGGTGGCGTGGTGGTGGGCGCCGAGCCATCAGTCTCTCCGTTCAGCACGGTCCGCAGCACGCATGGGGATCATCCGCTCCCGGGTGACAACTCCCTGGCCGCCGCACAGCTGATCGGCGACACCGTGCCGTCCGTCCGCGGCGATGACGCGGCGGTGGTGCTCGTCAGCGGCGGGACGACGAGCCTCATCGCGGCACCGGTGCGCGGCGCGGCGCAACAGGACATCGAGCGGCTCTTCGTGCAGCTCATGGATGCTGGTCTCGACATCGGCGTCATGAACGCGGTGCGCAAGCGCTTCCTGCGCTGGGGTGCGGGGCGCCTGGCAGTCGCGCTCGCTCCGGCACGCACGCGCGTGCTCCTGTTGAGCGACGTGCCGGGCGACGCGCCAGCCGACATCGGCTCAGGCCCCTGCGCGCCCGACGACTGGAGAGCGCGCGACCTGGTGGCGATCCTCGAGGACGCGCGGCTGCTCGATCGGCTTCCCGCATCGCTGCGCGACTATCTCGCGTCGGTGTTCCGCGGCCTGTCCCCCGACACGCCGAAGGCGGGACATCCAGCCTTCGCCCACGTCATCACTCGCCTCGTCGGCAGCAACGCGCTCGCACTCGACGGCGCGCTGGCGCAGGCGAGGCAGCTGGGCATCCCGGCCGAGCGTGGCGCGTTCGCCCTTGCCGGCGAGGCAGCGGAATGCGGCGAGCGGATCGCGCGCCTGCTGCTCGAGCGCGCGGCGAGTGGCCGCACCGGATGCGTGGTCTGGGGCGGCGAGACGACGGTACGGCTCCACGACGCATCGGTGGCGCAGGGCTCGGGCGGTCGTTGCCAGGAGCTGGCGCTCGCCGCCGCACGCGTGCTGTTCGATGGCGGCGATGCAGCACGCCGCGTCACGCTCCTGGCCGCCGGCACCGATGGCCGCGACGGGCCGACCGACGCTGCGGGCGCCTTCGCCGACGCCACGCTCTGGCAGCGCATCAGTGACGCCGGCGTCGATCCCGCCGCTGCGCTCGCGCGCCACCGCTCTCACGCCGCACTGGACGCCGGCGGCGCGCTCCTTCGCCGCGGACCGACGGGAACCAACGTCATGGATGTCGTGATTGCTGTAGTCGAGTAGCGCGCCCGTTCCTTGCGCTAGCTTGTACGCAGACCCTGCAGCCGCGAGCCTTCATGACTACTCGTCCGTTCACCGTCGGGATCATCCAGGACAGCGCCTCCCACGATGCGCAGGCCACGCTCGAGCAGGCCGTCGCGCACGTGCGCACGGCCGCGGAGCGCGGCGCGCAGATCATCTGCCTCAAGGAGCTGTTCAACGCGCCGTACTTCTGCAAGTCGCAGCAGTGCGAGCGCTTCGACATCGCGGAGCCGATTCCGGGCCCCACCACCGACGTCATGCAGAAGCTGGCGAAGGAGCTGGAGGTGGTGCTCATCGTGCCCATCTTCGAGCGACAGGCACAGGGCGTCTACCGCAACTCGGCGGCGATCATCGACGCCGATGGGCGGCTGCTCGGCGTGTATCGCAAGATGCACATCCCCGACGATCCTCTCTTCAACGAGAAGTACTACTTCATCCCCGGCGACGCCTCGCACGACGATCGCATCGACAGGATCGGCGAGATCGCCAAGCAGGCGAGCGGCTTTCGCGTGTGGCACACGCGCTACGCCAACATCGGCGTGCTGATCTGCTGGGACCAGTGGTATCCCGAGGCAGCGCGCATCACGAGCCTGCTCGGCGCCGACATCCTGTTCTATCCCACGGCCATCGGCTGGCATCCGTCGGAGAAGGCATCGTTCGGCGAGGCGCAGGTGGATGCCTGGCGCACCATCCAGCGCTCGCACGCCATCGCCAACGGCGTGTTCGTCGCCTCGCCCAACCGCATCGGGCACGAGGAGGAGCCGGGCACCAACGGCATCGAGTTCTTCGGCCACTCGTTCATCGCCGACCCGTTCGGCCGCATCCTGGCCGACGCGCCGAACACCGAGGAATCCATCCTCGTCGCGAAGTGCGACCCGAAGCTGATCGAGGACACGCGGCGCAACTGGCCCTTCCTGCGCGACCGCCGGATCGACGCGTATGCGCCCATTCTGTCGAGATACCTGGGCGCCTGACCGAAGAACGGTTCTTCGGCTTGTCGGTTTCTCGGTGAACGGCGTGCCTCGGGACGCAGACGCTGACCGAGGTACGCCGTGAACCGATGAGCCGATGAACCGACGAACATCGTAATCCACCGAAATGCCTCAATACAGCTTCCCCGCCGAGTGGTCCCCCCACGCGGCCACCTGGATCGCGTGGCCGCATCACGAGCCGGATTGGCCCGGGAAGATCGGCGCCATCGTGTGGGTATACGCCGAGATCGCGCGCGTGATTGCGCAGTGCGAGCGGGTGGAGATCCTCTGCCACAGTGAGGACGTGCGGCGCTCGGCGCAGGAGCACCTCGCGGCGCACGGCGTGGAGCGCAACGTGCGGCTCCATGTGGTGCCCAACGATCGTGTGTGGCTCCGTGACTCCGCTCCCACCTTCGTGCGCGACGGGAGCGGCCAGGTCACGCTGATGAACTGGGGGTTCAACGCGTGGGCGAAGTACCCCAACTTCGCGCGCGATGCGCAGGTGGGCGCCGCCATCGAGCGCATCACCGGCCTGCCGCGAGTCGAGCCCACGCGCCCGGACGACGGCACGCGTCTCGTCCTCGAGGGAGGCGGCATCGAGACCGACGGTGAGGGGACGCTGCTCGTCACCGAGGAATGGCTCCTCTCCGACTTGCAGGTGCGCAATCCCGGGCTCACCCGCGCCGACTACGAGCGTGCCTTCCGCGACTTCCTCGGCATTCGCGAGACGATCTGGCTCGGCGAGGGATGCGTGGGCGACGACACGCACGGGCATGTGGATGACATCGCGCGCTTCGTCGCCCCCGGCGTGATCGTGCTCGCGTACGAGGAGGACCCTGCCGACGACGAGAATCACCGCCGTTCGGAGGACAACATGCGGCGCCTCGAGCTCGCCGGTGCCGGCAATGGCGCACTGAAGGTGGTGAAGCTTCCGTATCCGCGCCCGGTGACGATGAATGGCGAACGCCTGCCGGCGAGCTACGCCAACTTCTACATCGCCAACGGCGCGGTGCTCGTGCCCACCTTCAACGACCGCAACGATCGCGTCGCGCTCAACACCATCGCGTCGCTGATGCCGGATCGCCAGGTGATCGGGGTGCACGCAGTGGACCTGGTGTGGGGATTCGGGACCCTGCACTGCCTGACACAGCAACAGCCCGTCTGACCCACTCGCCCGCCTTCGGCGGGCTCGTTCGTCGGACCCGCTCGGGCGGCTTCGCCGCCCTGCTCGTCGGACCCATTCGCGGCGCTGCGCGCCGCTCTTCGTGCACGGGCGCAAGGGCTCGTTTCGCCACATTGACCACTGCCGCCGCTGGACAAGCCGGCCGCCGAAGGCGGCCGAGCGTGTCCGACGAGCAGCCGGCGCGAAGCGCGGGCGAGCGGGTCAGACGAGCGCCGGCGGCGAAGCCGCCAAGCGGGTCCGACCCCTATCGGTCTGACCTTTGCACCCCCTCCCCCGCATGAAGATCACCCTGCTCTCCGACGACGCCATTCGCCTCGAGCCGACTGCGGGGCCGCTCACCGTCGAGGCGCCTTCCGCCGACGTCCAGTACTCGCCCTTCCAGATGCTGGCGAGCGGGCTGGCGAGCTGCACCTTTTCGGTGCTCTACTCGTGGGCCACCCACGCCGACCTGTCGGTGGATGACCTCGCGATCGAGGTGCACTGGAGCTTCGCCGACGACCCGCACCGGATGTCGGACATCCACGTGCTGCTTGACTGGCCGTCGCTCCCCGCGAATCGCACGGCCGCCGCGCGGCGCGCCTCGGAGCTGTGCACGATCCACGCGACGCTCACGCATCCGCCCGCCATCACCGTCACGACGGGCAATGCCGTGCCTGCGCACGATCATGATCACGCCGGAGCATCGGCGTGACCGTTCCCGTCGTTCGCTTCACGATCGCCGGACAGGAGGCGCCGAGCCATGGACTCGGCCGCGCGTACACCGTGGTGTACGACGGCGATTGCAAGGTGTGCACGCGACTCGCCGGCGTGCTGCAGAAGTGGGACGGCGGCCGCATGCTGGAAGTGGTGCCATCGCAACAGCCGGGAGTCACGGCGCGCTTCCCATGGATCCCCACGCACGCCTACGCCGAGGCGCTGCAGCTCATCGCTGCCAACGGCACCACGTGGCAGGGCGCGGCGGCCATCGAGCAGCTGCTCACCGTGCTCCCTCGCGGGCGCCTGATCGCATGGGTCTTCAGGATCCCCTTCGTCCGTACGATCGCCGATCGCTTCTACCGCTGGTTCGCCCGGAACCGCTACCGCCTCGGCTGCGGCGCGCACTGCCAATCGCGCCCGCTCGACGTCATCTGGGACGAGGCGGAAAAGGCACGCTAGCCATTACGCGGTGCCGGCGATCCGATCGGCGTTCTCCGTGCGCTTTCGCCTGAGCGCGAGATCGTCCACCCACTTCTCCACGCGTCTCGCCTCCTCGTCGTCCAGCGAGCGGCTTTCCTGCTGGACGCCGTCGGGTGCGCGGCCTCCGCTCAGCCTGATCACGTTCTCCACGACCTCGGTCCACGTCTGCCCCTGCAGGCGGTCGCCAAGCGTGCGCATGGCGATGAGGTCGAGCACGTTCGCGGCGCGATCGAACACCTCGACCTGGAAGCGAACCCCGTTCGTGGCGTGTGCGGTGCTGAAGTGCACCGCCCCCGCGAGCGGATGGCCCTCGAGGGTGAGCAGCGTCGTGCCGCGGCTCCCGAGCTCCGCCACGCGCACCTGCACGTGCCCGCGCATCGGCAGCGCCAGCGTGATGCTCTCGCCGTCCTCGATGACGTCGGAGGTGGAGGGCTCGGGCGCCGCCTCCACGAACACGGGCAGCACTTCATTGAAGTGCGTGCGGAACAGCTGGAACAGCGAGTCGGCGTCGTACCTGGAGCCGGTGATGTCGGCCCAGTAGCGCTTCCGCTTCAGCGTGCCGATCCCTTCCGAGGGCAGCTGTTCCGGTTGCAGGTCGGCCAGCCTCTGCAGCCCCACGTCGAGCGGGGTGGGCTCGATGCGCAGCACGTCCACCAGGGCATTCGTCCCTCCAGCCTCGATGGCATTTCCCTCGTGCAGCATGGTGACCTGCTGCTCGTTGAACGACATGTCCCAGCCGACGAGCGATACCGCCTTCGAGCCGAGCGTGGCGAGAAAGTCGGGTACCGAGACCGGCATCACCGAGCGTCCCGTGATCCGCGACAACCGCTCGATCAGGTCGTTCTGCGACGTGCGCTCTCCCCCAGCCAGGTCGAGCTCGCGCTTCGCGAGGTCCGGCCGCTCCACCACGGTCGCCAGCGCGTTCGCCACGTCCTCCCACCAGATGGGCTGGATCGCCTGGTCGCCAGCACCGATGCGCGGGACGACCGGACTCGGGCTGCGCACCATGCGCAGGAGCAGCGAGATCTGCTCGTCGCCCGGGCCATAGACGTTCCCTGGCCGGCAGATCGTCCATGCACCATGGAAGTGGCGCACCAGCTCCTCGGCATCGCGCTTCGACTTGTGATAGTCCGACTCGCCGGTCGGCGCGCCAAGCGACGAGACGAAGATGAAGCGGCCCGCCTTCGCGCGCTCGGCTTCGGCAATCATGTGCGCCGTGCCCTGCACGTTCACCGCGTCGAAGGTGGCATCGTCGCTCTCGTCCACGATGCCGACCATGTGAAGGACGACATCGCATCCGTCGGCAGCGCCGCGCAGCGAGGAGGGCTTCGCCACGTCGCCGGGCCATGGGGTCACCCCCGACGGCCACTGCCGCGCGTCGTGCTCGGCGTGCCGCGAAACCAGCACCACCGAGTGGCCACGCCTGACCAGTTCCGTGACAGTCCCGGCCCCGACGACTCCCGTTCCTCCCGTGACGAGCACCTTCATGCGCTCACCTCCATGCGGAGGCTCAAGGCAGGACGGGTGCCAGCCGATACTGGAGTGACGCCGTTCAGGTCTTCTCGTCATTCCAGCGAACGGCGACGCCGCCGGCTCTCGCACTCCCAGACCCGACTTCCGTTGCCGAAGCGACTTCTGCTGCTGCTCCTGCTGGCCGCCTGTACGCGCGGCGGCTCCTCGACCGTGACCTTCGGTGCGGCGGGGCCGTGGAAGCAGGGCTATGGCGCCATGACGAGGCGTGGCATCGAGCTCGCACTCGAGGAGATCAACGCGCGCCCCGAGCGCCAGACACACCCGCTGCGCATCGTCTTCCAGGATGATGACGGCGACGGCCAGAAGGCCAGCAGGATCGCCCAGCAGTTCGTGGACTCGGCCGACATCTCCGCCGTGATCGGCCACGTGAACTCCGGGGCGATGGTCGCCGCGGCCCAGGTGTACGATGGGCATCTTGCCGCAGTGGCGACGTCGGCCACCTCGCCCGCCCTCACCGGGATATCGCGGTGGACGTTCCGCGTGATCAGCAGCGACTCCTCGAACGGCATCGACATCGCGCGCTTCGCCAACCGGCTTGGCCTCAAGCGCGCCGCCATCCTCTATGAGAACAACACCTACGGCCGTGGCCTGAGCGACTCCTTTCGTCGCGGCTTCGCCGGTGAAGTGATCAGCATGGACCCGATCGGTGAGGGCGGCGAGCAGTCGTTCGAGCCGTTCGTGTCGTACTACAAGCAGCGCAAGCCGGACGTCATCTTCGTCGCCGGCACCGACGCCTCGGGGCTCGCCTTCCTGAAGGAAGTGCGGCGTCAGCAGCTCGCCGTGGACCTCATCGGCGGCGACGGCTGGAGCGGCCTGAGCGTGGACACGTTGCGCTCGCAGGGCGTGTTCGCCGGCGTGCCCTTCACGGCACAGGACCCGCGGCCGGAAGCGCAGAAGTTCGTGCAGGCCTTCCAGGCGAAGTACCACATGTCGCCGGACAACAACGCCGCCCTCGCCTACGACGCCACCCAGCTGCTCTACCAGGCATCGCAGGCGGTGGGTCCCGATCGTCGGAAGATCCGTGACTACCTCGCCGGCCTCACCCCGGAAACGGCCTTCCACGGAGTGACGGGCGCGATCTCCTTCCTCCCGACCGGCGACCCGGTGGGCAAGAGCGTGGTGATGACGCGCATCGACCACGGCGTCCTGCGCGTAGCGGGGATGAGCGAATGACCGGACCGACCGCCACCTTCGCCACCATGACGCGCGGCAAGCGCGGCACCATCCGCACGCGTCTCGTCCGCGGCTTCGGTGCACTCGTCCTGCTGCTCGTCGTGGCGGGCGTGCTCGCGCGTCGCACCATGACGCAGATGGCCGACGCGATCGGCACCACTCTGGAAGGGGTGCAGACCGAAGCCCAGCAGAGCGCCCAGCTCTCGGCCGACGTCTCGCAGACGCTGGAGGCGGCGAGCCGCTACGTGGAGACGCGCGACTCCAGCGCGCTCGATGCGTTCCGCCGCTATGGCGCCCAGGCGCACCTGGTGCAGCGCGACATGAACGCGCGACTCAGCCAGACGCCGGACAACACCGCCATCCGCAAGGAAGAGGAGGCGGGTGTCATTGCCGCCATCGACACCCGCTTCTCGGCGATCGAGAACGAGTACGCGCTCGCCCACCGCCTCACCGACCTCGGTCGCACCGCCGAAGCGCGCCAGGAAGCACTGAAGGCGCGCACCATCGTCGGCCAGCTGCTGAGCGACATCGAACGCCTCGGTCGCCTCAAGGCCGCCAAGGTGGCCGCCGTTCGCCAGCGCCTCGCCAGCGACGCGAGCCGCCGCTCGGCAGCCTTCGTCACGCTGATCGGTTTCGCCGCCATTATCGGACTGCTGGTGGTGTTCTACACCGTGCGCTCCATCAGCCATCCCCTCGCCCTGCTCGTGCGTCACGCCCGCTCGCTGAGCGAAGGCGATCTCACGGTGCGCACCACCGCGCGACTGCCCGGCGAGTTCCAGATCCTCGCCAACGCCATGAACCAGACGGGTGACTCCCTGTCGCGCGTCGTGGCCGTGGCCGCCGAGACGGCAGAGAGCGTGGCGAGCTCGGCGCACGAGCTCGCGTCGGTGTCGGAGCAGATCTCCCTCTCCGCCGGACAGATGGCGGGGGCGATGACCGAGGTATCGCACGGCGCCGAGAATCAGGTGACGCAGCTCCGTACCGTGGACGAGGCGCTGCAGGCGATTCGCGAGGCCGCCGACAGCGTGATGGAGCGCTCCGCGGAAGTGAACGCGCTGGCGCGCGACATCGAGACCGGAGCCGGCCAGAAGCGCATCGAGATCGAGCGCGCCCTCGGCATCCTCAAGGATGTGAAGCGCTCCGTGGAAAGCGCCACGCGCGAGGTGGTGGGGTTGAGCTCCACCGCGGCGGACATCAACAAGTTCGTCCAGACGGTGAGCACGATCGCCGAGCAGACCAACCTGCTGGCGCTGAACGCCGCCATCGAGGCAGCGCGCGCCGGCCACGCCGGCCGCGGCTTCGCTGTCGTGGCCGACGAGGTGCGCAAGCTCGCCGAGCAGTCGCAGCGCGCCGCCGACGAGATCGTGCAGATGACCGGCATCGTCACGTCGCGGGTCGCGAGCAGCTCGAAGGCGATGGAGGCGAGCGCCTCCCGCGTCGCCGAGATCGAGACCGTGTCACGCGAAATCGACAGCGCCCTTGCGGCGATCTCCGAGGCCGCCGAGCGTGCGCGCGTGGCCGCCAGCGGCGTGACCAGCGCCGCGAGCCTGAACGCCGATGCCGCCGCGAGCGCAGCGAGCGGCCTCCAGTCCATCGCCCGCACTGCCGAGGGTCACGCCTCGGCGGCGCAGCAGGTGAACGCCTCAACTCAGGAGCAGAGCGCGGCCTGCGAGGAGATGACCTCCGCCTCCAATCACTTGCTGGAAGGATCCACCCAGCTCAGGGAGCTGGTGGGAGGGCTGAGGACGGCGTAGGGCCGTGAACCGTGAACCGTGAACCGTGATCCGTTCACGCCAAGCGCCACGACAAGCGAACGGACAGACGGAAACGGCAGGATTCTTCAAGGAGAATCCTGCCGTTTCAGCTTCTTCAGCTGTGTCCTCTCAGCTGCCGTTATGGATCACGGTTCACCGTTCACCGTTCACGGTTCACGCGCAGCCCTACTGCCTGCACGCCCCCTTCGGATCCGGCTTCGGCTTGTCCACCACCGGACGATGATCCAGGTCGGCCACGCGGTCGGCGAGGTCAAACACGAGCTTCCCGATGCGCGCCATGTGCGGGTAGTCGATGTACTGCGGCTCGTCGGTCACCTGGTGGTAGTCGCCGTGCAGGCCCGTGGTCAGGAACACCACCGGGATCCCCCACCGCGCGTACTCGTAGTGGTCGCTGCGGCAGTAGATGTTCTCCGGGTGGCCGTTCGCGTCGTAGGTATAGTCGAAGGTGAACGGCATCGGCTCGGTGCGGTTCACCGTCTCCACGAGGTCCCCGAGCTCGGTCGAGTTGCGTCGCGAGCCGACGAGCTGCAGGTAGCGCTCGCTTCCCGCCGCGAGGTCCTTCGCCGCACCGCGGCCCACCATGTCGATGTTGATCTGCGCCACGATGGAATCGCGCGGCACGGTCGGGTTGTCGGTGAAGTAGCGGGAGCCGAGCAGCCCCTTCTCCTCACCGGTGTGCCAGACGAAGAGGATGGAGCGCTTCGGCTTCACCGACCCCTTCGCGAACGCCTCCGCCACCTCGAGCACCGTCACCGTGCCGGAGCCATCGTCGTCGGCACCGTTGTTGATCGAGTCGGGCCGCGGAGCGCGCAGGGCGCGCACGGAGTCGAGGTTGACGCGGATCGCCGCGAGTCGCGCGCGCTGATCGGCCTGCTGCTCCGGCGTGAGGCGCGCCCCACTCGGATTGTCGGTGATGAAGTACCGCTGCTGGTTGTACAGGTGGAGCGAATCGTGGTCCACCGGACCGGCGGCACGGATCCCGACGTGGTCGCTGTGCGCGCCGATGGCGACGTACTCACCACGGAGCGCCGGATCGCTGCCCGGGAGGATCGCCACGACGTTGCGCGTCGGCGCATCGGTGGTGATGTAGCGCAGGTTGCCCTGCACCGTACGTCCCGCAGCGCCCACGGTCAGCTGGTCCGAGGATCCACCGAGCAGCTTTGTCGCGGCGCCCTCCGTGACGTAAAGTGTGACCTGCGCGGCGGGGGCGCCCGGCTCCGGCTTCAACGTGAGCGACGCCGACCGTCCCGAGGCCAGCTCCTGCGCCGTGAGCTGCGGACCGGCGATGATCGCCACCGCGGCGGCCTCGGCCAGCGGATTCGGACCGCGCCGCCCGAAGAAGCGCCCACCGCCAGCTGCGGGCGACAGCACGACCAGCTTCCCCGCCGCCTGTGCGGCGCTGAGGGCGTTCGCCGTGTCGCCGAGCACGCCGCCGTAGACCACCTGCACGCCGTCGATGCTGCGCGGCAGCGCTCCCCGGAACGGCGAGGCAATGAAGTCGGTGAACGCCGTGAGGGTACTGCCATCCACCGTGAGCGTGGTGGACGGATCGAACCGTCGGGAGATGAACGGCACGTTCTGGAAGTACGTCCCGTTGTCCCCGGCCGGCACGAGACCGAGCCTGCGCACCTGGTCGGCGATGTAGGCCGTCGCCTTCATGTGGCCCACCGTCCCCGCCTCGCGCCCCTGCAGCGAGTCGTCGGCGTAGATGTAGAGCCGCGTCATCAGGTCCTGCGCGCTGATCGGCGCGCCGGTGGCGGGCCCCACGTACTTGAGGGGGAGCGGCCCGGCGACCGGCATCGCCGCGGATGCGGTGGTGGCCGGGGCCTGGGTGGACGAGCACGCACCAGCCAGCGCCAGCGCGCCCGCGGCGGCGAGCGAACGGAGCGTCACCCCGCACTCGCGCGGGCGCGGTGTCATCCCGCACTCGCGCGGGCGCGGTGTCATCCCGCACTCGCGCAGCGAGTGTCGGGACCTATTCGATTCATGCACGGAAGCTTCCTCGGTATCGGGATCGAGCGCGGCGATGGTGCGCGCTCGTCCAAGCTACGCACGGGCCACGCTCCATGTTGCGCCGCCGCGGACGGGGGTATCTTCACGCCATGCGCATCGAGACGCTCGCCGCACACGCCGGCCTCGCGGTGGATCCCGCGACGGGCGCGGTCACACCGCCCATCCACCTCTCTACCACCTTCGAGCGCGAGCCCGGCGGCAGCTACCGCGCCGGCCACGTCTACACCCGCACCTCGAACCCGAACCGCCGGGCCCTCGAGGATGCACTCGCCACCCTCGAGGGAGGCGCGGCGGCGCTCGCCTTCGCCTCGGGGTCGGCGGCGACGATGTCCGTCTTCCAGGCGCTCGCGCCGGGCGATCACGTGCTCGCCCCCGACGACGCCTACTACGGCACCCTCCGCACCCTGCGCGAGCTGCTCGGCCCGTGGGGGCTCCAGCTCGACGTCGTGGACATGGCCGATCTCGACGCGGTGAAGCGGGCACTCCGGCCGACCACGCGCATGGTGTGGGTGGAGACGCCCTCCAATCCCCTCGTGCGGATCGTGGACATCGCGGCCCTCGCCGGGCTCGCACACTCCGCCGGCGCACGCTGCGTGGTGGACAACACGTGGGCCACCCCGGTGCTGCAGCACCCGCTCGCACTCGGCGCCGACGTGGTGATGCACTCCACCACCAAGTACCTCGGCGGACACAGCGACCTGCTTGGTGGCGCACTCGTCTTCCGCCAGCGCGACGAGCTCCTCGACAAGCTGTTCGCCATCCAGACGCTGGGCGGCGCCGTCCCCTCGCCGTTCGACTGCTGGCTCCTGCTCCGCGGCATGCGCACCCTGCCATGGCGCATGCGCGCGCATTGCGCGAACGCCGCCGGCGTGGCGCGCTTCCTTGCGTCGAGAAAGGAAGTGGAGGTCGTGCACTACCCCGGTCTCCCCACCCATCCCGGCCATGCGCTTGCCGCGAGGCAGATGAGCGATTTCGGCGGCATGCTCAGCGTGCAGGTCCACGGTGGCCGCGACGCCGCGCTCGCCCTCACCACTCGATTGAAGCTGTTCACGCGCGCCACGAGCCTCGGCGGCCCCGAGTCCCTCATCGAGCACCGCGCCTCGGTGGAGGGACCGACGACGAAGGCGCCGGAGAACCTGCTCCGCATCTCGGTGGGGCTCGAGAACGTGGACGACCTGATCGAGGATCTGGAGCAGGCTTTGCGCGGCGCATAAGGCCTCACGACCGCCGTGCCCGAAGGCCGGCGTTTCACGCCGGCCGGCCTATCTTTACAGCATGTCCGCGCTCCCCGCCGTCCTGCTCCTCTCTGGTGGACTCGACTCCACCACCATGCTCGCGTACGCGATCGATCGCGGGTTCGACGTGCATGCAATGACCTTCCGCTATGGCCAGCGCCACGCCGGTGAGATCGAGGCGGCGCGCCGCGTGGCGAAGCACTACCAGGTGAAGGACCACGTGGTGGTGGACATCGACCTGCGCACCTTCGGCGGCTCCGCGCTCACGGCGGACATCGACGTGCCAAAGGATCGCGCGGCGGACACGATGGCCGACGGCATTCCGATCACCTACGTGCCGGCGCGCAACACGATCTTCCTCTCCTTCTGCCTGGCGTGGGCGGAAGTGCTCGGCGCGTCGGACATCTTCATCGGCGTGAATGCGCTCGACTATTCGGGCTACCCCGACTGCCGCCCCGAATATGTCGCCGCCTTCGAGCGCATGGCGAACCTCGCCACGCGCGGCGGCGTGGAAGGCACGGCGCCGATCCGCATCCGGACGCCGCTGATCGACCTGACCAAGCGGCAGATCGTCGAGCTCGGCCGCTCTCTCGGTGTGGATTACTCGATGACGCTGAGCTGCTACGACCCGAGCGAGACGGGAGAGGCGTGCGGCCGGTGCGATGCCTGCACGCTGCGGCTCAAGGGTTTCGCCGAGGCGGGCACGCATGACCCGGCGGCGTACATCCATCCGCCGAACGAGGCGCGGCACTGATGCGCAGGCCGAGCGGCGCATCATGACGTACGTCGTCAAGGAGATCTTCTACACCCTGCAGGGCGAGGGAATGAACGCGGGACGCCCCGCCGTGTTCTGTCGCTTCAGTGGGTGCAACCTGTGGACGGGACGCGAAGCTGATCGCAGCCGGGCAACCTGCCAGTTCTGCGACACGGATTTCGTCGGCGTCGGTCCCGACGGTGGAAGATTCACGACCGCCGATGCGCTCGCGGATGCCGTGCTGTCGCGCTGGCCTCACGTTGCCGGCGGCAGGGCGCAGGGCGGGCATCCACTCGTCGTCTGTACCGGTGGCGAGCCGCTGCTGCAGCTCGACGAGCCGGCGATCGACGCGTTGCACTCGCGCGGCTTCGAGGTCGCCGTGGAGACGAACGGCACGCAGCCCGCGCCAGCAGGGCTCGACCACATCTGCGTGAGCCCCAAGGCGGATGCGCCGCTCGCGCTCACGCGCGGTCACGAGCTCAAGCTCGTGTACCCGCAGCCGTACGGCGAAGGCGATCCGGCGCGCTATGCAGCGCTCCACTTCGAGCACTTCTTCCTGCAGCCCCTCGACACCGGCAGTGCGGAATCGGCGCAGGCCAACGTGCGCGCAGCGCTCGCGTATTGCCTCGCGCATCCGCAGTGGCGGTTGAGCCTGCAGACACACAAGCTGCTCGACATTCGCTGAAGCGGCCGGCGCGTGACGCGCGCGATCGCCGAGGCGTCGTACGTGCAGCGCAGGTCGTCGCCAACCCCCGAAAGGTTGACCTCGCCGTCCGCGGCGAGTACGATCAGCCTGTCACGCGCTGTGGGCCCATGGGTGCCGAGCACAGCAGTTACGGCACGCCTCCCTCCGGTGCCGCGTCCACTCTCGAATGACTTCACTCTCCGTCACGTCCCTCCGCCGTCGTGCGTCGCGCGTGCGCTCATGCAGCACGGGCGCGCTGGCGCTGCTCGTGGCCGGTGCAGCGTCGGCGAGTGCGCAGCGGCCGCACCCGCGCGTCGCCGCCGCAACGAGCCTCGCGCCCGTCGTGCTCGCAAGGCCCGCCGCGCCGAAGCCCTTCGCGAAGTTCAGCGCGTCCATGGAGTCGCTCCGCGATTCCATCATCGTCTCCGTGGTCCGCAACCAGATCGGCACGCGCTACGTGCTCGGCGGCACGTCGCCGAAGAGCGGCTTCGATTGCAGCGGCCTGGTGAAGTACGTGATGGCTGTCCTGCAGGTCTCCCTCCCGCGCACGGCGGCGCAGCAGGCGCGCATGGGACTCGCCCTCGGACGTGACAGCACGCGTCTCCGCCCGGGCGACCTCCTCACCTTCGGGCGGACGCGCGACGGCAGCGTGAGCCACATCGGCATCTACATCGGCAACGGCAGGTACGTGCACGCGAGCAGCAAGGCCGGCCAAGTGATCGAGAGTCCGCTGGACCGGCCGGCGTCGCCGCTGATCCGGAAGTGGCACGGCTCGCAGCGCGTGGTGGCCGGCACGGCGGACGCCGACAAGCGCGGCGACAGCTAGCAGGCGTCAGTCAGCGCGGTGACGCCGGGCTGAGCGCACCTCGGGCGTTCACCCGCGCCGAGCTCTCCGGAAAGTCAGCGCGTCCCAGCGAATTCACGATGGTGAAGGCGCGGCGCGACCGGTCGCGTACCACTACTCCTGCAGCGCGTTGCAGCGTGGGGACGAGCGTCGCCGACGCCACACGTCCGGAGGTGTCGATCGTCGCGCACAGCACGGCGCTGCGATTGAGCGGCTCGCGCAGGACGAACGGGCCGTACGTGAGCAGGTTGCCGAGGGAATACGCCACGAGCGCGCCGCGCGGGCGCCACTCCACGGCGCGCAGCACGTGTGGCCCGTGGCCGATCACCAGCGTCGCACCACCGCGCACGGCCGCCTCGGCGAACGCCACCGGATTACCGCGATCGATGCCGAGGAAGATCTCGGTGGTGTCGGTGGTGTGCTGCGCGCGGCGTCCCTCGGCACCGAGGTGCATCGTGACGATCACGACCGGATACTGATCCGCTGCCCGCGCCACGAGGCGTCGCACCTCCGCCGTGTCGCGCGCGTCGGGCGTGTCGTTCGATGTGTAGAACCCGAGCACGGCCACCGTATCGCCCGCTCGCGTGGGAACCAGTGTCGGGAGCGTGTCGTCGCCGCTGACCAGCACCCCCGCGCGGCGCAATGCGGCGACGGTGCTGTCCTGCCCCGCATTGCCGGCATCGCGCGCGTGATTGTTGGCGAGGTTGCCCACCACCTGCGCGCGCGGCGCGAGCGAGCGGATGGCGCGCGCGCTGGCGAGCGGCGCGCGGAAGGCGAAGCAGTTGGTGGAGCTCGGCCCGCACTTGGAGGGCGACGGCCCTTCGCCGATCGCCGACTCCACGTTCACCAGCGCGATGTCGGCCCCCGAGAAGAGTGGGCGCAGCGGTGCGATGAGCGACGCCGGCGCATCGGAGCGTCGCAGCACCTCGCGCATGTGCTTCGATGCGCGGTTCGCCCACGCCGTGTCGAGGTTGGTGCCGAGCATGACGTCGCCGCCGGCGCAGACGCGAACCGGCGCATTCACGGGGCGCGGCATCAGCGTGTCGTGTCGCGTGGCCGGGCGCGGCAGCTTCGCAAACCGTCCGATCGGAACCTCGCGAGCGGCGCGCTCGGCTGCCGCGTCGGCTGCTGCCTGCTGCGCAGCGCGGATGCTGTCGGCGCGTGCGGCGGCGGCCCGTTCGGCGTCAGTGGGGCGCGTACGATCGGGAACGGGTGCTGGGGGCGCGCCGGCCGGTGCGCACGCCGCGAGCAGCACGATCAACGCGCCGAGCAGCGGGGCGCGGGGAGCGGAGCGGACGGCGCGCATGATCAGCGCCGGAGCCGGATGCGACATGCGATTCCGATCAGCTCTTCGGGCGCCCGTTCCCGCCGTCCACGACGTAGCGCCAGCTTCCGTCGCGCTGCTTCTTCCAGACGGTGAGATACTTGGAATAGCGCACCTCCGCCGAGCCGTCGAGGCTGCGGCCGGTGAACACCGCGTTCCCCACCGTGAAGCCCAGGTCGCCAGAACGCGCGACCTCGCCGGTGATCGGGTGCCACGCCAGCTTGCTGTCCTCGGTGGTGGGGCCGAACGCCTGGCTGATGGCCTCGGGACCGGTGATGAACTCGCCTGGCGTGGAGAAGATCTGCGCATTTTCCGCAGCGTAGGCACCGAACGCACGGCCGGTCCCGAGCTTCGTCGCCATGCGCGAGAACTCGTCGTCCGCGGCGCGGATCTCCTCGAGCGGCCCGCGCGACCGGCGCATCGGCACGTCAGCGAGCGCCGAATCCGCTGCCGTGGACGGGACGGTGAGCGCAGGTGGCGGTGCGCCGTACGTCTCCGCGTAGCCCGCAACCTGCCACGCATCCCCATCCCGGCGCCAGAAGGCGATGTAGCGGTCCATGCGGATGGACGGTGCGGCACCGGTAGCCGCACCGATGACGGTGTAGCCGTAGCTGTAACCGCTGCGGCCGTCACGGCTCACCTCGGCACGGACGGGTTGCCAGCGCACGGCCACCGGTCCGCCGAGCGATTCCGCAGCGATGATGGCCTCCGCGGCGCTCCGTCCGCGAACGATCGGAAGGCCGCCCCGCAGGTAGACGACGTCGCTCGTGAAATTCGCCGCCAGGCCGCGCGCCAGGCCGAGCTGGGCGACGGAGTCCGCGCGCGCCAGGTCGGCGCGCAGCAGTGCGTCATGCGCCTCTTCGGCATCGGAGAGCGGCGCGAGCAACGACGCGCCAGCGAAGGGGGACCCGGGCACTCGCGAGCCGTGGCACCCCGTCGCAACGACGGCCGTCAGCATGACAACGGAAATTGCTCGCACGCCCACGCTCCCGCGTCGGGTGGACCTTCGGGCCGCCCGGCCCACTCCCTGAGACTACAGCGGTTGTACTCGGGACGCCACTGGAAGTTCGGTCGGATGGAGGGCAGGTGGGATGGCGAAAACCGTCTGATGGCCGAAGGTCGCCAGTCTGATGGTCCATCGTCCATGGTCCATGGGCTCCCGACCTCCCGACCTTCTGACCTTCTGACCTTCTGACCTTCCGCCCGTCTGCTAGATTCTCCCTTCGTGACTCCACCACGCAAGCGACCATCGCGGCGCCGGAAGAGGGGCGCGCCGCAGCCGCAGCTGACGTCGAGCCCCACGAGCCGGAACGCGTACGCCGAAACGAAGCGCTGGCTTCTCGATCTGCACGGCCCGGTCTGCGCGTACTGCGGCCGGCGAGTTGCGGCGAGCACGATCACCCTGGACCACGTGGCGCCGCGGCGCGGGCGAAGCGCGTATGACCGGCGCGACAACCTCGTCCTGGCATGTGAGGACTGCAACGGCGCCAAGGCGGACATGCCGATCCTCGCCTTCCTGCTGCGCAAGCGCGAGCGCGCAGCCGTGCTGCTGCGCTACGGCGGTCACCTGAGTCCGATGCTCGTCGACCTCGTGCGCGGCCTGGTTCCCGCCGACGCCGAACTGCCGCGGGTGAAGGAGCGGTTCGACGACCTGATTCCGGACGGCGACTCCCCGTATTCCGACTCGCCCTACGCGGACTGAGCGCGGGATTCAGGACTGCGGATCGTCCTGCTCGCGCTCGAAGTAGTACGCCTCCACGAACCAGCGTCGAATGCTCTGCCGGTCGTGGGCGGCGGACTGCGGGTCGGAGTACCGCTGCTGGAGCAGCGACTTCAGCTCGAGCATCGCCGAGACGGCTGGCAGGCCCCTCGCACGCGCCTGATGGGCGAAGTTGCGCACCGTGGCTTCCACGTTCGCCGGGGACGCGACGGCGTTCGTCGACTCCGAGTCGAGGCGGCTCGGCCTGATGCGCGGCCGCAGGATGGCGTTCGCCGGAGCGCGTGAGGGCTCGACGCGTCGCGCCGATTCGCACAGCGTCTCCAGCTCCGAGTCGGTGGAGCTTTCCCAACTCGACGGAAAGGGAGCGAGACGTCTTCTGTTGTCGCCGCTCGAGAACGCGAGCCACCCGTGC
Source organism: Gemmatimonadaceae bacterium (assembly GCA_036377775.1). GTDB lineage: Bacteria > Gemmatimonadota > Gemmatimonadetes > Gemmatimonadales > Gemmatimonadaceae > AG11. The sequence continues at coordinate 18,885 of DASUXT010000040.1, read as the reverse complement.
TCGAGCCCCGGTGACACCGCGCCCGCTGACTGCGACGCGCGATGCACCTCGAATACGCTCCACGTCAGCCCGGCTGAGTCGGTGAACGTCCTTGCGGCCATGGTCGCTCGAGCGCACAGGAGAATGGCCGGCCACACCGGATGGTGTGTCGGCGCGCAGCGCGCGAGGGGCGCGCAAGGAATGTTCCGGACTGGAGGGGCGATGGTGGGAAGGTCGGATGGCGGGATGGTCGGGATCCGACCTTCCGACTTTCCGACCTTCTGGCTTTCCGACCTTCCGCTCTTACGGCGTCGCGATCGGTACGATGTCGCGGGAGCCGTCGGTGCCGGGGCTCGTATGGCGGAGGGAGCCCTCGAGCGCCGTCGTCGACCATTCGATCGCCCAGCGCTCGCCAGGCGTCGTGTCGGACTGCAGCGTCGCCTCGAGGCTGCGCACGCCGTCCCCGACGTCGTTCCACCGCCCCGCGACGACGACCGTGTGCGGATGGCCCGCGACCTGGAGGGTGCCCGTCCCGAGTACGCTATCGATGCCGGCTGGCTGGAGATCGAGGCTCACGCGCGTCGAACCGTCAGGAGACAGGCCCTCGACGCGCTCGCGAGGGGGGACGCAGGCAGTGAACAGGGCAGCCGCGAAGGCGATGGCAGGGAGACGAAGTGCGGGGCGAAGCATGATGCGCGACGAGAAATCCGAGGAACAGGAGGGATGTGCGGGTCCTGAAGACGACGCTCCCGTGTCGGCGTCACTGCGCCGCGGACACGAGCACCGATCAGCACCCCACCGCACGTAACACTCGAGGCCGCCTGCGTTCTGTGACCCCGGTCACGGTCGGTGCATGATGCTTGCAGCCACTGTCCGCGGGCCCCGAGCGGGGTCGGCCGCGCATGGCAGGGGTGAGGAAGCGAGCGACGCGTGCGAACATTCCAGGACGGCGAGAATCGGGTGTGGGAGGTGCGGGCGATCCAGGAGCAGCTCACGGAGCGCCGTACCCGGCTGCTCCCCCGCCCCGAGCTGGCGAATGGCTGGCTGCTGTTCACCAGCGGCGAGGAGCGGCGGCGTTTCGATGCCCTGCCGCCCGGCTGGACGCTGGCGAGCGACGCGCTTCTCTGCCGCTGGTGCCAGGATGCGTCGCCGGTGTTGCCCTACGTCCCGCGGCGGCGCACCTCGTCGCCTGAACAGTCCCAATAGCGACGGCCTCACCAGCACTCCTGTCGCCGACCCCGGAACGGGCACGGTTGGTGCTTGCGAGGGCGACCATGGCGCTACGCAGCTTTGTCGCATCGGACGGAACGACGTGGACGGCGTGGCTCGTACAGTCGGGGTTTGCCGCCACCGTGCCAGGCACTCCGACCGAGTGGCTGGCCTTCCAGAACGAAGACAGCACGGAGCGCCGGCGGCTGCTCGAAGTGCCTGATGGCTGGGAGGCGCTGCCCGATGAGCGCCTGGATCTCCTGCGACGGATGGCCGAACCGGTGAGGGGCTGGGCAAGCCGGCACACGCCGCCGGGCGGCATCGATCAGCACGATCCGAGCGGGAGCGGGGGGAGCAGCGCCAGCGGTTGACCCGTCGCCGGCGAGCAGCGTTCGGCGCATCACATTCTCGTCAGCCCATTCGAGGCCATGCAGCAGTTCTTTCGTCGTCTCGCCCAGGCCACGGCGCAAGCTGTTGGAACACCGTGGACCTTCCTCGCCGCGATGGTCATCGTCATCGTCTGGGCGGCGAGCGGTCCGGCGTTCCACTACTCGGATACCTGGCAGCTGGTGATCAACACCGGTACGACCATCGTCACCTTCCTGATGGTGTTCCTGATCCAGAACACGCAGAACCGCGACGCGAAGGTGATGCACCTCAAGCTCGACGAGCTGATTCGCGCCACGCACACGGCCCGCAACCGCCTCGTGGACATGGAAGCGATGAGCGACGAGGAGCTGGCGGCGCTGCAGCGGGAGTTCAAGGAGCTGCACCGGCGGGCCGGTGAGACGCTGGAGGAGCGCCGGCAGCATGATCGGCGGATCACTCCATCCGGCCCGTCGACCACCTCGGCGATCCCGGTATCGGCGGCCGCATCGGCCGCGGCGGAGAATGCGACGTCGACGGCCGGAATGGGGACCGGGGAAGCGAACGGCCAGGGGTGAGCCCTGGCCGTTTCGTGTACGATCAGTGCTTGCCGCGCCTGGTGTCGCCCTTGTCGCCCTGCCCCTTGGGGACCTTCGTACTGGACGAGCGGCGGCGGTCGGCGGCGAGGGAGCGTCCCACGTCGCTCTGATCCTCGGTGAAACGCCCCGACGCATCGCGACGGATGTACCGCTTGTCCCCGACATTCGGTTCGATCAGTTCGCGCTTGCGAGCCATGAAAGCCCTCCATTGAAGACATTCCCATGGAAGAGCATCCGTCGTGCCTGGCGCCGCAGCGACTGGGGTGTTCCTCGCGACGATGGCTGCCGGGAGGAGACCGAACCACCGAAGGAGCGTACCAGCTCCACGACAGCAAAGAGCCCGCATTCACGGATGTGAATGCGGGCTCTCGACCTCCAACTATTGCCCCTCCTGGGATCGAACCAGGACTCTCCTGATCCAGAGTCAGGCGTGTTGCCAGTTACACCAAGGGGCATCGAAACGCCGAATGGACAAATGTCTGCGCATCCGGCGGAACCCATGTAAAATACTCCGGACAGGATGTCGCTTCAACCCCTCCTGCACTGCCGGATCACACCCTGCTCTCCCTCCCACACCGCCGTTCGGTAGTCCGCGTCACCGCGAATCCCGCCTTTCTCCGGCGGCTCGTGGCCGCAGGCGTGCTCGCAGTGTCCGCGACGGCCTGTCGCGGCCCCTTCGCCGGCTTCGGGCCGGCGGCGCGGGGACGAGCGGCCGCCGAGCAGGCCTTCGAGGCCATCGCCAACCGGCACCTCGACGTCCTTCGCAACGCGCGCTACGAGTACGCCCGGCTGCATCTCACCAAGGGAGCGCTCTCGCCATCCCGGGTCTTCGATGACAGCGCGGCGTGGACGGCCATGACGGGGAACGTCCGCCTGCTCGAGGTCTTCGGCACGGTGGCTGACGGACGCTACACGATGACGGCGCGGTCGTCCGTGCCTGCGCCCGCTCGCCCGGGGGACGGTCGCCACGTGACCTCCCTCGCGCGCCTCGACGATGGCGTTTACCGCTGGGAGACGACGGTGGACTACGCGATCGGCAGCGTGCGTCCTTCCGATGTGGCGACGATCGTTTCGCGCCTCTTCGCTGCCGGCGAGGGACGCACGGAACGGGAGCTGCGCGCCGAACTGGCCGCCACGGCGCCACGCACCGCCGCCGCGCTGGGGAGCGTCTTCACCCTCGATTCCCTCAACCCGACCCAGCTGGCCGATGGGTCCACCGCGGTTACGGTCGGCATCGCCATCAGCTCCGCGCCGCTTCGGCACCGGCTGCCGGCCTTCGCGGAATTCATACGGAAGTACGTGGAAGCCACGTCGTACCACGTTGTGATCGCCGACCGCGCGGCGGTGCCGTTCGTCGACATCGCGCAGCGCGACCGGTATCTCACCATTCGCGTGCGGACGCTGAATGGAAAGCTGGTGCCGCTCGCGGGAGCAGCGCGACCGATCCCCGACTCCCTGCTCGTCTTCGCCGACTTCCGTACCAAGGTGAAGATCTTCCACGTCGGCTTCCACGATCTCGTGATGGACCTGGTGAACGAGTCGCGTGGCGACCGGCAGCGGAGCTGGGTGGTGACGGCGCATCGTGAACCGAAGTGGGACCTGCCGCTGGTAACGGCGCGGCTCCTTCGCGCTCCCCTGCGCCGGCCCTTCCTCGGCGAGGGTGCGCTGTTCCGCATCGGCGTGCGCGCCGGCGAGAATGGCGAGCCCACGGTGATCATGCGGAACTCGCATCTCACCGTGCAGGAGAGCGGGATCCTCAACTTCCTGAACTCGCTCGGCAACACGGCGATGAGCGACTTCGAGGGCGCGGTGGAGCGCGAGGAGAATGCGTGGCTGCGCGAGCTGTTCCTGTCGCTGCGCGACGACGCGCGCGCGGCGATCGACTAGCGGCGTCGTGCCGGGCGGAGGCAAATAAAAACGCCGCGCGCTGAGAAGCGTCGCGGCGTTCTATATGTCATCCGATTGGCCTGGCCTCACCGGACTCGCCTCGCACGCCGTCATTGGAACTGTACGTCCTACCGAGCGGCGGCGGGCTGAATACCGGGATTGGCCAGATCTGTGCCAATCGGTCGAGACATCGATGGAGCTGAGGGGGATCGAACCCCTGACCTCTGCAGTGCGATTGCAGCGCTCTCCCAGCTGAGCTACAGCCCCGCGTCGCACCACTTGTCTGAATGTCGTACCCCATCCAGACGAGCAAGGTGCCAGACGGCAACGGCCCCGCAACCGTGCGGGGCCGCCGTCCGGGAGGAAATCTAATCCGCAGAGGGGGAGAGTCAACCTCGGAGGGACCGAGGGACCGAGGGACCGAGTAGTTTTCGACGTCCCGACCTCCTGACATCCCGACCTTCTGACATCCCGACCTTCTGACATCCCGACCTCCCGGTTCCATGCTCCCCTCCCCCGCTGACGTCATCGCTGCTGGCTACCGGTTGCGCGGCATCACCGAGCGCACGCCGCTCCTGCGCTCGGCGGGGCTCAGTGAGCGTACGGGTGCAGACGTCCGGCTCAAGTGCGAGAACCTGCAGCGCACGGGGTCCTTCAAGCTGCGCGGCGCCACGAATGCGCTCGCAGCGCTTACGGAGGAGCAGCGCGCGCGCGGGGTCGTGGCCTCGTCGGCGGGGAACCATGGGCTCGGCGTGGCGCACGCGGCGCGCGCGCTCGGCGTGCGGGCGCGGATCTTCATTCCCGGCACGGCGCCCGACGTCAAGCGCCGCGGCATCATCGCCCTCGGCGCCGAGGTGGACGATGGATTTCCGGACTATGACGCCGCCCACCACGCGGCGGATCGATTCGCCGGCGAGCACGGGATGACGTTCGTGAACCCCTGCGCGGGTGAGGCACTCCTCGCCGGCCAGGGGACCGTGGCGCTCGAGATCATCGAGGAGCTGCCGGCCGTGCGGACGTTCGTCGTGCCGGTGGGAGGGGGAGGACTGGTCGGCGGGATGGCGGCGCTGATCCGTGCCGTGCGTCCCGAGGCGCACATCATCGGCGTGCAGAGCGAAGCGACCAACGCGATGGCGGCGTCGCTCGCCGCGGGCGCGCGAGTGGAGGTGGAGGTAGTGCCGACGCTGGCCGATGGACTCGCCGGTCAGGTGGACGAGGAAGGGTTCGCGATCGGACGCATCGCGATCGACACGATGATCACGGTGCGGGAGTCGGAGATCGCCGGGGCAATGCGCTGGCTGGCGCAGGAGCACGACCTGCATGCCGAGGGCTCGGGTGCAGTGGCGACGGCCGCGCTGCTGCACGGGCACGTGACCGAAGTCGCCGGTCCGGCCGTCGTCGTGATCAGCGGCGGCAATGTGGACGACGCGCGCTGGCGCGCCATCACGGCGACGTCAGAGTAGGGAAAACACGCGCGGCTCAATGGTCCGTCGACGGGACGGACCACTGAGCCGATGAACGATCAGTTACCTGCCGACGAGCCGACGAGCCTTACGGCCGTTCGACGCTGCGCTCGTCGTTCGCGTTCGAATTGCGCTCGCCGCCCAGCGAGTTGCCGCTCTGTCGGTTGGCGCTCGCCGCATTGCCATTACCGAGCCCACTGTTGTGCAGGCCGACTTCGCGGTCGCTCTGGAAGCGCGCGTTGTTGCTGCCCGGCTGGACGCTCGCCTGCGCGTTGCCCTGGCTCCCTGCGGCCGACGCCGACATTCCGCTGTTCTGCTGGAGCCGCGCCGCGCGATTGGCGCCACGCGCTTCGCCGCCGCGACGGCCGATCGCCGCCATGTGCTCACGGTTGCGGCTGACGGTCACGCCGCCCTTGCGGCCCGCGGCGCGCGCCTCGCTCGAGTCGAACTCGTGCGCCGTGCCCTTCTGGTGCGCGGCACGACCACCCTTGCTGGCGATCTCACGCTGCTTCTCACGATCCATGGATGCGAAGCCGCGATTGCTGCGCGAGCGCGTCTGCCCGGCGTCCGTCGCCTGATCGCCGCGGGCAGCGTTGTCGCTGCTCGACGCACGTGCGCTGCGGCTGCTTTCGTTCGACACTTCGCGTTGCCGCTCACGGTCGGCGCCAAAGCTGCGCTCTTCGCTGTTCGGTCTGATCGCCATTACAACTCCTCCTGGAAGTGTGAGGCCCTGCCCTCGTGCGGCGCCCACCGCACTGGGTTCGGCGCCATCCGCTTCGGCCCATGCGGGCCGCGACTTCGTCACGACGTGTGCAAACTGCGGACCCATGTGTTCGCGCTCTGCACGAGTGTCCGGTCCGCCACTCGTGTTTCCGACGCAGTTGGTCGCTTCTCCCGTTCCGTCACCCGGCGCTCGTCTCTCCGCCAAGGAGCGTGAGCACTTCGCCGGTGATGTAACTGCTGTCGGCGTTGGAGGCAAAGAAGACGTAGGCCGGTGCCACCTCCTCCGGCTGGCCGGGGCGCTGCATTGGCACGTCGCTGCCATGCTTCGCCGCCTTCGGGGCCGGCTTGTCGGCCACGTTGAGCGGGGTCCAGATGGGACCGGGCGCCACGCAGTTCACGCGGATCTTCCTCTCCACGAGCTGCTGCGCCAGCGCCTTGGTGAACGCATGGATGGCGCCCTTGGTGGCGGAATAGTCGAGCAGCTGCTTGCTCCCTTCGAGGCCGGTGATGGACCCGGTGTTCACGATGGCGCTCCCCGCGGGCATGTAGCGCAGCGCGGCGCGAGCCATGTAGAAGTAGCCGAAGATGTTCGTGGCAAAGGTCTTGTGCAGCTGCTCGTCGGTGATGTCCTGCAGGTGCGGCTGATGTTTCTGGAACGCGGCGTTGTTGACGAGGATGTCGAGCCGGCCCAGCGACGCGGCGACCTGGTCCACCGCCGCATCGCAGAAGGTGGAGTTGCTCACGTCGCCGGGCAGGAGCAGGCAGCGCTGTCCTTCGGCCTCCACGGCGCGCTTCGTCTCCTGCGCGTCCACCTCCTCGTCGGCGAGGTAGACGATGGCGACGTCGGCGCCCTCACGCGCGTACAGTACGGCCACGGCACGACCGATCCCCGAGTCGCCGCCGGTGATGAGTGCCACACGGCCCGTGAGCTTCCCCGAGCCCTGATACTTCGGCGACTCATAGCGCGGGCGCGGCGTCATCTTCGCCTCGAGCCCGGGCCGCGGCTGATGCTGCGGCGGGAAGGGCGGCTTCGGCTTCGGCGTGCGCGAGCGCGACGCGCCCGGGGACTGCGTCCGCGACGCCTGCTTCGTCGCCGGATTCCGTGATCGCCTGGTCTGCTGTGCCATGTGCGTACTCCTCCGCGTGCGCTCGATGTGCGTGCGTCGTGGTGGGGCAAGGCGTGGGCCGCGCGGGCTATATTTCCCCGCCATGTCGCTCGCCCTCCGCCTGCTCGGCACCTCCGCCTCGCGTCCAACCGTGGAACGCAACGTCTCGTCGATCGCCGTGGTGCGTGAGGGCGAGACGCTGCTCTTCGACTGCGGCGAAGGGACCCAGCGACAGATGATGCGCTACGGCGTGTCCTTCTCGTTGCGCGACATCTTCTTCACGCACTTTCATGCCGATCACCTGATCGGCATCGTGGGGCTGCTGCGCACGATGGCGCTGCAGGGACGGAGCGATCCATTGCGGCTCTGGGGACCGCGCGGCGCGTCCCGGACGATCCGGCGCGCCGAGGAATTCGGCATGGACCGGTTGTCGTTTCCGCTCGAGGTGACGGAGCTGGAGCCCGACCAGTGCGTGAACCGCGGCGACTACGAGGTCGTTTCCTTTCCCGCCGACCACCGCGGCGCGCGCGCTCTCGGGTACGCGCTCGTCGAGCACGATCGCAAGGGCCGCTTCAATCCGGACCTCGCGCGCGAGCTCGGCATCCCCGAGGGCCCGCTCTGGGGCGAGATCCACCGCGGCCGCAGCATCACGCTCGACGACGGCCGCGTGATCGAGCCCGGCCTGCTCGTGGGCCCGGCGCGGCCGGGACGACGCGTGGTGATCACCGGTGACACGCGCCCTTCGCCGGCCACCGTGGAGGCCGCACGCGGCGCCGATCTCCTGGTGCACGAGGCCACCTTCGGCGACGAGGAAGCGGAGCGCGCGGTGGAGACGGGACACTCCACGGCGCGCGAAGCGGCACAGGTGGCCCGCGACGCCGGCGTGGGCACGCTGCTGCTCACGCACTTCTCGGCGCGCTACTCACGCGACGCGAGCGAGCTCGGTCGGGAAGCGCGCGAAGTGTTCGCAGCGACGCTCGTAGGGAAGGACGGGATGGAGGTGGAGGTGGCGTACAAGGGATGACCGATGGACCGGAGGACCGATGGACCGAACGGCCCTCCGGCCCTCCGGTCCTCCGGTCCTCTACCCCCGCACCGGCTCCGGCGCCTCGGTCAACGGATCCTGCCGGCTCACCGGCATCGAGCGCGCGAACAGGCGCGCGATCTCGGCGGCGTGCAGCGAGTCGAGCACGCGGTTCGGGTCGAGGCGCGAGGTGACGCTGCGGGCCTCGGGGCCCTGGCTGATCACCCAGTTGTAGCGATCGAGGCGCGCGCTGGTGCCGCCGGGATGACGAAAGACGATGACGGCCCTGCTGGAGCCGGGCACCTGGATGCTGACGCCCCACGTGGTGCCGTCCGGCGCGGTGTAGGTCTTCATGTGCGATGGTGCGGGTCAGCCGACGAGCGTCGGCGAAAGTGGCTGGCGGCCGGCATATCCGGCGTCCTCGTCGTGCCAGAACTGCACCGAGGGTTCGCCGAGTCGCCAGCAGAGGAGGGCACGCCGGCCGTCGATCTCGGTGGGAAAGTCCACGAGCCCGAGCCGGCGATCCTTGAGCTGGATGTCGAGCGCCTCCAGCTCACCCTGGAAGGCGTCGATGTCGCGCGCGATGGCCTGCACTTCCTTCTCGAGCGCGACGACGCGCAGGTCCACCGTGTCCGAGTTCGACATCAGGAGGTCGAGCCGGGCGATGGCATCCTGCCAGCGCTCGTGCTCGCGCACGACGTCCTCGACGATCCGGCGCACCAGGGGCAAGGTGCGATTCGCCCGGTCCACGGTGTAGAGCTGCATGCAGGAAATCTAACCTCGCTCGAAAGGGCGGTCAGGGTTCACGTCCCGCGCTCGCTGAGCGCCGCCTCGCGCCGCCGCATCGCAACCTCGTGCATGAGGCGATCCTCCTGCGTCTCCAGGCGAAGCGGAGGCACCGGTGTCGGCCGCCCTTCGTCGTCGAGATGGACGAAGGTGAGCCAGCACTCGTTGGTGTGCCGGCGCGTTCCCTTCGTGATGTCTTCGGCGTACACGTCGGCGAGGACGGCGAGCGAGGTGCGCCCCACGTGCACGACGCGCGAGCGGATCTCCACGAGCTCGCCGACGCGAATGGGCTCCTTGAACAGGATGCGATCGATCGAGAGCGTGGTGCACGGACCGCCACTGTGACGCATCGCGCTGAGGGCGGCACAGCGGTCCACCATGCTCATGATCACGCCGCCGAACACCGACGGCGCGCGCAGCCCGTTGGCCTGGTGCGGCATCATGAGGTCGGCCACGATGGCCTGCGAGGCGCGCGGCGTGCGGGCTTCGGCGTCGCGGGGATTGGTCGGGGAAGTGCTCATGCGTGGTGCTCGCGCGCAACGCGGCGCGCCGGATGGTGGGGAGGGTGCTTCGCGGCTCGAGTCGCGCCGGACGCACGACGGCGCGTCGGCGGTGCAGGACGACGCCACGCGACGGCGCGCACCGCGTCGTCATAGAGCATGGCGTCGTCGAAGGCGCGCGTGAGCGCGCGCCGGGTGCGGGCGTCGATGGGTGGCCGATCGAGCCAGATGATCCGCGTGGCGGGCGCTGGCACGCGTCCCACGGTGAACTCGCGCGACGTGCTGTCGCGCAGTGCGAGGCGCGCGTCGCCGCGGTCAGGGTCGTAGTGCACCACCACCTCGTAGCGGCCATGGCGCCAGACGTCGCGCAGGCCGTCGACGGAGGTGACGGGAAGGGTGGACGCCGCAGACGACCACCACGCCGGCTCACCGATCCGGATCGGCGCGAGGGCGAGCAGGTGTCCGGCGTCGCCATCGCCCTCACCGGGGAGGGCGAAGCTCACTGCGGGCGCACCGTCCAGGGTGGTGATGGAGAAGCTCGCCGGATCGAGTCGGTAGTGCGGCAGCACGGCGGCGGCTCGCTCGCTCAGCTCGTCGCCGCGGTCACGCACGGAATCGAGCGTCGCCTCCATGACGCTGCGCCGCGTGCGCTCCACGTCGGCGCTCGCGGTGCCGGCCACGGCTGCCAGCGTCGCGCTGCCGCCGGTGCGCAGGTCGATCACGCCGCGACGGCTCGTGTGCCAGAGCGGCGCGTCGTCGCGCTCCACGTCGGCGTGCAGGGAGAAGGACACGAATGGACCAGCCACGTCGTCGAGGTCGAGCGTGGTGGCCGCGGTCCAGAGCGGCTCATCGCTCTCGTCCTCGTCGGGGGCGAGCGGCGCGTCGTCGGGGTGCAGCCGCGCGTACTGGCGCGCGACGCGCGGGACGATGGTGTCCTGGTAGACGAGCAGCGAGTCGCCGGTGACGAGGTCGCGCCGGTACACGAGCTGGCCGACCATCACCGCGTCGCCGAAGGAGCGGTCGTCGTCGGTGACGTAGATCTCGTAGAGCCGGCCGTCCAGGCGCGCGAGGTCGAGCGGCGCGCCGCGCCCGTGCCCGGCGCCGTCAGCGCTGGTGACCCAGAACGACGAATCGCCCGCCGCGAGCACGAAATCGACCGCCGGTGGCGGCGGGGTGTCGGGCGTGGCCGACGGCCGGCACGCAGCGAGCGCGAGCAGGAACGGCAGCGCACGAAGGCGACGAAGATGGAACGTCAGGGGCATCTGCGGAGAAATATACAGTCCAGGGCGGTCGCTGCCGGCGCAAAAGCTGCCACCGTGGCCTTCGAGCGCCTCCCTTACATTTACCAGACTTTCAACCGGACCAAATCGTGACTCGTCGTTCCCTCTCCGTCGTTCGACCGCTCCTTCCACTCGTCGTCGTACTGCTCGGCGGCTGTACCGCCGTATCCGAGCATGCCGGCGCCGAGGCTCATGCGCAGGGCGGGTCGGCCGGATTGGGTGCCTCGACGGGGGTCGCCACGGTGGCCACGGCCGACTCCGCCAGCCGGGCGACGACGATCAATGAAAACGCGGGGGTGGACGACACCAGCGCGGCGGCGGTGACGACGGGACACAATCGCACGGTCGCGCCGGTCGACGTGGCGAAGGAGTTCCCCTACGTCCGCGCGCTGTACGTGAATCGCTGGGCGGCGCAGAGCCAGAAGCGGATGCGACAGATCATCCAGATTGCCGACGAGACGGAGATCAACGGGCTCGTGATCGACATGAAGGACGAGTTCGGGCTGAACTATCATCCGTCGAACCCCACGTGGGCGCGCAACGCGGGCAATGCCGGCGTGGTGCGCAACCTGCCCGCCCTGCTCGACACGCTGCGTGCGCATCACATCCTGCCCATCGCGCGGATCGTGGTGTTCAAGGATTCCGTCACGGCGCGGGTGCATCCGGAGTGGACCATCCGCCAGAAGGACGGCAGCATCTGGCGCGACAAGAAGGGGCTCGCGTGGGTGAACCCGTACCACCACGAGCTGTGGCAGTACAACATCGGCATCGCGCAGGAGCTGGCGCAGATGGGCTTCGGCGAGATCCAGTTCGATTACATCCGCTTCCCCGAGCCGTATCCCTCGCTGCCGACGCAGGTCTTCCCCGAGCAGAACGGCGTGGCCAAGCCGGACGTGCTGGCGAACTTCCTGAAGAACGCCAACGCGCGCCTGGACAGCGTGGGCGCGCGGACGACGGCGGACATCTTCGGGCTCGTGACGACGGTGGGCGGTCCGCTCGAGGTGGGCCAGTGGTGGGAAAAGCTGGCGCCGGTGACGGACGTGCTGCTGCCGATGGTGTATCCGTCGCACTATCCCTCGGGCTCGTTCGGGATCAAGCGCCCGAACGCCGAGCCGTACGAGATCGTCAAGACGGCGCTCACGCGGGCGCACGAGCGCAACGCGAAGCTCGGCATCACCGAGATCGGTCACGTGCGCCCATACCTCCAGGCCTTCTCGCTCGGCGCGCCTCATTACGGACCTGAACAGATCCTCGCGCAGAAGAAGGCGACGTACGACTCCGGCTTCGACGGCTGGGTGCTGTGGAGCCCGGGGTCGAAGTACGAGGAGTTCCTGCCGGCGCTCGAGAAGACGCTGGAGTCGCGGCGCGTGACCGTATCGATGAAGAAGTAGCGCTCAGCGCCCGCCAGCCGAGCTGGCGGCGCGCGTGAGCACGATGAACTTCACGTCGTCGGTGGCCACGGCGCGCATCCAGGCGATCAGGTCCGACACCTTGCCCGGTGGCTCCACGCCGATCGCGCCGGTGATCTGCCGCGTGATGCGCAGCACGCCATTCGCCTCGCTGTACGTGGACTCGTAGCTGCCGAAGGGGCTGGCAGCCGTCACGCTCTTCGGCAGCGTGGCGTGCCAGCCGGCGGGAAGGGTGATCTCGTAGCGCGTGTTCGTGTAGCGAGGTCCCCAGACGCGCGCGACGTCGATGGGAAAGCGCCGCGGGCCGCGGCTCTCGAGGTCCTTCGCCACATTGGCCAGCGATGCCATGCTCCCGATGGGCATCTGCAGGATCATCGTCGAGCCGGCGGGCGTGGCGGCGCGGCCGTGGCGGACGAGCACCGTCACGCGCGCCCGCGCGGCGAGATCGCGGCCGTCGAACGCGTCGAGGCTGTCCCCTTCCGCCCCCTCGAATGTGCGGCGCGCGATGGCATTGGCGAGGTTGCGCCGCTGCGCCGAGTCGAGCGGGTTGAAGAAGACGCCACGGATGACCGAGGCCGCCGCGCCGTCGAGGATCTCCTCGTAGGTGCCATTGAATTCCCCGGTGGAATCGACGACGCCCTTCACCACCGTGACGCTGCGATTGAGCGTGAGCGGCGCGCGCGGCAGCGTGACTTCCTCGCCGGTGCCGTCCCGGCGCACGAGCAGGGCGAAGCCCCCCTGCTCGCTCAGCGGCAGCTCGCCCCAGGGCACGTTCCCGGCCGTGAGGTCCACGTACTGCCACCCGCTGTCGGTGGCGACGGCAGCGATCTCGTGATTGAACTGCTGGATGGTCGGCAGGTCGCGTCGCGCGGCGGCGACGGAGCTGAGCAGCACCGGGTACGCCTCGATCCCCAGGTGGCGCATCGCGGCGACGAACAGCGTCGCCTTGTCCTTGCAGTCGCCGAAGCCGGTCACGCGGACGGTGTCCGGCATGCGCGGCTGGTAGCCGCCGATGCCGAGTGCGATGGCGACGTAGCGGATGTCCTGCGACACCCACTTGTGCACGGCGCGGATGCTGTCGTCGCGCGTGCGCGCGCCGCGCACGAGGGTGTCCACCTTCGCGGCGACGGCGGGCGATGCCGCCTCGCGCTCCCGGGCGAGGTTGCCGTACCAGTGCGAGATGTCCTGCCAGGTGACGGGCGACGACAGCTGCACGAACATGAACACGGCGTTGGAATCGGCAGCGAAGGGCTCCGGGGTGATTCTCGGTACGTCCGCCGCCGACCACGTGTACGTCCGCCGCCCGCCCACCACGCGCTCGGCGCGCCTGAAGTTCAGGTTCACCTCGCGGATCCGTGGCGTCAGGGTGGCCGGCAGGTCGACGATGAACCGCGAGCGCGCCACGTATCCGCCCGTGCTCACGCGCCACCCTTCGAAGAAGTCGCGTGGCATGAAGGGCTTCGTCTCCTCGACGGTCCAGCTGATGTCCACCAGCGTGCCCGGTTCGACGCCGCTCAGCGACATCCGCCGCACGCGCTGGTCGGTGTAGACCGGCGTGTTGCGCGCCGCGGGGACGTCGGACTCCTGGACCTGCGCCGGCGCCATGCTCACGATGGTGCCGTCGGGCTTCACGACGCGCACCCAGTTCACGGTGAGCTTCTGGTGCGATGGCGACCAGGAGAAGCTCTGCTCCTGCAGCCGGGTGGCCGCAGCGGGCTTGAGCACCTGGATCACCTGCCGGAAGGTGCGCGTGCCGGTGCCGTCTGCCTCTCGCCGCACCACGCCGTCGTCGAGGAGGAAGACGGCGTCCTCTTCGGCGTGCTTCGCCGCATCCACGGCGAGGCGATAGATGGTGTCGGCGCGGACAGATGGGTCGCCCGCCGGGGTGATGCGCGGCGCCTGGGCGCCGAGGGCAGGTGCCGCGGCGAGCAGGGCGACGACAATTGTGAGGCGCATGGTCCTCAGTATGGCACCAATTCCCTAGTGCGCCAGCTCCCGGACCGCGTCCACCAGTCGCTCCACCTCGTCGGCGGTGGTGTAGCAGGCCGCCCCCGCGCGAACGAACCCATCCTCGCCACGCCCCAGCTTCTCGGCGACGGTGGCGGCATAGAAGTCCCCGTTCGAGACGTACACGCCACGCCTGGCGAGGTGGCGCGCGACGGCCTCGGTGGCATGACCGGCGAGTGTAAAAGCCACAGTGGGCGTGCGTGGCGTGCCGGGCTCGGGGCCGTAGAGCGTCACACCCTGGATGGCGCTCAACCCCTGCCACAGCTGCGTGAGCAGCGCTTCGCCACGCGCGTGGAACGCCGCAAAGGCGCGCGACAGCCGCTCGCGGCGGCTCGCGCCGCCACGCGCCAGCGTGCCGAGGTACATCACCGCTTCCGCGGCGCCGACGATGCCTTCGTGGTTCAGGGTGCCGGTCTCCAGTCGCTCAGGCGCTTCCGACGGCGCAGGATCGAGCCTCGGCACGTCGAGCGAATTCGCGAGATCGTGCCTCGCGAACAGCACCCCCACGTGCGGCCCGTAGAACTTGTACGCCGAGCAGGCGATGAAATCGCAGCCGATGGCGCCGACGTCAACCAGGTGGTGAGGCGCGTAGTGCACGGCGTCCACGTAGGCGAGTGCGCCACGTTCGTGCGCCATCGCGCAGGCGCGGGTGACATCGGTGATGGTGCCGAGCGCGTTGGAGGCCGCGCCGATGGCGAGCAGCTTCGTGCGAGGACCGAGCTTGCTCGCCAGGTCGTCGAAGTCGGTGCGGAAGGTCTTCGTATCCAGGCGCGCGGTACGGATGACGAGGCCCTTCTCGCGCGCCACGGCGTGCCACGGCGCCACGTTGGCGTGATGATCCAGCTCGGTGACGACGATCTCGTCCCCTGCCTTCCAGCCGCGCGCGAGGGCGCGCGCGATGTGGAAGGTGATCGTCGTCATGTTGTTGCCGAAGGAGATGTCGGCCGGCGTGGCACGCAGGAAATCGGAGAACACGTCGCGCGCCTCGGCGAGCAGGTTGTCCGTCTCGATGCTCGTCGGATAGGCCCAGTGGGTGTTCGCGTTGTGCTCGAGCAGATACGACCGCACCGCGTCGGCGACCGTCGTCGGCACCTGGGTCCCGCCGGGCCCGTCGAAGTACGCCACCGGGTGCGCCCCCTCGCGGCGCACGAGCGCCGGGAAGTGGGCGCGGATCTCGTTGACGGGGATGGCGAGGGTCGCGTCGTCGCGAGTGGCAGTTGTCATGCGATCTCCTGGCTGGCCCAGCGCTCGATGAGCTTCACGGCCTCCACGTGATCGGCCTCCTCGCCCAGCTCCACGTGCGCGAGGCGGAAGAGCTCCGCCGTGAGCTGCAGCAGGGGCGAGGCGACCTTCTGCTCGCGCGCCACGCCGGCGGCGATGCCGACGTCCTTGTCGAGCAGTGCCACGCGGAAGGTGCGCGGAA
This sequence comes from Gemmatimonadaceae bacterium, assembly GCA_036377775.1. Lineage (GTDB taxonomy): Bacteria > Gemmatimonadota > Gemmatimonadetes > Gemmatimonadales > Gemmatimonadaceae > AG11. The sequence continues at coordinate 3,124 of DASUXT010000040.1, read as the reverse complement.
AGGCGCGGGTCAGCACGCGCTCGGGGAAGAGGTTCATGGACGCGTTCGAGCGGCCGCTCGACGCGTTGATGACGTCGAGCGCCACGTCGGGACGCACGCCGGCCTTGGCCAGGGCGGCGAGCCCCTCGCCCGTGCTCCACACGTTCACGGCGAGGAGCGCGTTGTTCACCGACTTGAGCGCGTCGCCAGCCCCGACCGGTCCGCAGTGCACGATCTTCTTCCCGAATGCCTCGAGCACGGGGCGCACGCGCTCCAGCAGCGCGGCGTCGCCGCCCACCATGACGGTGAGGATTCCCTGCTCCGCGCCGCTGGTGCCGCCGCTCACCGGCGCGTCGAGGAAGCCGATGCCGCGCTCGGCAAGGCGCGCGGCGATGCGGCGCGAGGTGGCCGGGTCGCCGGAGGTGCAGTCGACGAGCGTGGCGCCCTTCGACATGGTGGCGAGCAGGCCCGCGTCCCCGTCGAGCAGGGATTCCACGTCGGCCGACACCGGGAGGCAGGTGATGACGACCTCGGCGCCGCGCGCGGCGTCGGCGGGCGTGGCAGCCACCCGCGCGCCGTGCTCGCGCCCGAACGACTCGGCGCGCCCGGCTGTGCGGTTCCAGACGGCGAGGGTGATGCCGGTGGCGTGAGCGAGGCGGGCGGCCATCGGTCGCCCGATGGCGCCGAGCCCGAGGAAGGCGACGGTACGAGAAGCCATGGGTAGCGGGTGGGAGACCTTCGCAATCTCCCCAACGGCACCGGCAGCGTCAACGCGCCACGGCGCGACATCCGTTCCGCGGCGCCGACGCACTGGTTATCGTGCGGCATGATCACTCGCGTCCGCATCGCCGGGATGAGCTGCCAGCACTGCGTGCGGGCGGTGTTCACCGCGCTCACGCCGGTGGAGGGCATCACGTCGGCCGACGTCAGCATCGGCGCGGCGACGATCGAGCACGATGGCCGCGTGACGATGGAGGCGCTGCGCGAGGCGGTCGCCGTGGCCGGTTACGAGGTGGAGGAGGGGACGGAGGAGCGCCGGCGTCTCCCGCTGCTCTGATGCTGGCAGCGCGCGGCTGAACTGCGACTTGTCCGATGCGGCACCCTCGCCCTACTTTGACGGGCTCGCCGCCTCAGTAGCCGCCGTCGAGGACGTGCCATGACGCCACCCCCGCACAATCCCGAGGAGCGGCCTGTCGGTGCCCTCCTCGCGCCAGACATCCTCGCGCTTCTCGAAGAGTCGCCGTCGCTGATCGCGGCGGAGACGGAAGAGGTGCACCCGGCCGACCTCGCGGAAGCCGCGGCGGCGATGCCGTCCGAGGCGGTGCCGCAGTTCCTCGCCGCGCTGCCGCGCGAGCGCGCCGCGCAGGTGCTCGAGTACCTCGACGAAGAGCTTCGCACCGAAGTCCTCGAGGCGATGACCGCGCCTCAGGCGGCGGCGCTCGTCTCCGAGATGACGCCGGACGAGCGGGCCGACGTGCTCGAGGAGCTCGACGAGGAGCGCGCGGAAGAGATCGTCGAGGAGATGCCCGCCGAGGCGCGCCGCGAGACGGAAGCGCTGCGGAAGTGGGACCCGGACAGCGCCGGCGGCATCATGACGACGGAGGTGGTGAAGGTCCCTGCCACCACCACCGTGGAAGACGCGCTGGCCGAAGTACGCGTGATCGCCCGCAGCGGTCGGCGCGAGGCGATGCACGCCATCTATACGACTGATTCCGAGGGACGGCTGGAAGGAGTGCTCTCCCTGCGCGAGCTGCTGGCCGCGCCGGAAGGTGCACGGCTCTCGGACATCGCGTGGACCGAGGTGCAGAGCGTCTCGCCGTACGCCGACCGCGAGGAGGTGGCGCGCGTCATCTCCAACTACGACCTCGTCGTAGTGCCGGTGGTGAGCGAGTCGAACCACGTGATCGGCGCGATCACGGTGGACGACGTGATCGACGCGATCCAGGAAGAACAGACCGAGGACGTGCAGAAGCTGGGCGGCATGGAGGCGCTGGACGAGCCATACGACCAGATCGGCTTCTGGCGGATGATCCGCAAGCGCGCCGGCTGGCTGAGCGCGCTGTTCATCGGCGAGATGTTCACCGCCACCGCACTCACGGCGTACCAGAAGGAAATTGACTCTGCGACCGTGCTCGCCCTGTTCCTCCCGCTGATCGTGAGCTCGGGGGGCAACTCCGGCTCGCAGGGGACGTCGCTGATCATCCGTGCCCTCGCACTGCGCGAGGTCACGCTGCGCGACTGGTGGCGCGTCGCGGGCCGCGAGATCATGACCGGCGTGACGCTGGGGGTGATCCTCGCCGTGATCGGCTTCGGGCGCATCGAGCTGTGGCAGACGATGGCCGTGAAGGGATGGACAGTCTTCGGGATGAACGTGGGACACGATTACAGCTGCGTGTCGCAGGGGATCGGCCACGTGATGCGCTGCGGCGTGGTCAGTCCGCACCTGGTGGCGCTCACCGTGGCGCTCTCGCTCGTCGGCGTGGTGACCTTCGGCACCCTGGCCGGCGCGATGCTGCCCTTCATGATGCGGCGACTCGGCTTCGACCCGGCGAGCGCATCGGCCCCGTTCATCGCGACCTTCGTGGACGTGACGGGGCTCATCATCTACTTCAACGTCGCGCTGCACCTGCTGCTGCGCTGAGGCATGCCCACCATCCCTCCCGACTCCGACGCGCGATCACCGCACCTGGCCCGCGCGTCGGCGCTGGTGCTGTTCAGCGCCTGCTGCTTCGGCTCGATCCCGATCCTCACCACCCTCGCCACCGGCGGCGGCGCGCGGCTGGCCGACGTGCTGGCGTGGCGGTACCTGATCGCGGCGGTCCTGCTGGTGGTGGTCGGTGGCGGGCTCGCGAAGGTGAAGCGACCGTCGTCGCGCGCGGTGCCGCTCCTCGTGCTCGCTGGCGGCGGCCAGGCGGCGATCGCCTTCGTGAGCCTCTCGGCGCTGCGGTACATCCCGGCGGCGATGCTGACCTTCCTGGTCTACACGTATCCGGCGTGGGTGGCGGTGATCGCTGCGCTACGCGGCTCGGAACGCATCACCCGCGGGCGCGCCATCGCGCTTCTCCTGTCGCTCGCGGGCATCGCGCTGATGGTGGGCTGTCCCGGCATGGGCACGCTGCACCCGATCGGCGTGCTGCTGGCGCTC
>DASUXT010000039.1:0-8182 GCA_036377775.1 Gemmatimonadaceae bacterium | reverse complement strand
TCTTGTGCTGACGGGCGCCTCGGGCGCCGGCAAGACGACCATCGTCCGGGCTTTCTCGCGCGAGGCACCGATCGACGTCTCCTGTCATCACTTCGATGAAATCGGCGTCCCGGCACCGGACGAGATGGCGCGCAGGTACGGTAGTGGTGAGGCATGGCAGCGGGCGATGACGCATCGGTGGATTGCACAGCTGCTGTCCGGTACGAGCAGTGCCGCCGTGGCCATCCTGGATGCCCAGGTGCGTCCCACATTCGTGAGAGAGAGGCGTTCGCCGCGAGCGGCGTGACGCGCGGCATGATCGCACTCGTGGATTGCACCCCAGCGGTTCGGCATGCCCGGCTCGTCGGCCGTCGAGGGCAGCCCGAACTGGTGACGCCCGACATGGACGCATGGGCGGTGTATCTCCGGGGTCAGGCTGATGCGCTGGGGCTGCCGGTGCTCGACACTACGTCCGGGACCGTGGACGAAGCCGTGATGGTGCTCCGAACGCTTGTCGCGTCCGTACGCCCTGCGTAAGGAATTCCGAGGCATCAACGTTCCGACGTGCTGACTCCGGGGGTGCGAGGATCTCATGTCTCCCTCACTGCACGCGGTGCGGACTTATGACAACCGGCCGTCGTAGAAGACGGCGGCAAGGTTGCTAACCGCTCCCGACAGGATCCCAGAGCTTTCAATCAAACCGCTCCAGGACTTTTCCGTGGCGATAGGGAGGGGTGGGTCTACGGTAAGAGGTATGATGGATCGACAGAAAGCAGAAGAAGGGTCCAGGACAGGTAGCTCGATCGGCCCAGTCCGAACAGATGCCTCACCGCCTCATCGTCTTACCGCCGCAGTCGCCGTCCGATGGCGCGCGCACCTCGATCACGTCCGTAACCTTGAGCTGATAGGACCCTACGCCCAGGTGGCCATATGCGCCCGGGCCGGTCAGGTCGCCGCCAACCCTCACGAACGCGCGCACGTAGCCGCCCTCGTCAGGAGGCGGCCACTTCGCCGCTGGTAGGTTGCGCACGCTGTCCGCGTAGTCGACCCAGACGACGCCGGCGGGTCGATAGGCGCTGCTGTCCGGCTGCACGAGCGGCTCACAGAGCTCCAGCATGCTTGTCTCGAACCCACTCGTGTACAGGCCGGCGAGCTCCACGTGGCGAGTCGTCACCGGGAGATCGCGGCAGTGGGACGCGTCTACGCGAAAGTTCACCGTGGTGTCGGTGGCGGGACCGATGCGGAGCCGCCTCGTGAACAATGTCTTCCCGAGCAACCCGCGAGACACCGGACAGCTCACGACGAAGTCGACATCTCCGACTGGTGCATCGAACGCGAGGTACCGGCCACTGCCGTCCGTCCATCCGATGCCGACCTTGCCGGCCATGTACCAGGCCGCATGGACCAGGGGCCGTCCCGATGCGCTGTCGACGATCGTGCCCTTGAACGCGGGCCGGAGGTAGTTGGACGGCCAGGTCTGCGCGGACGACGCGTGGGTCGCGACGAGCGAGGCAAGCGCTAGGATGAGGGCACGGTGCATCGCGTCTCCGTACGGGATGTGGAGCGTCTGTTCCCTCGCTCGGCCAGGAACGGGGGCATGCGCGGACCGCTTGTTCAAACGTGATGGATACGCGGCGCGGGCACGTGTAATCAGGACGACCAGCGGCGCCGGGCCGTCTCCCTCCTGCCAGAGTAAAAGCGCTCCCCAACCGAAACGGCCCCACTTCCAGCGAACGCCGCGCACCGGGTGGGACTGTAACGTCTTCAATCGCACGGACTGTGAACTCTCTAACCGCTTCCGACACGCACCCTACCGATGCGGCGGTGCGGTCACCGAGCGTCCCACCAAGGGAGAATTTCGGCAGCCGGGCGGGGCGACAGGCATGTGCTCCAGGCCGGCGACAAACGTGACCGCAATGGGCATCGACCTCGATAGCGTCGTATCCGGCCGCAGTACGGGCATCGGACACCAAACCTGTGCAACGACCAGCGAATCGGCAGGCAGAGGCGTCGTCAGCACGTGCTGGAGATGTTTGACGGGCACACCCGCGAGTCGGACAAACTCGAGCGCTTCGGCCGGCTGAGCCGGACGGCGGAGCACTCGGCTGCCCACGCGAGCCTCGAACGATCCGAAGCCCAGTGCGAGGGACGCCATGGGCGCGGCGCCTTGATAGAACGTCGCACCAATATCCGGTGACGACGCGCGACCCTCCGACCAGCCGTTACTGATTCGCGCGTAGAAACTCGCGAGTGCGGCGACCGAGTCAGCGCGCAGCACCGATCCCAACCGCTTGCCTGTACTGCCGTCCGCGACAACGACGCTCGTGACTCGGTCGAGCGACGGTAGCGTCTCGGTTGCGGTAGACTCGGCGGCTCCGCTTCCAGCAGTAGCGCACGCGACCAGAGCAAGCGTCGGCACAACTCGGGCGATTAGGCGCATCGGTCTCGAGGGAGAAGGGTGATGCCCGGAGACGCGCCAGCTCGCCCGACTTGCACACTCGGCCGAGGCGCTGTCAGGTGCGTTCACCGCAACCTGTCAAATCCATAAACCGCCGCCACGCGGACAGGGAGTACAAGACTTCCCGTCTTGCTTCAACAAGACGTTTCCGTCGTGACCATAAAACGGGATCCCGAAACGACGTGTGGGCACGAAAAGGCGATTGGAAACGGCCAATCGCGAAAGAAATGAGACGCCCGGCGCCAGGTACCGGGGTGAGGGGCGCATCGTGCGCGTCGTCTCCGGCTTCGCCAGCACTGACTGCAGCTTTACCAAGCCCGTTACGCCGCGGGGACGGCCACGAGCGTTCGAACGAATCTCGCGCCGAACGGCGAGGACGGTTGGTCGTCGAACGTCAGTGCACCGCTCCTGTCAAAGCATACGCAGCGTCGACGGTTGGATTAAGCTGCGGCACCAAGTCTCCGGACGTTGCGGCTGTCAAGGTCGCGGCGCTGATCTGGTCAGTTAGCGAGCTTGAGTGGCACGACCTGGCGAATGTTTCCAAGGCTGTGAGTTTTCCCAGCCTCGCGACCGTCGGCGGGCCATTCCCTCACCCCGCCGACACGAGCAGAGTGCGTGTGGCGATTCCTCCTCTTGCGCCTTCGCACCGGCAGCCTGACATTGTTCGCGCCGTAAAGAGCACACCCGTCGCGAGGCGGGGCCGCAAAGCCAGGAGCGTGAGCGCGATATCGCGCTGACGTCGTCCGGTTGCCGAAGCGGAGGGCCGCATGCCCTCATCAGCCCCGTGCGTGACGACCGTGCCGATACTGGTACGGGTTCGTTCCCGCTCGGGGCTTCGTGTTTCCGTGCCGGGCATTACAGAGCGCGGTCGCGACGTCGCACCCACCTGACCGCGCTGCTCCAACCCTCCCCGTGGGGTGCGCCGAAGCGCGCCTGCCTCGTCGCGCGATATCCCTCCGATGACCTCTCCCCACCCATCGATGGTGTACTCCTCGCTGCCCGCATCGCCGCGCATCCGCTCCTGGCGCTGTCACATCCCGCGCGCCATCGCGCACCCGTCGGCGCGCGGGCGAGTCCTGATCGCTGGCGCGCTGCTCGCCATCACCGCTCCGGCGATGCGATCTGTCGAGGCACAGGAAGCGCCGGCGACACCTCGGTCGGTGCGCGATCTGGTGCGCGGCCGCGTCGCGACCGACAGCGGCGTGCCGATCCCCAACGCGCGCGTCATCGCCGCGATCAGCTGGACCGCGACGTTCCAGGAAACGACCACGGACAGCACCGGACACTACGCGTTCACGTTCACGCCGGGTGCCGGCGACTACATCGTCACTGTGACGGCGCCTGGCCGGAAGGGATTCAAGCGACGCATCGCACGCGTCGGCAGCGATTCCGTCTTCACGCTGGACGTGAAGCTGCCGTCCGCCACGGTCCAGCAGCTCGCCGGCGTGACGGTCAAGGCGCCGCGACGCAGCAAGCCGCCGGCCATTCCGTACGGCGCGCCCGACGTCGGCGGCATCGAGAACTTTCCCTCCGACTACCCGGGCGCGATCGACTTCAACGGCGACCTCGCCGTCATGGCGGCCACGATCCCGGGGATCTCACTCGTGCCAGGCGCCGATGGCACGCCCGCAGCCGTCTCATTCCTCGGCCAGTCGCCGAGCCAGAATGCCACGACCCTCAACGGCCTGCACGGTGACGGCATCGAGATTCCCGTCACGGCGCTCACACGGACCCGCGTGCTCACGAGCGCATTCGATCCTGCCATCGGCGGGTTCAGCGGTGCCCTGACCACGGTTTCCCTCTACCAGGGCCAATCATGGGTCCAGTCGAGCGCGGGTCTCCGCCTCAACGCCCCCGCTCTGCAGTGGAGCGATCGGAGCGGCCGCGGGCTTGCCCCCGAGGCGACCGACGTCCAGCTGAGCCTCAGCCGCTCGGGCCCCGTGAAGCGCGACAAGCTGTACTACAGCGTGGCAGGGCAGCTGCAGCAGCGCACCGCCGACGGCAGCTCGCTCCCTGAGCTCGACGGAACGACGCTCGCCAACGTCGGCGTGACGCCGGCGATGCGCGCGCAGTTCCTCGCGGACGTTCAGGGACTCGGCGCGCCGCTCGCGATGCCCGGCCGGATCTCACCGGTGACGCGGCGGAGCGGCTCGCTCCTCGGCCGGCTCGATCTGCCGGTTGCGGAGAACGACTGGTTCGATCTCACCGCCTCGGGCACGTGGAGCGCAACCGATCCCATCGCCCTCAACCCGGCAAGTCTCTCGACGTCCGCAGGGCGACTGGCGAGCGCGCACGGGGCGCTACAGGCGGAGTACGGCCGCTACATCAAGGAGTACTACGCACTGCGGCTGCAGTCGGGCCTCCTGGTCGGCCAACGGACCGCGGCACCGGTGACGACGATGCCGACCGGTGAGGTCATGCTGTCTTCGCCGAACGACCCGAGTGTCGACGGCCCGGCGCTGGCGGCCACGCAGTCGCTCCTTCGCTTCGGTGGCGCGCCGGGCCTGCCCGCGGCGAGCCGGACATGGGATTGGCAGACGGTGTTCGAGACGTCGTGGTTCTCGCCCTCCAACGCGCACCGTCCCAAGGTCGCGCTCGGGACGAGTCTCGCCAACGAGGCGCAACACCCCGTGGGTGGCAGGCTCGGCACGTTCACGTATCAGTCCCTCGATGCGCTCGCGGCGAACACGCCGTCGAGCTACACGCGCACGCTCTCCGGCGGCGCCTGGGAGGCGCGGAACGCGAGCGCGTGGCTCGGGCTCGGCGACCTGTGGCGCGCCACGTCAGAGCTCAACATCCAGTACGGCGCTCGCGTCGAAGGCAACCGGTTCCTCACTGCGCCGGCCGCGAACCTGGCGGTGGACAGTCTCTTCGGTCGCTCGACGACGACGGTGCCCAACACCTTCCACGTGAGCCCGCGAGTCGGCTTCATGCTTCGTTACGGGCACGAGGGGCGCGTGTCGCCCTGGCCGCGGCCGGCGGCGATCCTTTCGGGCGGCATCGGCGAATTCCGGAGCGAGCTCCCCGTCGGCACGATCAGTTCGGCGCTCGCCGAGACCGGGCGCGCGGACGCGCTGCACACGCTGACCTGCGTCGGCGCCGCGACACCGGTGCCCACGTGGAGTGACTACGCGAGTGGCGCCGAGCCGCCGACGACCTGCCTGTCGACGCCCGACGCGGCGCCCTTCGCCTCGGCCGCGCCGCGCGTCACGCTCTTCGATCGCGGGTACGAGCCGGCGCGCGTGTGGCGCGCCAATCTGGCGTGGACGCACGACCTGGTGGGCCAGCTCAAGTTCACCCTGCAGGGACTCTATACGCTCGGCCGTGCACAGCCGAGCGCGGTAGATCTCAACTTCCGCGGCGTGCCGCAGTTCGCGCTCGCTGGCGAGGGGAACCGTCCCGTCTATGCGCGCGTGGGCGAGATCGATGGGCCGAGCGGCGGCATCGCGCCAACCGCCGCGCGGGTGTCTGATCGCTTCGGGCCCGTGACGGCGCTCGTGAGCGATCTCCATCTCGAGAGCGAGCAGCTGATGCTCATGGTCTTTCCGTATCGCGGCGTCGGTGTGCTACGGACGTGGAACGTGAGCTACGCGTGGGGCCAGGCTCGCGAGCAGTCGCGCGGCTTCGACGACGTGACGGTGGGTGATCCGCGCACGATCACGTGGAGTCCCAGCCGTGGCGACGTGCGGCACACGATCTCGAGCTCACTCGCGCAGCAGCTGTCCGACGACATCAGGCTCACGGTGGGCGCGCAGGCGCGATCGGGCGTGCCGTTCTCGCCGCGCGTCCAGGGCGACGTCAACGGCGACGGACGCTGGAACGACCTCGCCTTCATTCCTGCGGGCGGGTCAGTGATCGATAGCCTGGGGGCGAGCGTGCCGGCACGCGTACGCAGCTGTCTCGAGGCGCAGGCGGGGCAGGTTGCCACGCGGAACAGTTGTCGCGGCCCGTGGACGATCGCGAGCTGGCTCCGCGTCGATCTCTCGGGCCATCCGCTCGGCGGGTCCGACCGCGCGCGCATCTCGCTCATCGTGGCGAACCCGGTCGCGGGACTCGACCTGCTGCTGCACGGCACGGCACACGCGCAGGGCTGGGGCCAGCCAGCCGCGCCGGATCCGACGCTCCTCCGCGTGACGGGGTTCGACAGCACGACGCAGCAGTTCCGTTACGCGGTGAACCCGCGCTTCGGCGATACGCGTCTCGGCGCGAGCCCGCTCCGATTCCCATTCCAGCTCACCGTGCAGGCGACGATCCCGCTCGCGTCGTCGCTGCAGCACCAGCGCCTGACGGCGGTCGTCGCGCCGGGACGGAGTGCGCCGGGGCCGCGCCAGACGCCGGAGCAGATCGTACGGACGCTCGGAAGGAATCAGTACTATGACGTCGTGCCGCTGCTCTATGCGGCGAAGGATTCGCTCCTCTTTACGGCGGAGCAGGTGACGGAACTGACCCGCATCGGCGGGCAGTACATGGCGGCTCGTGACTCCATCTGGCGCGCGGCGAGCGTGGAACTGGCCGCGATGGGCGACACCGTGGACCTCGAAGGGAGCAAGGTGATCATGCGCCGGGCGACGGCGGCCGTGTTCGAGCGGTTGCTCGTGACGGCGGCCGATCTTCGTGGGTTGCTCGCCGATGAGCAGATCGAGCTCATGGCGCCCGACATCAAGGTGCTCCTCGATGACCGGGCACTGCGGCATATCCGCGAAACGGAGCTGCGGGCGTACTGAACCGATGTCGATGCCGAGACGCCGCACCGGGTGACGTACAAGAAGCTGGTGCGGAGCTAGAAAAACGGGGACTCCACACCAGTGGCTGGTGTGGAGTCCCCTCCCGGGCATCACTGCGCCGAGTTGCCCGTGTGCGGATGCTTGCCGAGCTGGTGCCAATCCGACTCCTTCACGTCCACGCCGTAATGCTTCGCCGCCTTCTTGATGTTGTGGAATGCGAGCTCGCGGTCGGAGTCGGAGACTCCTTCCACCTGGTCGAAGCGGGCAAGCGCGCTGCGGACGTGGCTCGCGTCGGTGAGTGGCTCCTTGCGCTGCTTCGGGAAGGCGTAGGCGCTCTCGGGGAGCTTCTCGCGATCGGACGTGCTCAGCTCGCCGTGCTCGGTGTGGGCCTTCCAGGTCGTCTTGTCGCTCATGATGAAATCCTCCGGTCATCTGGGTGCAGCAGTCCTGTTGCAAGGATCATGACGTCCAGGCCACGGGCGGACCGAAGCGTATGGATATACCATGCAAATGCGGACAGGCCTGACGCGCGTGAGGCGGCCCCATGCATGAGCCCGCGCGTGCGTGCCCGGTGCTACAGCGACTGGAGCACCGTCTCGTAGACGGCCTTCGTCTCGCGCGACGGATCGACACCGAGCTCCGATGCGATGAGCCGGCGGCACTGCTCGTATGCCGCGTGGCGAAGCAGCGACCGCAGCTCGCTGATCACGGCCTTGAGCGCGTTTTCAGCCGACGGTGGTGCGGCGAAGGAGTACGGCCTGAAGGGGTACACATACGTAGAGGAAGCATGCGGCCAAACGGTAAAGGGTACCTCGTACCTGGGACCAGGTACGAGGTACCCTTCACCGCCGGGGCAGTTGGCTCCGATTCAATCCTCTCCCGCTGGTACGCGATCGTCCCCGCGAACGTCCCACTCACGCCGAACGGCGGAGCGAGGCTCCCGGTCACGTCCATCGTGCCGCCGCCCGTGGCACCAGTGAACCGCCCCGTGCCACCCGCCACCACGTCGCTGCCCGTCGCC
>DASUXT010000038.1:0-12437 GCA_036377775.1 Gemmatimonadaceae bacterium | reverse complement strand
GCTGCGCGAGGACCTCACCTACGGCACCGGCATCTATAGAAGCACCGACGGCGGCGAAACCTGGGAACACAAAGGCCTGACCGATAGCCAGCAGATCGGCGCGATCCGCGTGAGCCCCACCGATCCCGACGTCGCCTACGTGGCCGCGATCGGCCACGCCTTCGGCCACAACAAGACGCGCGGCGTCTATCGCACCACCGACGGCGGCACGACGTGGAAGCAGCTGCTGTTCGTCGACGACTCCACCGGTGCAATTGATATCGACATCGATCCGACCAATTCGCGGATTCTGTACGCGGCGATGTGGCACCTGCGTCGCTTCCCGTGGGGCATGCAGTCCGGCGGTGGCAACTCCGGCCTCTACAAGTCCACCGACGGCGGCGATACCTGGACCGACATCTCCGCCAACGAAGGCCTCCCGCACACGGCGCTCGGCCGCATCGGCGTCGCCGTCTCCCCGGCGAACCCGCGGCGCGTCTACGCAACGGTGGAAGCTCCCGACTCCGCCGGCGTCCCGCGTGGCGGCATCTTCCGCAGCGACGACGCGGGGAAGACGTGGACGCGCACGAACGGCGACCAGCGGTGGCAGGTGCGCGCGTGGTATTACTCCACCATCACCGCCGACCCGCAGGACGAGAACACCGTCTACGTCAACAACCTCGGCACCTGGAAGTCCATCGACGGCGGCAAGAGCTGGACGCGCCTCCGCGTGCCGCATGGCGACACGCACCTGCTGTGGATCGACCCGAAGGATCCGCAGCGGATGATCCACGCCAATGACGGCGGCGCGACGGTGAGCTTCGATGGCGGCGCCAGCTGGAGCCCGGAGGACAACCAGCCGACGGCGCAGTTCTATCACGTGATCACCGACGACCGCTTCCCGTATCGCATCTACGGCGCGCAGCAGGACAACACCACCGTCTCGATCGCCAGCCGCTCGGACAACGGCTCCATCGGCGTCCGCGACTGGTACATCGCCGCCGGCGGCGAGAGCGCATACATCGCCGTGGACCCGAAGGACCCGGACATCACCTACGGCGGCGGCTACATGGGTGAGATCTGGCGGCAGGACAAGCACACCAACCGCGAGAGCAACGTCGCGGTGTGGCTGGACAACTACGACGGCTGGGCGGCGAAGGACGTGCCGTACCGCTTCGCGTGGACCTTCCCGCTGTTCTTCAGCATGCACGACTCCACCACGCTCTATACCGCCGCGCAGTACCTCTTCAAGAGCACCAACGGCGGCCAGTCGTGGACGAAGATCTCCCCCGATCTCTCGCGCGCCGATCCGCGCACCCTGCAGCGCTCGGGCGGCCCGATCCACGGTGACATGACGGGCACCGAGTGGTACGCGATGGCGTTCGCCGTCGCCGAGTCGCCGCTGGAGAAGGGATTGATCTGGGCGGGGAGCGACGACGGCCTCCTGCACCTCACCCGGGACGGCGGCGCCACCTGGGTGAACGTGACACCGCAGGGCCTCGGCGCGTTCACGAAGATGAACATCGTCGAGCCGGGCCGGTTCGACGCCGGCACCGCGTACATCGCCGCAAACCGGTACCAGCAGGACGACTTCGCGCCCTACCTGCTGAAGACGCACGACTACGGCCGCACCTGGACGCGCATCGACGCCGGCTTGCCGATGGGCGCGTACGCGCGCGTGATCCGCGAGGATCCGGTGCGCCGCGGGCTGCTCTACGCGGGCACCGAGACCGGCGTCTACGTCTCGTTCGACGACGGCGCACACTGGCAGTCGCTCCAGCTCAACCTGCCGCGCGTGAGCGTGCGCGACCTCGTGGTGAAGGACAACGACCTCGTCGCCGCGACGCACGGCCGAGCCTTCTGGATCCTCGACGACGTGACGCCGCTGCGGCAGATGAGCGACGACGTGCGCAATGCCACCGCCCACCTCTTCGCACCTGCCGTGGCCGTGCGCTTCCAGGCCGGCCGCTCGCGCCCGAGCCTCACCGCGGGACAGAACCCGTTCAACGGCGTGTACGTGGACTACTGGCTGAAGCAGAAGCCAAACGGCCAGGTGAAGCTGGAATTCGTGGATGGCAGCAACAAGGTGATCCGCACCTTCACCAGCGACGAGGACGAAACGCCGACGCGCGACACGACGAAGATCGCCTGGACGGCGAGCGACTCGATGAAGGCGTTCACCGCGTACGACACCACCGGCCAGTCCTCGCAGCGCAAGCGCATCGAGGGGGACAGCACGAGCTACGAGCCCGCCGACTCCGTGGTCGCCGCGCGCGCGGGGCTCAACCGCTTCGTCTGGAACCTGCGCGCCCCCGGCGTGCGCGAGATCAAGGACATCGTCAACGACGAGGGCGTGACCGACGGCCCGATGGTCGTGCCCGGCCGCTACACGGTGCGACTCACCGTGAACGGCCGCACCATCACCCAGCCCTTCACCGTGGTGGACGACCCGCGCGTGCACGCCACGCCGGCGGAGCTCGCGGCGTCGTACGACCTGGCGTCGCGCACGGTGGCGAAGATCAACGACATCACCGACGCCGTCGAGCGCATCGGCAAGCTCCAGTCGCAGCTCTCCGCTGCGTCATCGAAGACGAAGGGCGCCGCCTACGCGAAGCGCGTCGACTCCGCGGCCACCTCACTGAAGGGACGCCTCGAGGCGATCCGCGCCCAGCTCGCCGACGTGCACTCCGAGGCGGACCAGATCACGCTGCACTATCCGGTGCGCCCGTACAACCAGCTCCTCAACGTGAACCGCATGGCGCAGAGCTTCGAGCGCGGCCCCACCGAGCAGGCGGGAAAGGTCTACCAGATGCTCGCCGACCAGGTGGACGCGCTCATCGCCCGCGAGCGCCAGCTGGAGTCGAGCGACATCCAGGCGTTCAACGCCATGCTGCGCGAGCTCGGCGTCCCCGCGGTCGCGGCCGACGTCGTGAAGCCGATCGGCTAGACGCGCGCCCGCGCGCACCTCACGGAGCGAGCGAGCGGGCGCTACGCCGCCGGGAGCCAGAGGCTGAACACCGACCCGCGCTGCGGCTCGCTCTCGGCGGTGATGTCGCCCTTCATGATGCGGGCGAGGCTCCGGCCGATGGTGAGGCCGAGGCCGGAGCCGTCCTGCCCGCGGGTGTGGCCGCTGTCCACCTGCATGAACGGCTCGAACACCGAGGCGAGCTGCTCGGCCGGGATGCCGATCCCGCTGTCCTTCACCCGCCAGCGCGTCCACGGGCCGGCGCCGGTGAGGCGCGCGCCCGGTGGCGGCGTCTCCACCACATCGCACTCCACCGTCACCGTGCCACCGGCCGGCGTGAACTTGATCGCGTTGTCGATCAGGATCGCGAGGATCTGCCGCACCCGCTCCTCGTCGCCGACGAACACCGTTCCATCCTCGCCGGAGCAGTGCTCGGCGAGCTGTACTCCCCGCGCGCGAGCCGCGGGCGCCGCCGCCTCGATGGCGCGGTCGGCCGATCGCAGCGCCGGCGCCGAGGCGTGGGCGAGCTCCAGTCGTCCCTCGCCCGCCTCGGCGAGGTCCAGCATCTGGTCCACCAGGTCGCGGAGGTGCTTGCCGCTGGCGAGGATGCGGGCGAGCTGCGCCCGCTGCTTCGAGGTCACCGGATCGCTCCCCTCCTCCATGAGCAGCTCCGAGTAGCCGATCACCGCGTTGAGCGGGGTACGGAGCTCGTGGCTCATCAGGGTGAGGAAATCGCTCTTCGCCTGGCTCGCCGCCTCGGCCCGGGCGCGGGCGAGCCGCTCCTCCTCCAGGCACTTGCGATCGGTGATGTCGCGCAGCGAGATCAGGGTCGCCGGCTGGCCTGCCCACTCGTAATCCACGGCGCGCAGCTCGACCGCCACCGTCTGGCCGTCCGGCTGGAGCAGCTCGATCTCCGTGCTCTCGCCAGCCATCACGGGGAAGCCGAAGGACTGGCCGGCCAGCACGTTCGCCGTGCGATCGAACAGCGTGGCCGCCGCGGGGTTGGCGAAACGGATGATTCCCTCGCGATCCACGACGAGCACCCCGTCCGCCATCTGCTCGAGCATCAGGCCCACCGCCGCGGCGTCGATCCTTCCGAGTCGCCGCCGCTCCGCACCCGAGCGGCGTTCAGCGAACGAAGTATCCGATTGCGTTCGCATGTCCGGGTGTCGCCTCCTCGTGTCGTCGCTGGTGGAGCAACGTACGGCTCACCGCACGGTCAAGGATCATGCCCTTGGAGCGGCCTGCGCATGGGAGCGATATTTGCCTTTCCTGTTCCGGACACGCCTTTCCCCGCACGCATGAACGACCCCTCGGCGGATACCTACCTGCTGAAGCTCTACGTCACGGGCACCAGTCCGCGGACGAGGCAGGCGATCGAGAACCTGCAGCGCATCTGCGAGCAGGAGCTGCGCGGTCGTTACAAGCTGGAGATCATCGACGTGCTGGAGCAGCCCCAGGCGGCGGAGGACGACCGCATCCTCGCCACGCCGACGCTCATCAAGCAGCTCCCGCTCCCGCTGCGCCGCGTCATCGGCGACCTCTCGGACAAGGAGAAGGTGCTGTTCGGCCTCGAGGTCAGGCCGGTGCGCAACCCGGACGACAACCCAAGGGATCGATGACGACCGAGAACGCCAGCGAGGTGCCCGTCCGCAAGATCTCGACGGGGATCGCCACCTTCGACGTCATCGCCAAGGGCGGGTTGCCCGAGCACCGCACCACCCTCGTGTCCGGCACCGCCGGCAGCGGCAAGACGGTGTTCGCCACCCAGTTCCTCGCCGCGGGGATCGGGGAGGGGGCGAACGGCGTCTTCGTCACCTTCGAGGAGTCCGCCGACGACATCCGCACCAACATGCGGAGCTTCGGCTGGGACCTTTCCAAGTGGGAGCGCGAGGGGAAGCTGGCCTTCGTGGACGCATCCCCCGACCCGAACACCGAGGTGGTGGAGAGCGGCCCGTTCGACCTCGGGGCGCTGCTCGCGCGCGTGGAGCACGCGGTGAAGAAGGTGAACGCGAAGCGCGTGTCGGTAGACTCGCTCGGCGCCGTGTTCTCCCAGTTCTCCGACCAGTCCATCGTTCGCCGTGAGCTGTTCCGCATCTCGTCCGCGCTCAAGGCGATGGGCGTCACGGCGATGATGACGGCCGAGCGCATCGCCGACTACGGGCCGGTGGCGCGGCTTGGCGTGGAGGAGTTCATCGCCGATAACGTGATCATCCTGCGCAACGTGCTCGACGAGGAGAACCGGCGCCGCACGATCGAGATCCTCAAGTTCCGCGGCACCGACCACCAGAAGGGCGAGTTCCCCTTCACCATCGTCCCGCACGGCGGCATCGTGGTCATCCCGCTCTCGGCGATCGAGCTGCGGCAGAAGTCGAGCGACGTGCGCATCTCGTCGGGGAACGCCGAGCTGGACGAGATGTGTGGCGGCGGCTTCTTCCGCGACTCGGTGATCCTCGTCTCCGGCGCCACGGGCACGGGCAAGACGCTCACCGTCACCCAGTTCCTGCAGGGGGGCGCGGACAAGGGAGAGCGCTGCCTCCTGCTCGCCTTCGAGGAGAGCCGCGAGCAGCTCTTCCGCAATGCGCGGGGCTGGGGCTCGGACTTCGAGCAGATGGAGCGCGACGGCCTGCTCAAGGTGATATGCAACTACCCGGACCTGCACGGTCTCGAGGACTGGCTGCTCACCATCCAGCGGATGATCACCGAGTTCAAGCCGCAGCGCGTGGCGCTCGACAGCCTGTCGGCCCTCGAGCGCAGCGGCACGAGCAAGGCCTTCCGCGAGTTCGTCATCGGCCTCACCTCGTTCATCAAGCACGAGGAGATCACCGGGCTCTTCACCTCCACCACGCCGTCGCTGATGGGGGGCAGCTCCATCACCGAGGCGCACATCTCCACGCTCACCGACTCCATCATCCTGCTGCGCTACGTGGAGATGTTCGGCGAGATGAAGCGCGGGCTCACCGTGCTGAAGATGCGCGGCTCGGAGCACGACAAGCGCATCCGCGAGTTCAACATCGACGGCACGGGGATGCACCTGGGCCGTCCTTTCCGCAACGTGACCGGCATCCTGGCCGGCGCGCCGGTGCACGTGTCGCCGGCAGAGCTGGAGCGAGCGTGGAGCGGCTACGAGTCCCGCGCCGATGCCCACACGCCACGCGACACGGCGACGATCGATGAGTCACAGCGAATCGAGCGCCGACGGCCGTAGCTCCATCGAGCTGCTCGACGAGCTGCGGGCGAGCGAGGAGCGCTTCCGCGAGGTCATCGAGCGGAACGCCGACGCCATCGTCGTCGTGGACGGGGAGGGAATCGTCCGCTACGCCAACCCGATGGCCGAGCGGTTGTTCGGGCGCGCCGGCGACGAGCTGGTGGGCACGGCAATCGGCTTTCCGATCGTGGCCGGCGAGACGACGGAGCTCGACGTCGTGTCGCAGGGCGAGCCGCGGGTGGCGGAGATGCGCGTCGTCACCAGCCGGTGGTACGGGCGCGAGGCGTACATCGCGAGCCTGCGCGACATCACCGAGCGCAAGCAGGCGGAGCGCGATGCGCAGCGGCTGATCCGCGAGCAGGGCGCGC
This sequence comes from Gemmatimonadaceae bacterium, assembly GCA_036377775.1. Taxonomy (GTDB): domain Bacteria; phylum Gemmatimonadota; class Gemmatimonadetes; order Gemmatimonadales; family Gemmatimonadaceae; genus AG11. Next base: position 5,917 of record DASUXT010000038.1, on the reverse strand, counting down.
GGCAGGCGGCGGAACGGCTGGCCAGCCGGCAGCGCTTCCTCCTCGAGGGGAGCGGGCGGCTGCTGGCGAGCCTCGACTACGACACCACCCTGCGCACGCTCGCCGCCCTGTTCACCGCCGGCGTTGCCGACTGGGCCGTCGTGTTCTGCGTGGACGAGCGGGGCCACCCGGAACGGGTGGAGGTGGCGAGCCGCGACGGGATGAAGAAGGCCGTGGCGAGGGAGCTGAAGGAGCATCTCTCCGGTCACGACGGCGTGCACCCGATCGTGGAGGCATTCAGCTCGCGCACGCCACGCCGGGTGGATCACGTGGACGCCGACGTGCTGGCGACGCTCTGCCACAACTCGCGCGAGGCGGAGCTGGTGCAGCTGCTGGGTTGCGACGCGCTGCTCATCCTCCCGATGACGGCGCGCGACAAGCAGATCGGCGGCGTGGTCCTCGTGCGCGCGGGCGCGCGCCACCCATTCGACGACGACGACACTGCCCTCGCCGAGGACATCACGGCGCGTGGTGCCCTCGCGCTGGACAACGCGAAGCTGTACGACGAGGCGACGAAGGCGAATCGTGCCCGCTCCGATCTCCTGGCCGTCGTGTCGCACGACCTGCGCACGCCGCTCACGGCGATCATCGGCTACGCCGACCTGCTCGCGCTCGGGATCCCGCACGCGCTGCCGGCGGCGAGCGCACTGCAGGTGGAGCGCATCCGGACGTCGGCGCAGCACCTGATGTACCTGATGAACGAGCTGCTCACCTTCACGCGCCTCGATGCGGGGCACGAAACGGTGAACGCGCGCGAGGTGGACGTGTGCGAGGTGGTGCGCGAGGTCGCGACACTCGTCCAGCCGGGCGCCGAGGCGCGCGGGCTCCGCCTCGAGACGACGGTGCCCGAGGAGCCGGTACTCCTGCACACGGATCCCGACAAGCTGCGGCAGGTACTGCTCAACCTCGCCGGCAACGCGGTGAAGTACACGCCGGCCGGCTCGGTGCACATCCGGCTCTCGGCGCGCAGCGAGCATGGCGCGACGCTGGAGGTGCAGGATACGGGCGTCGGCATCAGCGCCGAGGACATCGCGAAGATCTACGAGCCCTTCTGGCAGGTGGACACGACCAAGCGGTCCATGGAAGGCGGCACGGGGCTGGGCCTGAGCATCGTCCGCCGGATGGTGGACCTGCTCGGCGGGCAGGTGGAAGTGACGAGCCGCGTCGGCGAAGGAACCACGTTCACGGTGACGATGCGCGACGCCGGCATGTAGCCCGCCCGACGAAGGCTCAGCGTGCCGAGGGTGCGGTGTCGGCCGCCCCCATGTCTCCCGTGTGGAAATGGTCGTCGTACCGCCGCTGCGGACCGTCGCCCTTCTTCCGCCGGCGCGGGGGGTTGGCGTCGAGGAGCATGAGGGCGAAGTCCTCCACCGAGGCGGACTGCCAGTCGGCGGGCCAGTTCATGAGCTCCACGATGATGTCATCCGCGGTGAAGCGGAGGACCATCTGGTCGGCGCCCTCGCGGTCGAGGCACTCGTGGACGCGCACCGTCCACTCGCGTCCGCGCGGGGATCGGAAGGTGCGCGAGGCGTTGGCGCTGCGGATCGCCTTCTGCTCCGATTGTGAGGCGACGATGGCGCGTTGCTTCCCCGTTTCCGACTGCTGAGTGCGGCGAGTGACCGACTTCGCGCGGGCGCACAGCGCCTCCAGGTCGGGGATGCGGTACGTCGTCCAGTCCGACGGATAGGGGGCAGCAAGACGGCGCTTGTCGGTGGCCGACTCGAAGGTGAGCCAGCCGTCCTGCAGGTTGGACATGAAGTCCTCGCTGCGGGTGGCCGGGTGCATGTGCTCGGGGGTCACGTCCCAGGCACGCCACTCGATGCCATTGCTGTCGGTGAATTCGCGGACGGACACTGGAAGCTGGGAGGACAGGAAGACAGGAAGACAGGAAGACAGGAAGACAGGAAGACAGGAAGACAGGAAGACAGGAAGACAGGAAGACCGGAGGACCGGAGGACAGGAGGTCGGCAACCCACCTTCCGTTCAGGGAATGTGCCAATACAGCGAGCGGCCTCATCCCGCACTCCCGGTCCTCCAGCCCTCCGGTCCTCCGGTCCCTCGGTCCCTCGGTCCTCCGGTCCTCCGGTCCTCCGGTCCTCCCGCACTTCCGGTCTTCCGGTCCTCCCCTCCCCCTTCCCCCAGGCATCGAGCTTGAACATCCTGACGGGGATGCAGCGCACCGTGCCTCGTCGCCAGGAGGCGACTTCCGCCGAGCAGGTCTTTCCCGCGTCCACGGACATGGGACGGCTCTGCCGCGAGCACGACTGGGCGGCCACGCCGCTCGGCCCGGTGGACGAGTGGCCGCAGAGCCTGAAGACGGCCGCCGGCATGGTGGTGCGGCAGGGGATCGCGCAGTCCATCTGCTGGGGGCCGGAGCTCCTCCAGATCTACAACGACGCCTACCGCGTCATCCTCGGCGACAAGCATCCGGCGGCGCTCGGGCGCCCGGTACTGTGGACGTGGGCGGAAATCGAGCGCGACATCAGGCCGCTGTTCGAGCGCGTGATGGGCGGCGAGACGGTGTACTTCGAGGACCTGAGGCTCGAGGTCGTGCGGTTCGGCGAGAAGCAGAAGGCGTTCTTCACCTTCTCGTACAGTCCCGTGATCGGCGAGGAGGGGACGGTGGCCGGCGTCCTCGTGAACTGCTTCGAGACCACCGACCAGGTGCGCGCGCGCTCGGTGCAGCGCGACCGCGACCGCCTGCTCGCCGAGCTGGAGCTGGAGCGCGCGCGGCTGGCCAGCGTGTTCGAGGACGCACCGGCGTTTCTCGCCGTGCTGCACGGTCCCCAGCACGTGTTCGCGCTGGCGAACGCCGAGTACCAGGTGCTCGTGGGGCATCGCGAGCTGATCGGACGTCCGATTCGCGAGGCGGTGCCGGAGGCGGCGGAGCAGGGGTTCGCCGAGCTGCTGGACGGCGTGTTCGCGACGGGCAAGTCGTACGTGGGACGCGAGGCGTCGGTGCGCGTCGTGCGCGCCGCCGGCGAGCCGGCGGAGGAACGCTTCGTCGACTTCGTCTACGCGCCGCTCGTCGAGGCGGACGGCAGCGTCACGGGAGTGATCGTGCACGGCACCGACGTCACGGCGCACGTGCTCGCGCGCCGCGAAGCGGAGTCGGCGCGCAAGGAAGCCGAGCTGGCGAACCGCGCGAAGGGGGACTTTCTGGCGGCGATGAGCCACGAGCTGCGCACTCCGCTCAACGCGATTGCCGGCTACGTGGAGCTGCTGCAGCTCGGGATCCACGGCGACCTCACCGACGAGCAGCGCACCTCGCTCGGCCGCGTGCGTGCCAACCAGCAGCACCTGCTCCGGCTCATCAACGACGTGCTCGCCTTCGCGAAGGTGGAGGCGGGGCAGCTCGAGCTGGACCTCACGGCGTTCGACGCCGCCGAGCTGCTCGACACGATCCTTCCTCTCGTCGCGCCTCAGGCGGCGGCGAAGCGCATCGACTTCGGCGTGGACGAATGCCCGCCCGGCCTGATGGCGATCGGCGACCTGGAACGGGTGCGGCAGATCCTGCTCAACCTCGTCGGCAACGCGATCAAGTTCACCCCGCCCGGCGGTCGGGTGACGCTCTCCTGCCATCCCGCCGGCTCCTGCGTGACGTTCAGGGTGCGCGACAACGGACCGGGCATCGCCATCGACCAGCAGCAGTCCATCTTCGACCCGTTCGTGCAGGTGGAGCGACGCCTGAGCAACCCGCGCGAAGGCGTCGGGCTCGGCCTCGCCATCAGCGCCGACCTCGCCCGGGCGATGGATGGCTCCATCACCGTGGAGAGCACGCTCGGCGAGGGGAGCACGTTCACGCTCGAGCTGCCCGCGGCAGCACCAGCGTGAACGTGCTCCCCACTCCGACTTCGCTCGTCGCAGTGATGTCGCCGTTCATTCCGCGGGCCAGGTCGCGGCTGATCGCCAGGCCCAGTCCGGTGCCTTCGCGGGTGCGGGTGAGCTTGGCGTCCACCTGGACGAAGGGCTCGAACACCCGCGAGAGCTGGTCCTCGGGGATGCCGATGCCTGTGTCGGTCACGTCGATGCAGATGGCGTCGTGCGTGCCGCTGCAGCGGATGGTCACGCTTCCACCGGGCTCGGTGAACTTCACCGCGTTGCTGAGCAGGTTGAGGAGGATCTGCTGCAGCTTCTCCTCGTCGGCGATGACGTGAAGCGTCGGCTCGCAGGGCTCGCGATGGAGGGTGAGGTTGCGGCTGCGGAGCTGCGGCACCACGAGCGCCTCGCACGCGGCCAGGGCCTCCTCCAGGTTCACCTCCTTCGTGGCGTAGTGCACCGCTCCGGCCTCTACCCGCGCATAGTTCAGGACTCCATTGATGAGGCCGAGCAGGTGACGCTGGCTCTGCTGGATGCGGGCGAGGTCGGAGCGCTGCTCGGCGGTGATCGGTCCGCGGATGCCGAGCTCCATCAGCTCGGCGTAGCCGCCGATGGCGTTGAGGGGAGTGCGCAACTCGTGGCTCATCACGGTGAGGAACTCGCTCTTCGCGCGGCTCGCCGCCTCGGCGTCGCGGCGCGCCTCCTCGGCATATTCCAGCAGGCGGTCGCGCTCCGCCTCGGCATGCTTGCGCTGGCCGATGTCGCGGAAGTGCACCATGAGCCCGCCCGCCCACGGATAGGTGCGGACGTCGAACCAGGTGCCGAGGGGAGGGAAGTACGCCTCGGCCGAGGTGACGTGCCCCTTCTCCATCGCCTCGCGGTAGGGACCCTCGAAGGGCGAGCCGATCACGCCGGGGAACATCTCCCACAGGGTGCGGCCGAGGAGCTTGTCGCGCGTCGTCTGCAGGAGGGGCTCGGCGGCGTCGTTCACGTAGGTGAAGCGCCACTCGTGGTCCAGGAGATAGAAGGCGTCGGCGATGCTGGCGAGCACGGCGGAGCTGCGGCGGTACTCCGCCTCGGCGGCGTCGCGTGCCGCCTCGAGCTCGCGGCGCGCATTGATGAAGCGGGTGACGTCGGTGTTGACGGCGACGGCGGCGATGACGCGGCCGTCGACGATGACCGGTGCGGCGGCGCAGCGCACGATGCGGTCCTCCCCCGTGGAGCGGTCGCGCACGAGGACGTTGCGGACGACGCGCTCGCCGCGGAGGGCGCGGGAGAAGGGCTGCTCCTCGGCGGAGATGCGCTCTCCCGTTTCCGGGTCGCGGGTGTCGATCTCGATCGCGAGCTCGCCGACGGAGCGCTCGAACTCCTGGCGCGAGGAGAAGCCGAGCTGGGATACGGCGGCGTCGTTGATGAGCGTCATGCCGTCCTCGGTGCCGATGTAGACGGCGTCGGTCATGCTCTCGAGCACGGCGCGCAGCTCGGCGGCGCGGCGCTCGGCGGCGGAGGCGGCCTCCTCCTGGAGCATGCGCGCGGTGACGTCCTCCGCCTGGTGGAGGATCCAGCGGATGGCGCCGTCGGCGTCGAGGACGGGAGTGTTGGAGGAGCACCAGTACCGCTCGGACCAGGAGCCGTCGGGGAGGCGGAGGTCGTAGCGGAGGATGTTCATCTGGTGCGGCGCGCGCGAGCGAAGCACCTGCTGGAGTGACTGGCGGAGGCCGACGACGCCGACGGGGCTGGGGTTGTCGGGATTGTCGTCGGGGAAGACCTCGAACAGCGGGTGGCCGAGGAGCTCCTCGCGCGGCACGTGCGTGGTAGCCGAGTAGGCGTCGCTGGCGGCGAGGATGGTGAAGCGCGGCGCGTCGGGGGCGAGAACGAGGACGTTGTGCGGCAGCGCCCGGAAGAGGGCGCGGAAGTCCACGTCGCTCGGGGGGCCGGGCAGGTCCTGGTCGGGAAATTCCAGCATGGGGACGCCAAAAAGCGAAGGTCGTGCCGCGGCTCCCTGCGGTGCGGCCATTGCTGACCACTCGCTTGCTCGCCCGTCGCCCCACGGGTACGT
>DASUXT010000037.1:0-13879 GCA_036377775.1 Gemmatimonadaceae bacterium | reverse complement strand
CTTCTCTCCATCCTGCGACGGCAGCAGCGCGATCGCGAACGCCTCGTCCAGCGTGCTCACCGGATGGAAGGTGAGCTGGTTGCGCACCTCCTCCGGGATGTCCTCCATGTCCGCCTCGTTGTCCTTCGGCAGGATGATGGTGGTGATGCCCGCCCGGTGAGCTCCGAGCACCTTCTCCTTCAGACCACCGATCGGCAGCACGCGGCCACGAAGCGTCGCTTCGCCCGTCATCGCCACGTCGTGGCGAACGGGGCGGCCGGACATCGCGCTCACCAGCGCGACCGAGATCGCCACGCCGGCGCTCGGCCCGTCCTTCGGGATCGCTCCCGCCGGCACGTGCACGTGCACCTCGATCGAGCCGAGTCGGTCCTCGGGAATCTTCAGCGCGGACGCGTGCGTTGCGGCGTAGGTGAGCGCGGCGCGCGCGCTCTCCTTCATCACGTCGCCGAGCTGGCCGGTGAGGATGAGTGACACATTTCCCCACCCGCTCACCTGGATCTTCTGGTCGTCGCTGTCCGTGGAGCGCTGCGCACCATGCAGCCGGCGGATCGCCGCCTCGACGAACATGATGTCACCGCCCATCGGCGTGTAGTACATCCCTGCCGCCACGCCGATCTCGTTCTCCTCGTTCGCGCGCTCGGGGTGCACGCGCGGCCGTCCGAGCAGCTCACGCACGTCTTCGGGGGTGATCGTGAGGTCGTCCGCCTGACCGGAGGCGAGCTTGCGCGCCATCTTGCGCGCCACCGCGCCGATCTGGCGCTCCAGCTGACGCACGCCGCTTTCGCGCGTGTAGTTCGTCACGATGCTCGCCACGGCGTCATCGGTGAACTGCACGTTCTTGCTCTTCAGCCCCGCCTCCTCGAGCTGCCGCGGGATGAGGTACTTCTTGGCGATCTCCGCCTTCTCCCGCTCCGTGTAGCCGGCGAATTCCACTGCCTCCATGCGGTCGAACAGCGGGCCGGGAATGTTCTGCACGAAGTTCGCGGTCGCGATGAACAGCACCTCGCTCAGGTCGAACGGAATACCGAGATAGTGATCGGTGAAGGTGTCGTTCTGGGCGGGATCGAGCACCTCGAGCAGCGCGCTCGCCGGATCTCCCTGGAACGACGCACCGAGCTTGTCCACCTCGTCCAGCAGGAAGACGGGATTGCGCGTCTTGGCCTGCTTGAGCCCCTGGATGATGCGACCCGGCATGGCGCCCACGTACGTGCGACGGTGGCCGCGGATGTCGGCCTCGTCGCGCACGCCGCCCAGCGCCACGCGCACGTACTCGCGGCCGAGCGAGCGGGCGATGGACTTGGCGATGGACGTCTTGCCGACGCCCGGCGGTCCGGAGAAGAGCAGGATCGGACCCTTCGCCATCGCGCGCGCCTTCGCTTCCTTCTTGTCGGTCACCGGCCGGCCGTCATCCGGCGTGCCGAGTGCCGGCGTGGCATCCTCGCGGTGGGCGCGGAACTGCGCTACCGGCACTTCGCCCGTCGTCTCCACCTCGTTCGCCATCTCCTGCGCGCGCAGCTGGCGCACGGCGAGGAACTCGAGCACACGGTCCTTCACGTCGGGCAGGCCGTAGTGGTCCTCGTCCAGCACCTGCTGCGCGCGCGCCAGGTCGAGGTTGTCGTCGCTGCGGGTGTTCCACGGCAGTTCGGCGATCCACTCCAGGTAGGTGCGGATGACCTGCGCTTCCATCGACTCGCGGCCGGCGCGCTCGAGGCGGCCGAGCTCGCGCTCCACCTCGGTGCGCGCCGCCTGCGGGAGGTCGAGCTTCGCGATCTTCTCCCGCAGCTCCTCGATCTCCTTGCTCTGGTCGTCGTCGCCGAGCTCCTTCTGGATCGCCTTCATCTGCTCGCGCAGGTACATCTCACGCTGGCGCTCGCCGAGCTCCTCCTGCACCTGCGACTTGATCTCCTCCTGCATCTCGATCATGCCGATCTGGCGCTGCACGTGCACGAGCACGCGACGGAGGCGATCCTCCACGTTCAGGTTCTCCAGAAGCCCCTGGCGCTCGGGCACGGACAGCTCGAGGTAGCCGGCCACGAGGTCGCTGAACCGCCCTGGATCCGTCACGGCGTCCAGCACCTGGTGCACCACCTCCTCGGGGAGGCCGCGGCGCTCACCGAGCTCGGCGGCACGCTCGCGGATCTCCTTGTAGAGCGCAACGAATGCCGGATCTTCCTCGTTGAGCGGCTTCATCTCGTCGAGCGGCGTCACCACCGCGGCGAGGTAATTGTCGATCGTGGTGTACTGCAGCGAGGTCGCGCGCTGCTCGCCCTGAAGCAGGAGCTGCACGCCGCCGAGGCCGCGCTGGATCTGCCCGATGCGAGCGATCACGCCCACGTTGTAGAGGATCTCCGGCGTCGGCTCGTCGGTGTTGTCACGCTGTGCGACCGCGAACACCAGCCGGTCTCCCTTGAGCGCGGCCTCGATGGCGCGCAGGGTACCGGGGCGGCCGGCGGAAATAGGCTGGGTCAGTCCGGGGAAGATGACCGTCCCCCGGAGCGGGAGCACGGGAAGGGTCTGGCGCTGAGCCATTTCGATACCTGGATGAAGAAAACGCAGGCACGAGCCAGGGAGCGCTCGCAGCCTGCAGGCATGAGCCTCGGGGAGAAGTGGAGTCGCACACTCCATTCCATGCCGCGCCGGACAGCACGGCAGGGTTTGACACTTCCGACGGCCACCCTGACGTAGTGTCCCTGCCGCCGTGGCCGTCTTTCCCGCGCCGCGCCGTCGTGCTACTATGTCCGCGTCACGCCTCACCCTGACCCCTCGCCGTCGCTTGGCCCCTCCCGATCCGCTCGCCACCGCCGCGGATGACGAGCTCCGTGCTCATGTCCAGCGTGCGCTTGCGGCCCACTACGAGCTCGACTGCGAGATCGGTCGGGGCGGCATGGGCATCGTGTACCGCGCCCGCGATCGTCGGCTCAAGCGCACCGTCGCCATCAAGGTGCTTCCGCCGGAGCTGGCCTTCCGCAGCGAGATCCGCTCGCGCTTCCTGCGCGAGGCGGAGACGGCGGCGCAGCTCTCCCACCCGAACATCGTCCCGATCTACACGGTCGACGAGCAGGAGCAGCTGGTCTTCTTCGTGATGGCGTACGTCGCCGGCGACAACCTCGCCAAGCGACTGCACGAGCGTGGCGTGCTCACCATCGACGAGACGCGACGCATCCTGCGCGACGTGGCTGATGCCCTCGCCTACGCCCACGATCGCGGCGTCGTGCATCGCGACATCAAGCCGGACAACATCCTGCTCGACGCGTCCACCGGCCGCCCGATGGTCACCGACTTCGGCATCGCGCGCGCCATGGACTCCACCGGCGACAGCCGGCTCACGGCCACCGGCATGGCCATCGGCACGCCGGCCTACATGTCCCCTGAGCAGGCGGCGGGTGAGCGCGAGATCGACGGGCGCAGCGATCTGTACTCGCTGGGCATCCTCGGCTACCAGATGCTGACCGGCGAGCCGCCCTTCACGGCGAGCAGCACGCCGGCCATGCTCGTCAAGCACATCTCCGAGCGCCCCGTGCCGGTGGAGCAGCGTCGGGCCGACGTGCCGACCGACCTCGGGCGCAGCATCATGATGCTGCTGGAGAAGGAGCCGCAGAACCGGTTCCCCAACGCGACGGCCCTCGTGGCGGCGCTCGACTCGCGCGCCGCGCCGGCGCAGCGCGCCGCTGCGCCCTCCATGCCCCTGACGGGCGCGCGCGCCGCTGAATCCGCGTCCACGGGCTCGCCGCCGCCGAGCATGCCCTCTTCGGCGATGAATGGCGGCGCGTCCGCATACGGGCAGCCGCAGCCGTCGTACGCACCCATGCCCTTCGCCGGTTCGGCACAGCCGCTGGCGATGCAGGGTGTCACCGCCGACGAGCTGCGCCGGTGGGAAGCGCCGCCGGTGCAGCAGTTCCGCCGGAAGATCGCGCCCTACCTGTTCGTGAACGGCGTCATCCTGCTGTTTGCGCTCTTCGGATCCAGCGATTTCATCGGCGTCACCGCCATCTGGAGCATCTACATCGCGCTGAAGTACGCGAAGCTCTGGAGCGACGGCTACGACTGGCACGATGTCTTCCGCCAGCCGCGCGACCGCGAGCTGATGGAGGTGTTCGAGGAGGCGATCGAATACGTGCGTGCGCTGTTCGACTCGCGCACGCGCGCCCGCCTTCGCGAGGAGCGCCAGCAGCGCAAGCTCGCGGCGCGCATGTCACCGGCGCTCCCTTCCGGGTTCGCCCCGGGCAACTTCGCGCCGTCGCCTGCGTCGCGCTCGTACGCCGCGTCGCAGCTCGCTGGCCCGCAGGGCGATCGCGTGCGCCAGGCGCTCGCCGACCGCGACGAGATCCTGCGCCGGCTGAACGACCTGCCCAAGGCGCAGCGCGAGCAGCTCGGCGACGTGGGACGCTCGGCGAGTGCGCTCGCCGACAAGGTGCAGGGGCTCGCGCTCGCGCACGAGGAGCTGGCGCGCCAGGATTTCGGCGCGGCGCGCGAGCAGCTCGAGCGCGAGATCACCACGCTGGAGAACGCGGCGAACCCGCTGGATCGCGGCAGCGAGGAGCGCGTGCGCCGCCTGGCGTACCTCAAGCGGCAGCGTCGCGCGCTGGTCGATTCCAGCCAGCGCAAGGATAATCTCGCCGCCAAGATCGAGACCTGCGCCATTGCGCTGCAGAACATGCGCTTCGACCTGTTGCGCCTCGGGGCGTCGCCGCAGTCGCAGCAGCATATCACGGCGCTCGCCAACCAGGCGATCAAGCTCACCGAGAACGTCGACGACGCGCTGTTCGTCGCCGACCAGATGGGCCGCATGAACAACGAGCGGAACGCGGACTCGCGGCCCGCCGGCGGCCGCGGGTGACCGACCCGCTGCTCGACCGCCTCGTTGTCGCGGTCGGCACGCAGTACCTGGTCGACCGTGAGATCGGACGCGGCGGAATGGCCGTCGTCTACCGCGCGACCGACCTGCGCCTGCATCGGTCGGTGGCGATCAAGGTGCTGCCCCCCGAGCTCGCCTTCAACGTCGACGTGCGCGAGCGCTTCCTGCGCGAGGCGCAGACGGCGGCGCAGCTCTCGCACCCCGGCATCGTCCCCATCTACACGGTGGACGAGGGCGAAGGGCTCGTCTATTTCGTCATGGCGCTCGTCGAGGGCGAAAGTCTCGCCGAACGGCTCGCGCGCGACACGCGGCTGCCGGTCGAGGAGGCGCGACAGATCCTCGTCGGCGTCGCCGATGCGCTTGCGTACGCCGGCGCGCACGGCGTGGTGCACCGTGACGTGAAGCCCGACAACATCATGCTCGACCGCCGGACGGGACGTCCGATGGTGACCGACTTCGGCATCGCCCGCGCCGCCGCGGGGGACACGCGGCTCACCGTCACCGGCATCGCCATCGGCACGCCGGCGTACATGTCTCCCGAGCAGGCGCTCGGGGAGCGCGACCTCGATGCGCGCAGCGATGTGTATTCCCTCGGCGTGATCGGCTACCAGATGCTCGCCGGCGAGACGCCGTTCAAGGCATCGAACACGCCGGCGATGCTGGTGAAGCACGTGTCGGAGACACCGCGGCCGCTGCTGTCGCTGCGTCCCGACGTGCCACCCTCGCTGGCCTACGCCATCTCGCGCGCCCTCGCCAAGAAGCCCGAGGAGCGGTGGGCGGACGCCGGCGCGTTCCGCGATGCACTCGCATCCACCGCGGCCGACAATCCGCCGGCGCGCGAGCCCATCGTCGCGCGAGCGACGGACCGCGCGCCACTCGCGCCTGCGCCGCTTCCGCCCGCGGCGCTTCCGCCGTCCGTCGCGCACGTGAACCTGCCGGCGCCTCGCCAGGAGGACGCGGCGCCGCAGGTGCCATATCCCATGGGCCTCGCACCGGACACGGCACCCATGCCGCCGATGCCCGTCTGGGGCACGCGTACCGAATGGCGTGAGTGGCGCTACCGCCAGCGTCAGTGGGAGCGCGAGCAGCAGGCGCGACGACGCGGCTTGCGACGCGGCGCAGGCGGATACGACGACGATCCCACGAGTCCGCTGGATGAGCGCGTCTCACGCTTTCATCGCCGGAGCATCGGCGCTCTCGGCACCGTGGCGTCACTCGGCGTGGTGAACGGCCTCACGTCGCCGCACTTCCCGTGGTTCCTCATCCCGAGCGCCTTCATCCTCATCGGCACCGCGACGCACGCGGGAAAGCTCTGGGCCGACGGCGTTCCGTTCAGTCGCCTGTTCAGTCGCGGTGGTGGATCCGTGCCCACGCGCGCGCGCGCGGCACAGCTGCCTCCTGTGAACGCGGAGCAGCAGGCCCTCGCGCTCGCGCCGGCCGAAGTCCTCGCCGGCAGCCATGGTGAGGCGGTACGGCGCGCCGCCGCCGATCGTGCGGCGGCGAAGGACATCCTGGCCCGGCTGGCGCCCGCCGAACGCGAGATGATCCCGGACGTGGCGCCGACCCTCGACGCGCTCGCGGAGCGTGTCGGCGCGCTCGCGCTCACCCTGCATCGCCTCGACGCCGATCTCGCTGGAGCCTCGCCCGAGTTGCTGGAGCGGCGGCTCGCTGCGCTGCGCGCCGAGGCGGGCCCGGAACCCACGGCGGAGCAGGAGCGCCGTATCACGCTGCTCGAGCGGCAGCGCGCATCGATCGCCGAGCTCACCGACCGGCGCAGCACGCTCGCCGCGCAGCTCGAGAGTGCAGGGCTCGCGCTCCAGAACCTGCGCCTCGACCTGCTCAAGCTGCGATCGTCGGGCCTCGGCTCGGCGATGTCCGACGTGACGAACGCCACGCAGGAAGCCCGCGCGCTTTCACGCGAGATCGGTCACGCCGTGGATGCGGCGAACGAAGTGCGACGGATGTGAGGACTACTGCGCTCAGCGCTCCAGCAGCGCCGTGAGCGCGTCCGCCACCTGACGTGGCGCGTCTTCCGGGAGGAAGTGCCGCGCATCGGCGATGACGTCGAGCGTGGCGCCCGGGATCGCGTCGGCGAGCCGCTGGCCGAGCGACAGGGACAGGAAGGGATCCTGCGCGCCCCAGATCACCGACGCCGGGATGGTGAGCTCGCCCAGCCGTGAGCCGAGTGCGGCCGTCTCGCGCGTGTCGAGGGCGGCGATGTGGCGCACCAGCGCGTCTCGTCCCGCATCGGTGGCGAAGGGGCGCGCATAGCGGTCGATGGCGTGCGTGGCGCGCGCCGGATCGGAGTAGCCACGCTCGAGCTCCGCGCGCACCATCGAGAGCAGCCACGCCGGCGGCAGGTGTCGCGTGAGCGGCAGCGTGGCGCGCGCGATCCGGACGTCGCGCGGCGCCCAGCGATTGAACGCCACGCTCGCCACGAGGGCGAGTCGCGTCACTCGCGCCGGCTGTCGCACCGCGAGCGCCTGTGCCACACCGCCGCCGATGCCGTGTCCGACGACGGTGGCGCTGTCGATGCCAAGTGCGTCGAGCAGAGCGACGAGACGATCGGCGTGCGCGGCCAGCCCGAGAGCACGACGTCCTGGCGGATCACTGCGGCCGTGGCCAAGCAGGTCGAGCACGACGAGCCGATGTCCCCCGGGCATCAGCGACACGACGTCGCGCCAGAGGTGACTCGACGTGGCGAACCCGTGCACGAAGACCACCGGCTCACCGGCGCCGCGCGAACCGGCGGCGTAATAATAGAGACGCGCGCCGTCGAGGTCGATGAACACACCTCGCACGGCGCGCGTCTCCAGTGGCGCTCAGGACGGCGAGCGCGCTCAGAGCGACGGCGGGCCCTGCTGCTGGCGCTGCTGCATGCGCGCGCGCTGCTCGGCCAGGTTCTTGTCGAACACCGTCTGCTGATCCGGGGTAAGGATCGGACGAATCTCCTTCGCCTGCTTTTCGCGCAGGTCGGCGGCCTTCTTCATGAGCGTCGCGCGATCGCCGCCGTTCATCATCTCGTTGCGGAGCGCCATCATCTCCGGCTGATACTTCTTCTGGATGGCTTCCAGCTGAGCCTTTTGCGCGTCGGTGAGCTCGATGCCGTTGAGCTCCGTGTTGCGGCCGCCGCGCCGCTCGCCCTGCTGCTGGGCTCCGCCGGCCTGCGCCTGTGCCATCGTGGCGCCACCGATGAGAAGCGCGGCGCCGAGCGCCACCATGCGAAGTGCCTTCTTCATGATACCCTCGGGGAGAATGGAGAGACGTTCGGGAACCGAGACGTGCCGGAAATTCAAGTTGTTGTCGTATAATAACTTACAAAACACCCTCTAGCGAGGACGGGTGAATCTGCTATGCTTACCCGCCTCGTGCCGGGCCGTTCCGCCCCGGCGCTACGCCGCGTCGTCTGGATCTACCGCCTGCTCACGAGCCATCCGTGACCCTGCCGCCGCCGTCGAACAGCACTGCGACTGCCGCTCCCGAGGGAGAGGTAGCCACCCCTACGGGACCCCTCGTACCGCCCGTCGCGCCACCGCCATCGCCGCCACCGCCGCCGAGCCCGGTCTCCTTCCCGCTCGACTGGCTGCTCGAGCACGCGGCGCCCCCCATCCAGTATCGCTCGCTCACCGAGGTGGCGCGGCTGACTCCGGAGGAGGCAGGGCAGGTGAGCGCCCTCCCGTTTACGCACCGGCCCGCCCTGCTGTTGGCCGTCCAGCAGTCGCTCGATGGCACGTGGAACGGGAACATGCTCAACATTCCGTCAGCGCGTGCCGAGCACTTCGAGGGGATCGGCACCATCCCCGCGGTGAGACGACTGATCGAGTACGGGTGGCACAGGGACACGCCGCCCCTGCTGCACGCGCGTCGGGTCCTCTTCCGCCTCCTCGCCGAGGATCAGGACCCCGCCTTCCTGTACGAGCTCGGGGGAAAGAACGCACCGGATGACGAAGCGGTGCGGCATGGACGCACGCTGCTCCGCGAGGCGGCGGCGGCGGCCCTGGCGCAGGCCGGCTACGAGGGCGACCCTCGCCTGCGGGGCGCGGCGCGCCGCATCGTCATGCGCATGGCCGACTACCTGCGCTCGCCGCTGGCGCAGAAGCCCTTCGTGCGCAGCGGCAACCAGCACCTGCTGGCAGCGGAGGCGACCCCTCCCTCCATTCACGCCCTGATGATGCTCGCGTACATGCCGCTCTTCCGGGCCGAGCACCATCACGAGATGGACGCGCTGTATACGCATCTCACCCAGTCGCAGCCGCGACAGGAAGCAATCCAGCTCGTGGGCGGACGGGGAGTGTCCGTGCCGCATCTCGTGCTCGGCGATCCGCTCCCGCACCGCAATGCTGCCGATGCCGACGTTCCCTTCGCGCTCTTCTGGCTGGAGCTGATGGCGCGGCTCGGCTACCTCAAGCGGAACGAGAACTGGTCCAGGCTGTTCGAGCGCTTCCTCGACGACCGCGATCGCGATGGCGTCTGGCATCCGCACAAGGGAATGGCAGTGGCGCGCAGCAGCAATCCGTTCGTGTGGCCGGCATACCCGCTCGAGACACAGCTCGCCGGCGAGGAGCGGTGGACGGACATCACCTTCCGGCTCGGACTGATCGCGCGCCTGGCCGGCCGGCCGATCGAGATCGCCTGACCGAGTCGCTGGCGGACGACGAGCAACGGCTCCCGGGCCGGCTCCCGCCGTCGGAGATGTTTCCGGCGGGGGTGGCCGGTATTCGCACCCGCATGGTGGAGCTCCCCGGCGGGCTGCGCCTGCGTGTCGCCGAGAGCGGTGCGGTCGGCGCGCCATCGGTGTTGCTGCTGCACGGCTGGGGCGCCTCCATCTACATGTGGCGGTCGTGGTTTGCTCCGCTCGCCGCCATGGGATACCGCGTGCTGGCCGCCGACCTGCCAGGCCACGGACTCTCCGACAAACCCGAGGACGAGTCCATCTACCGTCTCGCGGCGATGGCCCAGGTGGTGCGCGAGCTGCTCGACGTCGAACGACTGGATCGCGTCGACATCGTGGCGCAGTCCATGGCCGGAACGATCGCGCTGGAGCTGGCACTCGGAGGGGAATCGCGCATCGGGCGGCTGGCGCTCGTGAATCCGGCGTCGTTCGGCGTGATCCCGCCGTTGCGTCTCACGCCGCTGGTGCGGTTCGGATTCGTTGGACGCCTGATGCCGCACCTGCTCACGCGTGGGAGCGTGGCCCGCGCGCACCGCCTCGTGTACGGCGATCCGTCGCGCATCACGCCGCAGAACATCGATCAGTACTGGGCGCCGTCACAGTTTCCCGCGTACTCCCGCGCGCTCTGGCGGCTGGCGCTCGGCTTTGCATGGGAGCGCGAACCGGCCGATGCGATGGCGCAGCGCCTCCGGGCGTCGGGACGGCCGCTGCAGGTGATCCTCGGGGGACGCGATCGACTGGTGCGCGACTCGCGCTCGTACGTGGAGTCGCTCGTTGCGCGCGAGGCACCATTGCGCGTGAGCGTAGTGGAGCAGGGTGGCCACGCCGTGAACGAGGAATACCCGAACGACGTGTTGCGGCTGGTGACGTTGGCGGGCTGAGGGCGTCGAACGAGGAGCGCGCCCTGTCAGGGCAGCACCGCGCCACGTAGACGCCAGCGCCAGAACCGATTAGATTGAAGGCATCGAGAAGCGAAGAGCAGGCCGCAAACGGCGGCCGACAGGCTCCCACGCGATCGCAACGCGCGATCGCATCCTTATCCATCATCGCACCGGTCGAGCGACGGCACACGCCGCCCAGGGTCCGGTGCATGCGCCGGCCCCGGAAGTTCCGGGAATGACGCCCCGGCGCGACGCATCAGGACGAATGACCGACGACACACAACTGACGCTCGCCGAGCGCGAGGCGGCCGCGGGGCCGACCCTCAGCTTCGGCGATCTCGAGCTCCATCCGGCGCTGCTCGACGCCATCCGTGACGCGGGCTACGTGAGCCCGACGCCAATCCAGCGCGAAGCCATTCCGCTCGCCCGCAAGGGCCGCGACATCATGGGGCTCGCGCAGACCGGAACCGGCAAGACTGCCGCGTTCACCCTTCCCATCCTCGATCGCCTGATCGATGGCCCGCGGCGCACGCGGGCGCTGATCCTCACGCCGACGCGCGAGCTGTGCGTCCAGGTGGAGGAGAGCTTCCGCAAGTACGCGAAGTACGCGGCGATCGACGTCGCCGCCGTCTACGGGGGCGTGCCCGTCGAGCCGCAGGAGAAGAAGCTGCGGGCCGGCGTGGACGTCGTGGTCGCGACGCCGGGACGGCTGATCGACCATCTCGAGCGGCAGAACGTCGTGTTCGACGACCTCGAGGTGCTGGTGCTCGACGAAGCGGACCGCATGCTCGACATGGGCTTCGCCCCGCAGATCAACCGCATCGTCAACGAGATCCCCCCCTACCGGCAGACGCTGTTGTTCAGCGCCACGATGCCGCCGGAGGTGGAAGCGCTGGCGCGGAAGTACCTGCGCAAGCCGATCGTCGTGCAGGTGGGCATGCGCTCCGCCGCCGCGAGCACGGTGACGCACGCCGTGTATCCCGTGCCGCGCGAGAAGAAGAATGCGCTGCTGGTGGAGCTGCTCACCGGCAAGAAGCACGAGTCGGTGCTCGTGTTCACGCGCACCAAGCACGGCGCCGACCGGGTGGTGCGTGACCTGGAGAAGGCGGGAGTGCGCGCCACGGCGATGCACGCCGACAAGAGCCAGTCGCAGCGCACGCGCGCGTTGCAGGACTTCAAGGACGGCACGACGCACGTGCTCGTGGCGACGGACATCGCCCAGCGCGGCCTCGACATCTCGAACATCAGCCACGTCATCAACTACGACGTGCCGCAGCAGGCGGAAGACTACGTGCATCGCATCGGCCGCACGGGGCGTGCGGCGAAGGAAGGGGACGCCTACACCTTCATGGCGCCGGACGAGATCGCGATGGTCCGCACGATCGAGCGCGTCATCGGCCAGCCGATCCCGCGCGTCTCGGTGCCCGGGTACGACTTCGGGACGGTGGCGGCGGACTGAAGAGCGGGAGGACCGGAGGACCGGAAGACCGGTGGACCGGAGGACCGTGCGGTCCCTCGGTCCATCGGTCCTCCGGTCCCTTACCTTCCCGTCCTCACCCGACCCAGCCGCGAGACCACGAGCGTCTCCGCCGCGCTGCCGCGCCTGGCGATGAGCGTGAGGTTCGACGCGCCGTAGCCGAGTCCGCGGACGTCGAAGGCGAGCGAGTCGCGGGTGGAGGTGAGGGCTACGCGATGGGCGTGGGCCAGGGCGTGGACGGCCAGTGCGCGTCCTCGCTCGCGCATCGTGAGCTCCCCGGTCGACGTGTCGATCTTCACGCTCACCACGGCGCGTCGCGCCAGCGCTTCGTCCCGTGCCTGCTGGATCACCTCCGCCGCCTCGGCGACGGCCGAGCGGGCGGCGATGCGGTCGAGGTAGTGACCCATCTCCCGCACGGCGATGATGGAGAGGAGGCCGATGATCACGAGGACGATCACCAGCTCGAGCAGGGTGAGCGCGGGGCGCGCGGCGTGGCGATATCGCATGCGCCGACGATGCGATCGCGCGAGGCGGGCGCCGTCATCCGTGGAACGCGAACGGTAGCGATCCCACGCGCGTAGCACACGTTGACGGCAACGGCGCGAGAGGCATCTTCCGCGGCGTCGCCTCTTCCCGCCCTCATCCCTCCCGCCCGATGCGATCCCGCCTCGTCTCCGCCCTCGCGCTCCTCACCGTCGGCGCACCGGCCGCCGTCGCCGCGCAGCAGCCCATGGACTCCGCCTACACGGCGCGCATTCGTGAGCTCACTCCCACCGACTCCACCTGGAAGTTCACCACCGAGCTGGTGGACCACCTGCCGGCATCCGCCACCGTGCCGACTCCGCTCAAGGTGCTCGGCTACGTGCCCGGCACCATCGGGCGGCTGGCGTACGTGGAGGAGCTGAACCGCTACTTCCGCGCGCTCGATGCCGCGTCGCCGCGGGTGAAGCTGTTCTCACTCGGCCTGAGCGACGAGGGGCGCGAGATGATCGCCGTCGCCATCGCCGACTCGGCGACGATCGCGCGGCTCGATGATTACCGCACCATGGCGGCGAAGCTCGCCGATCCGCGCACGAGGACGCCGACGGAGCGCGGGCAGCTCGTGAAGGACGCGAAGCCCATCTACTGGCTCACGGGCAGCATCCACAGCCCGGAGACGGGGAGCCCCGAGATGCTGATGGAGCTCGGGTATCGCCTCGCGGTGGAGGAGACGCCGTTCATCCAGGACATCCGCCGCCACGTGATCACGCTCATCACGCCCGTCACGGAAGTGGATGGCCGCGACCGCGCCGTGGATGCCGCGAAGCTCTCGCGCTCGCTCGGGCTCGGACCGCAGGGCGTGTCGCTGACGTACTGGGGGAAGTACACGGCGCACGACAACAACCGCGACGGGATGGTGCTGTCGCAGAAGCTGACGCAGCACGTGATGAATGGCTTCGTGCACTGGCGTCCGACGGTGATGCACGACCTGCACGAGTCGGTGGCGTTCCTGCACACCAGCACCGGCACCGGGCCGTACAACGACGAGTTCGACCCGATCGTGATCGACGAGTGGCACACGCTCGCCTATCAGGAGATCACCGAGCTGACGCGCCGCGGGCTTCCGGGCGTGTGGACGCACGGCTTCTACGATGGCTGGGCGCCGAACTACATGCTCGCGATCGCCAACCTGCACAACTCGATCGGACGCTTCTACGAGACGTACACCTCGTCCGGCGCCGACTGCCACACGGTGAAGCTCCCGGCGGCGCAGATCGAGCGCCGCTGGGACCGGCCCAACCCGCCGGTCAACGGCGTGCGCTGGTGCATCCGGAGCAACATCAACTTCCAGCAGTCGGGCGTGCTCGTCGCCCTCGACTACGTCGCGACGCACAGGGAGACCTTCCTCGAGAACTACGTCTCGAAGGCCGAGCGGATGGTCCGCCGCGGCCAGACGACGGCGCCGTACGCCTACGTCATCCCGCGCGACCAGCGACGCGCCGCCGAGGCGGCAG
>DASUXT010000036.1:0-7969 GCA_036377775.1 Gemmatimonadaceae bacterium | reverse complement strand
GCTGATCCTTCACGATCGCCTCGGCCATCTGCACCGCGCCCGCCGAGGGCGCATAATACGCCGAGCCGGTCTTGAGGTGCTTCACGATCTCCGCGCCGCCGTTGCGCGTCCGGTCCACGATGGCGTCGAGCTTCGCGCGATCCATGAGCTGCGTGATCGGGATGCCGCTCACCGTCGTGTAGCTGACGAGCGGCACCATCGTGTCGCCGTGGCCGCCGAGCACCATCGCCTGAATGTCGCGCACGGAGATGTCGAGCGCCTCGGCGAGGAACGCGCGGTAGCGCGCCGTGTCCAGCACGCCCGCCATGCCGATGACGCGCTCGCGCGGGAAGCCCGTGGCTTCCTTCGCGACGTAGCACATCACGTCGAGCGGATTGGAGACGACGATGACGATCGCGTTCGGCGAGGACTTCTTCACCTGCTCCGACACCGACTTCACGATGCCGGCATTGGTGTTGAGGAGGTCGTCGCGCGACATCCCCGGCTTGCGGGCGATGCCGGCCGTGATGATGACGATGTCGGAGTCCCTCGTTTCCTCGTAGCCATTGGTGCCGATGACCCGGCTGTCGAACCCCTCAATCGGCGCGCTCTGCCACTGATCGAGCGCCTTGCCCTGCGGGATGCCTTCGGCGACGTCGACCATGACTACGGTGCGCGCGAGCTCCTTCTCCGCGACGCGCTGCGCAGCCGTCGCGCCGACATTGCCGGCACCGACGACGGTGATCTTATTGACCATGAGAGCTGTGTCTGAAGGTGAAGTGCTGCACCTCCTAAACTATGCGGCGCGCGGGAGGATGGTAGCCTTCATCGTGAACGGTGAACCGTCGACCGTGAACCGTAACTCCCAACGCCGTATCGGTTCACGGTTCACCGTTCACGGTTCACCGTTCACGGTTCACGGTTCACGGTTCACGGTTCACGGAAAGTTCAGCCACCAACCTGCGAGAGTGCCCGCAACCCCCCGTTGCGTCGCTGCAGCAGGGCGTGCGCTTCCGGCTTCTCGGCCAGTGCCTGCTGCACGAACGGGGCGAGCGGGATGCCGGCGCGGAGCGGCGTGCGCAGGTCCACCTCGTGCGTGCCGAAGAGGCAGGTGCGCAGGCGCCCGTCGGCGGTGAGGCGGACGCGGTTGCAGCGCGCGCAGTAGGTGTGTGTCATCGGCGTGATGACGCCGATGGTCCCCGCGGCCCCCCGCACGCGCCAGTACTCGGCTGGGCCGTTGCCACGCGCCGGGCCCTCGCTGCGCTCGAGAGGACCGAGCGCCGCCGCGATGCGCGCGAGAACCTCATCGCTCGGCACGACCTGTTCGAAGGTCAGCTCTTCCATCTCGCCCACCGGCATCAGCTCGATGAAGCGTACGTGCCATGGGTGGTGGAGGGTGAGTCGCGCGAAGTCGGCGACCTCGTCGTCGTTCGTGCCCCGCATGACCACCATGTTGATCTTGATCGGCGCGAGCCCCGCGGCCTCGGCGGCGGCCGCGGCGCGCACCGGGTCGAAGCCGAGGTCGCGCCGCGCGATCGCGACGATTCGGTCCGGGCGGAGGCTGTCGGCGGAGATGTTCACCCGATCGAGGCCGGCGCCCTGCAGTTCGGGCGCGAGTGCCGGCAGTCGCACGCCGTTGGTCGAGAGGGCAATGTCCTCCACAGCGGGCACGGCGCGCAGCAGGCGCACGAGCGCCGGGAGGTCCGGCCGGATGGTCGGCTCGCCGCCGGTGAGGCGAATGCGTCGCAACCCCAGCGGCGCGAGCTGCCCGACGACCGCGGCGATCTCCTCGTAGCTGAGGATGTCGGACTTGGGGAGCCAGGGCAGTCCCTCGAGCGGCATGCAATAGCGGCAACGGAAGTTGCAGCGATCGGTGACCGAGATGCGCAGGTACTCGATCGTCCGCCCGAACTGGTCGTGAAGCGCACTCATGTCCGGGCGGGCGCTGCCGCACGCGTCGGGTCTACCCACTCGCGCGTGCCGTCGGCGTAGTGCTCGCGCTTCCAGATCGGCACTCGCCGCTTGACCTCCTCGATGATCCAGCGCGACGCCTCGTACGCCTCGGCTCGATGCGGATGCGCGACGGCGATCCCGATGCTTGCCTCCTCGAGCGCCAGCTCGCCCACGCGGTGCTCGATGGCGATGTCCTCCAGGCTGAATCGCTTCCCGGCTTCACGGGCGATGTCGCCGAGCTCGCGCGCCGCCATCGGCTCGTAGGCGGAGTACTCGATTCCTGACACTGCGCGCCCGTCATTGACGTCGCGTACGACGCCGACGAAGAGGAGCACGGCACCGTTCGATGGCCGCGACACGCGCGCGAGCAACGCACTGGTGTTGATCGGGTCGCGCACGAGCCGGGCGTCCATCGTCATCCGCCGGCGACCGGAGGAATGATCGCCACGGTGTCACCGGCGGCGAGCACAAGCTCGCCTCGCGCATACCGTTCGTTCACCGCCACCATCGGCTCGGGTGGCAGCGCATGTGCTCCTGCCCGTTCCCGGAGCCGCCCGAGGAGCTGCCGGACCGTCGAACCATCCTCGAGGTCGAGGCGCAGGCTGGAGGTCCCGAGCGCATCGGCGTAAGAGGCGAAGAGGAGGACGGTTACGCTCATGCGTGGATGCTACTGACTCGACGGTCCTGGCGGAAGCGATCGCACGGCCGAAAACACGAACGCCCCGGCCGACGGCCGGGGCGCTGAATCTGGCGGGAGAGGCTCACGCCTCGTTGACTTCCTCGTAGTCGTCTTCCACATCGGACGCCTCGAGGTGGGCGACCATGGCCCTCAGCTCCTTCGACGGCTTGAACACCGGAACCGGCCGCGCGGAGACTTCCACCGGCGAGCCCGTCCGCGGATTGCGAGCCATCCGCGTCTTCCGGTGCCGGATCTTGAAGGTGCCGAACCCACGAACCTCGATGTTCTTCTGCTCCTGGAGCGCCTCCTTGATGGCGTCGAGGAAGGAGTCCACGACGCGAGCGCAGTCCTTCTTGGAGATCATCGGCCCCGCCGTGCGGGAAATCTGGGCGGTGACACGCTCGACCAGATCGGCTTTCGTCATCGGAGATGCCTCGGCGGGGGGCTGCGGAAGGGGGCTGAAATTCTGATCGAACTTATCCGCGTTAACTCTTGTGTGTCAAGAGCTTGGCTCGCTTCAGCGACGTGCTTTCCGCACCGTTTCCATGAACTCGTTGAACAGGGGACGCGCGTCGTGCGGACCGGGGGCAGCTTCCGGGTGGTACTGCACCGCGAAGATGGGCAGCTCGCGGTGTCGAAGGCCCTCGACCGTCCCGTCGTTCAGGTTCACGTGCGTCACCTTGAGCTCGGGCGCACCGGGGATTTCGTCCGCCGTGCCCCGAACCGCGAAGCCGTGATTCTGGGAGGTGATCAGCACCCGCCCGGTATCGATCTCCCGGACCGGGTGATTCCCACCACGGTGGCCGTAGGGCATCTTCTCGGTGGACCCGCCATAGGTGATGCCGAGGAGCTGATGGCCGAGACAGATGCCGAACATCGGCACCTCCTGGTCGGCGATGGCGCGGATCGTATCAGGGGCGTAGGAGACGGCGTCCGGATCGCCCGGGCCGTTTGACAGGAACACTCCAGCGGGCTCGAGCTCGAGGATCTCCTCCGCCGTGGTCTGCGCGGGCACCACCGTGATGCGGCTTTCCGCCTCGTCGAACAGGCGCAGGATGTTGCGCTTGATCCCGAAGTCCAGGGCCACGATGTGGTTGGGCGCATCGGGGTTGCCCCACTCGTAACGTTCGCGGGTCGTCACGCGCGACGCGAGGTCGAGCCCTTCCATGGACGGGCAGGACTCGAGAGCCGCGACGGCATCGGGGGTCGGACCGTCACCGGCACCCATCACGCCGCGCATCACGCCGACGCTCCGCAGGTGGCGCGTGAGGCGGCGCGTGTCGACGCCTTCGAGCAGCGGAATCTTCGCCGCCGCGAGGTAGCTCTCCAGGTCGCCCTCGGCGCGCCAATTCGAGTATGACCGGGCGAGCTCGCGACAGATCACCCCGGCTACCTGTGGCTGAGTGGACTCGGGATCGGCGGGGTTCACGCCGTAGTTGCCGATCATGGGCGCGGTCATCACCACGATCTGGCCACGGTAGGAGGGGTCGGTGAACACCTCCTGGTAGCCGCTCATGTTGGTGGTGAACACCACCTCGGCCACCGTGATGTCGGCCGTACCGTGGACGACCCCACGAAAAAGGGTTCCGTCCTCGAGGAGGAGGAACCCCGGGACTTCGACGCGCTCGGTCACGATGCTATGGCTTGGTCGCGGGCGCCGGCGTGGTGGCGGGCGCGTTGCCGCCGGCCGGAGCGTTGCCCGTCGCGGGGGCGGCCGGCGTGAGCGGAATGGTGCTGTTCGCGTTGGGCGCGGCCTGCGCGGGCGCGGTCACCGGGGCGGGCGTGAATGCCTGGTCGAGCACGGACGACGGCGCACGCTGCTGCGTGGACATCAACGACAGCACGTAGGCGAGGAAGAGGAAGATTCCGCCACCCCACCAGCTCGTCTTCGTGAGGAGGTTGCCCGCCTGGCGCGTGCCGAGCAGCGAATCCGACGAGCTGCTCACGCCCCCGAAGCTGGCCGACAGGCCGTCGCCCTTGCCGCTCTGGAGCAGGATGGCGGTGACGAGCACGAGGCTGTCGATGATGAGCAGGACGAGGAGGAACGTGTACATGCCGGGGCGGAAACGGGGTGGCGACAGGTGATGTAAACCTCAAATATGCCGCTACTTACGCATGTGGTCAAGTGAGCGCGAATCAGCGCGAGCAGATCTCCGCCCACTGGATCGGATCCAGGCTCGCACCGCCCACCAGGAGCCCGTCCACCTCGGGCGCAGCGAGAAGTGCCGCGGCATTCCCCGCGTTCACGCTCCCGCCGTACAGCAGCGGAATCGTGCGCGCGTGCTCGCCCACCATCCCGGCGAGCGCGGCGCGCAGCACGAGGTGCACGTCGGAAGCGTCCTCAGGGGTGGCGGTGCGACCCGTCCCGATGGCCCAGACGGGTTCGTACGCGACGATCATGTCGCGGATCGCCTCGTGCTCGAGCATGGACACGCCGGCGCGAAGCTGGTGCAGCACCACTTCCCCCGTCTCGCCGTGCTCGCGCTGCTCGATCGTCTCGCCGACGCAGAGCACCGGGACCAGGCCGTGCTCGGTGACGCGCGCGCACTTCTGCGCGACCTGCGCGTCAGTCTCGCCGAAGACGTGCCGTCGCTCCGAGTGGCCGACGAGCACGAACGACGCGCCAGCGCCCGCCGCCATCGCGGCCGAGTTCTCACCGGTAAACGCGCCTTTCCCCTCGGTGGAGACATTCTGCACGCCGAGGCGGATGTCCGGTCGCGACTGGGTCCCCTCGCGCACCGTGGCGAGCACGAGCGCGGATGGGAAGAGGATCACCGTGCGGTCGTCGCGGGGGGCATAGCGCGCGAGGAACCCATCGAGGAATGAAGTCGCCTCGACGGGTCCGAGATTCATCTTCCAGTTGGCCGCGAGGACCGGTCGCGAGTGGCGGCTCATCGGCTACTTGTCGGTGAGCGCCGCGACGCCGGGGAGCGTCTTCCCCTCCAGGAACTCCAGCGACGCCCCACCGCCGGTGGAGACGTGGCTCATGCGCGAGGCCAGCCCCGCCTGCTCCACCGCTGCAGCCGAGTCACCGCCGCCGACTATGGTCGTGGCCCCCTGCGCCGTGGCGTTCGCCATGGCGGTCGCGATCGCGAGGGTGCCCTTGTCGAAGGGCGGCTTCTCGAACACGCCCATCGGCCCGTTCCACAGCACCGTACGCGCGCTCGCGATGGCGCGGCCATACGATTCCGCAGTACGCGGGCCGATGTCGAGCATCGCCATGTCGGCGGGGATGTTTTCCTTCGAGACGGTCTTCGCCTGTGCTCCGGCATCCATGGACGGCGCGACCACGCAGTCGTGGGGCAGGATCATGCGCGTTCCCGCTTCATCGAGAAGCTTGCGCGCGAGGTCCACCTTGTCGTCTTCGACGAGCGACTTCCCCGTCTCGAGCCCCATCGCCTTGTAGAACGTGCACGCCATCGCCCCGCCGATCAGCAGCGCATCCACCTTCGGCAGGAGCGCGTGGATGACGTCGATCTTGCCGGAGATCTTGGATCCGCCGAGGATGGCGACGAAGGGACGCTGCGGATTCTCCAGCGCACCGTGGAGATACGCGAGCTCCTTTTCCATCAGCATTCCCGCGACGGCGGGCTTGAGAAAGTGCGCGACCCCTTCGGTGGACGCGTGTGCGCGATGTGCGGCGCCGAACGCGTCGTTCACGTAGAAGTCGCCAAGCTGCGACAGCGCGCGGGCGAGCCGCTCGTCATTCGTCTCCTCCCCGCCGAGGAAGCGCGTGTTCTCCAGCACGACGATCTCCCCGTCACCGACTTCTGCTGCCGCCTTCTGCGCTTCGTCGGTGTCCGTGCTCTCGACGAAGGTCACCTTGCGACGCGGCATCAGCTCGGCCAGTCGCGCCGCGACGGGACCGAGCGAGTACTTCGGCTCGGGCTTTCCCTTGGGGCGGCCGAGGTGCGACAGGAGCACCACGCGCGCGCCGCGCGACAGGAGGTACTCGAGCGTGGGAATGGCGGCGCGGATGCGCGTGTCGTCGGAGACGTGCCGGTGCTCGTCGAGCGGAACGTTGAAGTCCACTCGCACGAGCGCGCGCCGGCCGCGGATCTGCTCCGCCGACAGGTCGCGCACCGTGAGCTTGTTCATGCGGCTTACAGCCGTGCGCCGACGTAGTCGAGCAGGTCGACGCAGCGCGAGGCGTAGCCCCACTCGTTGTCGTACCAGCCGGAGACCTTCAGGAGGGTGCCGTCCACGATGTTCGTGCACTTGGCGTCGAGGATGCACGAGAAGGCGTTGCCGATGTAATCCACCGAGACGAGCTCCTCCTCCGTGTAGGCGAGGATTCCCTTGAGCTCACCGTCGGCCGCCTTCCTGAATGCGCCGTTCACCTGGTCCACCGTGACCGGCTTCTCGACCACGACCGTGAGGTCGGTGAAGGAAACGTCCGGGGTCGGCACGCGGATGGACATGCCGTCGATCTTGCCCTTGAGCTCGGGGATGACGAGGGAGGTGGCCTTCGCCGCGCCAGTCGTCGTCGGGATCATGGACACCGCAGCGGCGCGGGCGCGGCGGAGGTCCTTGTGCGGCAGGTCGAGGATGTTCTGGTCGTTGGTGTAGCTGTGCACCGTGACCATGGAGCCACGCACGAAGCCGAAGTTGTCGCGCACCACCTTCACCATCGGCACCAGGCAGTTCGTGGTGCACGACGCGTTGGAGATGATGTTGTGGTTCTTCGGGTCGTACTTCTGGTTGTTGACCCCCATCACGATGGTGATGTCCTCGCCCTTGCCCGGCGCGGAGATGATCACCTTCCTGGCGCCGGCCTTGATGTGCTCGCCCGCCTTGTCGGCGGACGTGAAGCGGCCGGTGGACTCGAGGACGATGTCGACGCCGAGCTCCTTCCACGGCAGCTTGCCCGGCTCCTTCTCGGCGAGGACCTTGATCTCGTCGCCGTCGACGGTGATGGAGCCTTCCCCGTGCGTCACGTCGCCCTTGAAGGTGCGATGCACGGAGTCGTACTTGAAGAGGTGCGCGAGGGTCTTCGTGTCGGTGAGGTCATTCACCGCCACGAAATCGAGGTCCTTGTTGCCGGACTGCTTGGCGGCGCGAAGGACCTGCCGCCCGATCCGGCCGAAGCCGTTGATGCCGACACGAATTGCCATCGCTCTCTCCCTGGTTCACCACCGGTCGCCGAGTGCGGGCGCCCGGCCGAAGGTCACAAAACTGAGAATGCGTGCGCCACCGGCGTGGAGCGCGGCGGCGCACGCGTTGAGTGTCGCCGCGGTGGTCACCACATCGTCCACCAGCACGAGGTGCAGTCCCCGCAGCGAAGAGCGTTCCACCGTCACGCGGAACGCGCCCGAAACGTTGCGGTGACGCTCCCCTGGTGTCAACCGCGTCTGCGTC
>DASUXT010000035.1:0-6598 GCA_036377775.1 Gemmatimonadaceae bacterium | reverse complement strand
CGACGCGAGCGCCCGCGTGCGCGGCACGGCGGCGTGGGCCATCGGCCAGCTCGACGACCGCGGCGTGCGCGCGCCGACCGGATTGCTCAAGGCGCTGCGCGACGACAGCGACGACGTGCGCCTCAAGGCCGCGTGGGCGCTCGGCCAGCTCGAGGACACCCAGGCGGTGAGCGCGATCCGGGATGCGCTCGACCGGGAGCAGGACACCAACGTGCGACGCGCGCTGGTGCGCGCGCTGGTGAAGTCGGGTGGCAGCTCGGAGCAGTCGATGAGCCAGCTGCTGCAGTCGAGCGACCCGCGGGTGCGCGAGGCGGCGGTGCGCGGGCTGGTGGGGCGGAGCTCGATGAATCCGTGGCCGTGGCCGCAACCCAGGCCGCGGCCGATGCCGTGAGGGGCGACGCATGTGCGCGTTGATCAGCGCGACTCGGAGTGTAGCACGAGCGCTCGCGGTCGTTGGCCTCCTGGCAGCTGCAAGCAGAGGCGCTCAGGCGCAGGTGACGGCCAGCGGGATGCGTCTCGAGATCGCGCCGGAGCTCCAGCGGCCGACCGGTCTCGGGACGACGACGAGTGCCGAGCTTCTCGTCGCGGAAGGAGACCTGCTGTTCGATGCCGGTCGCTACAAGGAGGCGGCGGCGTCGTTCGAGCGCGCGATGCAGCTGGGACTGGCGCGTCCGCATGAGGCAGCGTCGAAAGTGGCGCGTTCCTATGCGAAGCTCGGCAACCGGAAGCAGGCAAGTCGTTGGACGGAGATCGCGGAGCTGCTCGACTCACCGAATTGGGAGCTCCGGTGCGAGGCTTTTCGTCCAGTGTCGACACGTGGCGCATCGGATCGGGCAACCTGAGTGCGCGTGACCCGGAAGCGGCACTGAAGTCTGGTCTACGTGGTCGAGGACGAGGCGGGCGAACGAGTCGCCCGCCTGGGTCTTCGGACAGGAGCCCACGATGACACGCTTCGGCTTCCGCGGCACCGTGCTCACGATCAGCGCTGTGTTCCTCGCCTGCGCCACGCCGGATCGGCGTCGTACACCCGGTGATACCATTGCTGCCACGGGCGCTCGTCGGGACACGCTCGTTGTCCCTTCGCTGGCATCGCAATCGGCGAAGCCAGGGCCGGCTGCGGTGCGTCCGGACCTCGAGTTGCCGGACCCGCTTGGCTTTTCGCTCACCACGTTCGTTGGTGGCGGCGGACTCGGGAAGCTGCCCGAGCTGGGAATCGTGGATTCCCTGGGGCGGCGCACGGGGTTCGACGCCGCCACTGGACGCTCGATGGAGGAGATTCCGCGCTCGGGCTACTACAGCGACCCTGACATCGACGACGACAGTGCGCCGGGCCGCGACAGCATGACGTACCGCGACACCACTCCGGTCGAGCGCCCGATCGCCTCACGGGAGCTGACCGTTTCGGCGCACGAGGGCGAGCGATACGTGCTGGAGATCGCCGCGAGCGACTCGGGCACCTACTATGTCGACGTTCGACTTCACGCGAATCGTGGCTACGCGTCGGACCTGAGACCGATGCACGAATTTCCCCTGCGCGCGGGGCAGGTTCGTCGCTTCGCCATCCGGGTCGGCGCCGGGACGATGGAGTTGACCGATGTGCCCTGACCCGGCATGCACGTTGCCCTTCACCACGCGGCGCAGCGGATCCCGCTGCATTACTCACCATGGAGGCTGCTGTGGCGAACGCGACCGAGAAGAACACCGACCGCGAGGTCCCGCTCGAGCGAAAGCTCGACGACCTCTACGACCTGATCGACGGCATCGAGACGGCGATGCTCACCACCCGCACGATCGACGGCTCCCTCGTCTCACGTCCGCTGCAGACGCAGAAGCGTAGCGACGACATGGATCTCTGGTTCATGACGAGCACGGAGACGCACAAGGTGGACGAGCTCCACGCGAACCCGGAAGTCAACGTCGCCTACTTCAAGGACGGCTCGAAGGAGTGGGTGTCGGTGAGCGGCCGCGCGCGGGTCACGCAGGACAGGAAGCGCATCCGCGAGCTGTACAAGCCCGACTGGAAGGCGTGGCTCGAAGACCAGGGGGGCGACCGCGACGGCGGCCCCGACGATCCGCGCATCGCGCTCATCAAGGTGGAGCCGCACACCGTCACCTACATGAAGTCGAACCAGCCGCGCGTGGTGGCGATGTTCAAGGTGATGCACGCGCTGGCCACGGGCGAGCCGCCGAAGGTGGGCAGCCTGCGGCACGTGGACAGGAGCGAGCTGGACGAGGCGCGCTGAACTGACAGCTAGTCGGGGCGCGCCGCGTGGAACGCGGCGCTTGCCGGGCGCCTGGCCCGTCGCTTCGCTCGGGCCTTTGCTCTCGGGGCGGCGGCGCTTTGCGCCGCCTTTCGGGCAGGGCGTTCGGGTGGAACGTTTTGCCGGATTGGAGGGGCGTTGCCGGATGGGTGTGCCCTTCCCCGAGAGCGCGCGCAGCGCGCGCCCAGACAGCAAAGGCGAGCGCAGCGAGCCCGGCGCCCGGAAAGGGGAGCGTTCCACGCCCCCCGCCCTGACTAGCTGTCAGTGCGTTCCACGCGGGCCGCCCCGACTAGCTCTGTCGACAGGCCGGCGCCGCCTCGAGCGTGTCTTCGCGCCGCATCGGCCGCACGACGAGGGACTGCACCGTGGCCGGCTCGGTGGGCGCGAGGGTGATCGTCACGCGCAGGTCGCCGTTGGCGCAGCGCATGCGCCAGCTCCCACGCAGCGCGTTCTCGGCGACGAACGGCCCTGAATTGCGGCACTCGCCACCGGCGGCGCTGACCAGTCGCTCCAGCTCGGCGCGCCGGCGCGGCTTCGATTCGTCGCGGTAGAGGTTCATCGCGGCGAGGCTGTCGGCGAGGGCGTCGTTCCAGTGCGTGACGAGACGCGTCACCTGGTCGCGGCGGGTGAGGAGCACCGGCGCGGGCTGCGGCGCGCGCGGCTCGAGGCCGCCGGTGCGCGCGAGCGCGTCAAGCGCCTGCGAGGTCACGCCGCCCCAGCCGGTGTAGGTGAGGTTGCCGAGGGCGACGATGCCGACGCCGTAGTCGGGGAGCCAGCGCATGATGGAGCCGAAGCCTGGTAGCCCGCCGCTGTGCGAGACGAGCGACGGAAAGAGGCAGGTGCGCGAGACGCCAAGCCCGTACGCGTAGCCACCGGCGCTGAGCGAGATGGTGTTGGCAACCGTGTCCACCACCGCCGCCGCGTTGCTGAAGCGCGCCACCTGCTGCATCTCGCGGCGCGACGAGCGCTTCACCGGGCCGCGCTCCACGCCGTCGCGCGGGGGCCAGGCGTCGAGCAGGTAGGCGACCCACTTCCCGAGGTCGCTCACCGAGGTGAGCATCCCACCCATGGAGCCGAAGGAGCCGTCGGGGAGCTGCGCCTCCTCTAGCCACTTGCCGTCCTGCAGGCGATAGCCGTGCGCGAGCCGGCTCGCCGGCACCTGCGCCGACTCCAGCGTGGTGGAGGTCATGCCGAGTGGCAGCAGCACGTTCTGCCGCACGTAGCGCGCGTACGGCATGCGCGAGACGTTGGCGACGATGCGGCCGAGGATGGCGAAGCCGAGGTTGGAGTACTCGTAGTTGGTGCCGGGCGAGGTGGAGAAGGGGATGCCGCGGCGGAGCATCTGCGAGAGCTGTTCGTCGCTGTCCGCGAGCTGCTGGTCGCCCCACGGATTGTCCTCGGGGAACCCGGTGGAGTGGGAGAGCAGGTAGCGGATGGTGAGCTTCGGCGAATCGGTGGTCGGGTACTTCAGCCGCTTCAGCTCGGGCACGTACTTCTCGGCTGGATCGTCGAGAGAGAGCTTTCCTTCGTCGCGCAGCTTCAGGATGGAGAGCGCGGTGAAGCTCTTCGTCATCGACGCGATGCGGAACACGGTGTTCGTGTCCACCGGCGCGTTGGCCTTCACGTCGCGCAGGCCGGTGGTGCCGATGTGAATCACCTTGCCGTCGACGATGATGCCGTACGCGATGCCGGGCACGCGATTGCGCGTGGCGAAGGCGGACATCAGGCTGTCGATCGTCGGGATCGCGCGCTCGAGCTTCGCGAGGCGATCTGCATCGGTGAAGTTCGGCGCGGGCGCGTGGCTGCTCAGCGGTTGAGCGTGGGCGAGCGCGGGGAAGGCGAGCGTGGCGAGGAGCAGGGTATTGGCAGGGCGCATACGAGGGGGAGAGGGGCGAGCAAGTATGCAGCCCGGGAGGCGCGGTGTCATGCCCTGGCTGGCCCCTCAGTCGAAGGGGATACGGATTGTACGGATCTTACGGATGCTACGGATCTGTCCCTCTCGTGATCGCTGCTCCGCGCGCCGAGGCTCTCCCCTACACCCGCAATGCTCCTGCATTGACTGGAACGGCCTCGGGACAATCCAGTGCGCACGGAGCCCTCTGGGTAGAGGAGCGAATCCGTGTAATCCGTAGCATCCGTAGAATCCGTATTCCCCTTCGACTGAGGGGCCAGCCATGCGACGGCGAGAGCTAATGCTCGACCGTCACGCTCGGTCCCGTCTCACCGATGTGGGAGCTGGGGCGGATGTCGAAGACGCCGTTCGTGAAGTCGAGGTGCATGCGCGTGGCCAGGGCGACATCGCTGCCGATCACGCCGTCGAACATCACGAACGTCCAGCGGCGGTCGGGGGTGACGGGCGCGTTGCGGAAGGTGATGGCGTAGTCCCCGTCGCTGAGTGAGACGTCGCGCGCCACCCACTCCGTCTTCTCGCGTCCCTCACCGAGCCCGCCCAGCGTCATGCGCCGCGACGCGACCTTCGTGCGCGGGAGCTTCCGCAGCAGCGACGTGGTGACGAAGGTGCCCTCGGCGCCGGTGTCGAGCCCGAGGAGCACGGGGCGGCCGTCGCGGGTGACGAGCTTCACCACCGGATAGCCGATCCAGTACAGGTTGCGCTTCGCATTCGGGTTCCGGCGCGGGCGGCGGATGGTCATCGTGCCGGCGCCAGCGTCCAGCTCCACGTCCATGCGGCGCAGCAGGTCGGTACCGATCACGCCGTCGATGGGGATCGATTCCATCTGCCCGCGCACCATGCGCCGGTCGAGGCGCAGCATGCGCTGCTCCACCACCGCGGCGCTGAGCCCGCGCGCCTTCACCGGCCCGATGTCGAGCGAGTCGATGATCACGGCGCGCGCCGGGATGTGGCCGGCCACCACGCCGAGGGCGAGCGTGTCCGGCGCGGCGAGGTAGACGCCGGTTTCCAGTGCGACCTGTGCCGAGAGCAGCGTCATGCTCGCGCCGGTGTCGAGCCAGAACTCGTGCGGGCGGCCGTTCACCTTCACGGTGATCACCGGCGTGCCGAAGGCGCTGCGGCGCATCGGCAACACGATCGGCTCGTCGGGGACGAAGACGTCGGGCGCCGGCACGTCGGCCAGCGCCTGCGCCCACCGCTCCACGCTCGCCTGGCGCTCGATCTCGGCGGCGTCGGCGAAGGTGCTGTCGGCGCTCGACCTGACGCGCGCGAGGCGCGGCCAGTCCGAGGTCCACGAGAGCGCCATCGTGAGTCCCACGTGCGCGCGGCCGCGCACGATGGGGTCCGTCGCATTGGCGTACAAGCCGGCGAAGGCGATCGACGCGCCCTCCGGATCGCTCTGCATCAGCGTGTTGAGCGCGAAGACGAAGGTGCGTTCGTCCACCGACTCCGCCGCCTTCTCCGCGTTCGCCATGTCGAGCACGGCGATGTCGGTCCAGAAGTCGGTGCCGCTGCGCACGCTCGTCCGCGTCGACCAGCGCGCGCGGTTGAGCACCACGGTGAACGGGTCGGTGATCGTGTCGGTGTGGACGGTGGAGTCCACGCGCCCTTCCACGATGGCATCGGCATCGGGGCCCGGTGGCATGCGCGCGCCCGTGCGGCACCCGTCGGCGATCAGCGGGAGGAGGAACAGGGAGGAGGAGAGAGCCAGTCGGCGCATCGGATGCCAGGGGATCGGCGAACGCGTCCTATCTATCGATAGACTACCCGACTGGTGGTTCCGACACTGCGGCTCGCGTCAGGGTTGGGCGAGGGCAGCGCGGCTCACCGACAGCCGCACCACCAGCGCACGTCCCGGCGCGGGCTCGTAGTACTTCCCGCCGGTCGCATTCACGTTCACGGACCCTACGGTGTGCACGTCTCCAAGGTTCTGTACCGCGACCATCGGGGAAAGTTCAGTCCCGCCGGCACGAAGGTGGCCGGCCACCCCGAGGCCGAAGAGCACGCGGCCCGGCGTTTCGGCGCTGTTGGCGTCGTTCACCATCATCCCGGTCGCCGCGTCCGCCGTGGCGGAGAAGGTGAGCACGCCGGCGTGCAATCCGGCCTCGGCGGCGAGCGCGTGCACCGGAACGCCCGGGATGCGGTTGCCGGCGTACGAGGTGCCATTCACCACGTAGTCCTGGTAGCGGAAGCGCGAGTACGTGTACGACGCCTGGAGCGAGAGCGGACCCGCGTCGCCCTGCACGCCGAGCTCGCCACCGCGACGCAGGGTGCGGCCGGCGTTGCGGTAGTAGCGGCGCCCCTGTCCGCCCGGGATGTCGAAGGGCACCAGCTCGTCCTGCGCGCGCGCCTGGAAGAGTGCGGCATCCCAGCGGATGCCAGCGATGGGCAGGACGCCCTTCGTGCCGACTTCGAAGGTGAGCGTGCG
>DASUXT010000034.1:0-2040 GCA_036377775.1 Gemmatimonadaceae bacterium | reverse complement strand
ACGGGGTCCGTACCGCGCGCCAGGGCGACCCCGATGCTGATCGTGAGGTCGATGTCGCTCGTCGCTCCCCCGAAGTGGAAGTCCACCACCTTGCGCCGGATCCGTTCGGCGAAGGTGAGGGCCCCCTGCCATCCGGTGTCGGGGAGCACGATCACGAACTCGTCGCCGCCGACGCGCGCCACCGCGTCGGTATCGCGAGCCGTGCTCTTCATGATCTCGGCGAGCTCGCGCAACACGGCGTCGCCGAACGGGTGGCCGCGCTCGTCGTTGATCTTCTTGAAGTCGTCCACGTCGATCGCCAGCACCGCCACCGTGGACCCGCGGCGCTTGGCCTGGCGCCATTCCGCCTGCAGCCGCGTCTCGAGGGCGCGACGATTGAGGCAGCCGGTGAGCGGGTCGCTCCCCACCTGCTCCGCCAGGCGGGAGCGCATCGACTCGAAGCTCCGCGCCAGCAGCGTCAGGTCGTCCGGGCGCCGGTCATCGCCAACCGGCAGTGCCGGCGCGAGGTCGCCATCCTCGATCAGCTTGCAGAAGAGCCGCAGCCGGTTCATCCGCGCGCGGAAGTCGCCGTAGGCGGCGATCAGCACTCCGGTCACCAGCCCAAACAGTCCGAGCGTGTAGGCCACCTGAGCGACGGCGGGGCGCGGGCCGGGCATGTGCGGCGGTACCACCAGCGCCACGGCGAGGTACGCGAGCCCTGCCAGCACCGCCGAGTAGATGCCGAGCCCCCACCCGAAGTAGAAGACGGCAAGCTGCACCACCAGCACCGCCGCGACGAGGATGCGGAGTGCATCGGTGGGCGCGCCGCTGAGCCAGATCATGGCGGCGACGCCGAGCACGTCCGCCGTGGTGAGGAAGGCCGGAATGTGCCACCGGTGCACGGCCCGCGCGCGGCGTACGACCGCCGTGGCCAGCACGACGCACGTCAGGTACAGCAGCGACGTGATGGCGAGCGGGCGCAGCATCGCCGTCCAGCGCTCGCGACCGAATGCGAGCGCCATGACGACGAAGGTGGCCAGCCCGATGTAGCGCACCCACCGCTGCCAGAGCAGGGCGTCGCGCACGAGTGCTTGCCGGTCGTGGCGAAGTGCTTCCACGAACTCGGGCGTGTTGCTTGAGAGCTCGACGGCCGGGCCCCCCTGTTCCCTGGATACGAACAGTGGCTCCAGCTCTGCAGGCCAGCTCACGAGGTAATGATGGGCTTGGGTGGACTGAGGCTCCCCAAGGTAGTGCGGCGGGCTTTCGACGGAAAGAAGACCCCGAACGCACGACGGCCCCGGTGCGCTGCACCGGGGCCGTCGCCACTGGCT
Organism: Gemmatimonadaceae bacterium; assembly: GCA_036377775.1. Classification (GTDB taxonomy): domain Bacteria; phylum Gemmatimonadota; class Gemmatimonadetes; order Gemmatimonadales; family Gemmatimonadaceae; genus AG11. Next base: position 730 of record DASUXT010000034.1, on the reverse strand, counting down.
GAGGGAAGGCTTACTCCTCGCCTTCCTCGCCGCCCTCGGAATCGTCCTCGCCGCCGTCGCCGGTGTCGGTGCCGTCGCCCTCGTCCTCGGGGATGACACGCGCCACCGCCATCACGAGGTCGTTGTTGTCGAGGTTCACCAGCTTGACCCCCTGGGTGTTGCGGCCGGCCACGCGAATCCCCTTCACCGGCATGCGGATCAGGATCCCCTGCTTGGTCATGAGCATCAGCTCATCTTCCGGCAGCACTTCCATGATGGACACGGCGTCGCCCGTCTTGTCGGTGCGGTGGATCGTGATGATCCCCTTGCCGCCGCGCTTCTGCACGCGGTAGTCGTCGATCGGGGAGCACTTGCCGATCCCCTTCTCGGCGACGACGAGCAGCGTGGCTTCGCGCTTGATGACCACCATGCCGATCACCTGGTCGCGGGGCCCGAGCTCGATCCCCTTCACGCCCGTGGTGTCGCGCCCCATCTCGCGCACGTCCTGCTCGTGGAAGCGGATGGAGAGGCCGTGGCGCGTGGCGAGCACGATGTCGTTCGTGCCGCTCGTGATCTGCACGTCCATCAGCTCGTCGCCGCTCTCGATCTTGATCGCCTTGATCCCGTTGCTGCGCGGGTTGGCGTAGGCGGAGAGCGCCGTCTTCTTCACCGTGCCCTGCTTGGTGGCGAAGAGCAGGTACTGGTCGTCGCGGAACTCGCGCACCGGGAGGATGGCCTGGACCTTGGTGTC
>DASUXT010000033.1:0-9845 GCA_036377775.1 Gemmatimonadaceae bacterium | reverse complement strand
GATCGCGGCGGTGGCGAGCACGCGCGTGCTGCGGTCGCTGCTGTACGAGGTGAGCGCGTCCGATCCGGCGACGTACGTGGTGGTGTTCGTCCTGCTCGGCGTGGTGGCGCTGGTGGCGTCGTGGGTGCCGGCGAGGAGGGCCACCATGGTGCCGCCGGCGAGGGTACTTCGCGACTGACGGCAACTGAAGTAGGGCGTACGTCGTACTTCGTACCGGGACCGACAGCCGTGGCGTTTCACGGCAACTGAAGTACGGCGTACCACGTACTTCGTAGCGGGACCGACATCCGGGCCTCTCCAAGGCGCCGCTGGCTGCTCAGCGACGCATTGTCCTTGTGGATGCAGAGGGGCATTGGACCAGGCGTCCCCCTGGGTCCGGATACGGCGTACGGGGTACGTAGTACTTCACTTGTGGCAAGCCTCCAAACCTTTCCTGCCCGCGACGAGTCCAACTCGTCAGGCGCCCGCCCACCCTTGCGGGTCGCATTTCTACAATGTAGAAAACCCCATGCGCGACGACGCACGCGAGTTCGACACCGAAGCCCTCCCGCGCCTACCCCTCGCCCTCCTCCGCCGGCTCCTGCCGCGCGCCGAGCGGGACGAGGTGCTGGCGGACGTTCGTGCGGAATACGCGGAGATCGCTGCCGCGCAGGGACTCACGGCGGCGCGACGGTGGTTGTGGCGGCAGGCGCTCGGCTCGGCGCCGGCGCTGCTCGGATGGAACTGGTGGCGCGGCTGGACGGGGTTCGAGCCGCGCGCGAACGCCTATCGGCCCGGAGGCTCGATGCTGAAGACCTGGATCTCGGATGCACGCTACGCCATGCGCCGCCTGCGCGCCCGCCCCACCTACACCACCCTCTCCGTCCTGACGCTGGCGCTCGGCATCGGCGGCACGACGGCCGTGTTCGGCATCGCGCGGCCACTGCTGTTCGACCCGCTGCCGTACGCGCACGCCAATGAGGTCGTGTCGTTCTGGCTGCCGGGCTGGTGGAACGAGGAAGAGTTCATGTACCTGCGCGGTCGCATTCCCGGCTTCAGCGCCGTGGGAATGTGGCGCCCGGGCGACGTCACGATGCGGGACGGCGACGCGCCGGCGCGACTGCTCCCGGGCAACATCGTGAGTGCGGAGCTGTTCGACGTGCTCGGCGCACGGCCGTTGCTCGGCCGGTCGTTCCGCCAGGGCGACGACGTGCAGGGCGCAGAGCCGGTGGCGATGATCAGCTACGGGCTCTGGCAGGAGCTGGGAGGCAGCTCGAACATCGTTGGTCGCCGCATCACGCTCGACGGGACGCCGCGCACCGTGATCGGCGTGATGCCGCGCGGATTCTGGTTCCCCGATCCAACGGCGCGCATCTGGACGACGCGTCCGCTCGATCCGCAGGGGCGCAACGGAAGCTGGGAGCTGATCGGACGGCTCGCGCCGGGCCAGACGCTGGAGACGATGCAGCCCAACCTCGAGCGCCTCGTGTCGATGATCCACGAGCGGTTCCAGTACGGTCCCAAGGGCGACAAGACGAAGGATGCGAAGTTCACCCCGATCCGTGAGCGGTTGCTCGGGCAGATGCAGCCCGCCATCGTGGCGACCTTCGTTGCGATGGGGTTCATCCTGCTCATCGCCTGTGCCAACGTCGCGGCGCTCATGCTCGGCCAGGTGGAGGGACGGTCGACGGAGCTGGCGGTGCGTTCCGCGCTCGGCGCGAGCCGCGGACGGCTGACGCAGCAGCTCGTGGTCGAGGCGCTGGTGGTTGGCATCGGCGCCGCGATCGTGGGGGCGGCGCTCGCCGCAGCGGGATTCCGCATCCTCGCCGAGGCGCTGCCGATCGGCGCGTGGGGGACGAGCAGCGGGTTCGACTGGACGATGTTCGCCGTCGCCCTTCTGATCGCGATCGCCGCCGTGCTGCTCGTGGTGCTCGTGCCGACGACGTCGCTCTGGCGCGGCGACCTGCGCGGCACGATCGGCAGCGCGCGCACCGGCGGCATCCAGGGGCGCGGCGGGCGGCTGGAGCGCGGGCTTGTGGTGGCGGAAGTGGCGCTGGCGATGCTGATCGTCTCCGGCGCTGCGCTGCTGGTGCGGAGCGTGAGCAAGCTGTACGCGATCGATCCGGGAATCGACGCGAATGGAGTCGCGGTGGTGGACGTGATGTCGAGTCGCGACATGACGTCGCTGCAGCGGCGCCTGAAGATCGAGGAGACGATCGCCGCACTCGATGCGCTGCCGGGCGTGAAATCATCCGCGGCAGCGATGAAGCTGCCGCTGCGCGGTAGCGGCGACAGCTTCAACGTGCAGGTCGAGGGACGTGCGGGCGACGAGCAGATCTTCTCCTACTTCCGCGTCGTGACGCGCGACTACTTCACGACGATGGGGATCAGGGTCCGCGACGGCCGATTCTTCGACGGCTCCGACCAGCCGGCGGACTCGGGTGGCTCGGTGATCATCAACGAGGCGTTCGCGAAGAAGCATTTCCCCGGGGAGAATCCAGTCGGGCGGCGACTGGTGGGTGGTTTCAGCGGGACGTGGCAGGTCGTCGGCGTGGTGAATGACGTCGCCGAAGGCGGCCTCACCGACGACGCGGAGGCATCGAGCTACTACCTCGCGGGGCAGGTGCCGATGTTCGGGCAGCACGCGAGCTTCGCCATCCGCACCTCACGCGCCGATCCGGCGACGATCCTGGACGATGCGCGGCGCACGGTGAACCGCGTGGCCCCCGCGTTCGCGATCCAGGAGACGACGACGATGCCGCGCATCCTCGACCTCGCCGTGGGACCGGCGCGACAGATGATGCTGCTCCTCTCGCTGCTGTCGGCGCTGGCGATGGTGCTGGGGGCGATCGGTATCTACGGCGTGATCTCGCACTTCGCCGCGCGCCGGAAGCGCGACTGGGCGATCCGCGTCGCGCTGGGACTGCCGACGTCGCGCGTGATCCGGCAGATCGTCGGCCAGGGCACTGCGCTGGTGGCGGTCGGCGTGATGATGGGCGTCCTGGGGACGGTGGCGCTGGCGCGCCTGCTCACGTCGTTCCTGTACGGCGTGGGCACGGTGGATCCGATCGCGTTCGCGTCGGCGAGCGTCGTGCTGCTGCTGATCGGCGTCGTGGCGGCGTTCATCCCCGCTCGCCGCGCCTCCACGGTGGACCCTGCACTGGTGCTGCGCGAACAATGACGACCGACCCGATGGTTCCGCTGGGCGTGCTGGAGGAGCAGGTCCTCGTAGCCGTGCTGCGCACCCAGGGCGACGCGTACGGGATGGAGGTGCGCCGCGAGATCGAGGAGGTGACGGGTCGCGACCTGGCGATCGGTGCCGTCTACGCGACGCTCGACCGGCTGGAGCAGAAGAAGCTGCTCACGTCGCGCCGCACCCATGGCGCGGGGCCGTCGCGGCGACTGTTCGCGCTCACGGCGCGGGGGGCGAGAGCGCTGATGGAGACGAGGGCGATGAGGGAGCGGTTATGGGTCGGGGTTGATTTGCGGGGATTGGTGGGAGGGGGCAACGGCAACTGAAGTACTGCGTACGTCGTACTTCGTAGAAGGACCTGACGCACGCCTGGTCCAATGCAGCTCCAGCTCCCGCGTAAGGAAAGAGGGCCGACCGTTCATTGGAATGGCCAGCCCCCTGGGTCTGGATACGTCGTACGAAGTACGTGCTACGTCGGTTGTCGTTACTCAGTTTGAAGTGCCACCGTCGGCGGCACCCGTGTCGCCCGCCGTGCCGGGAGATAGGTGGCAAGCAGCGCCACCGCGATCAGGAACAGCGGCACGAGCACGAACGTCACCGGATCCACCGCGCTCACGCCGTACAGCAGGCTCGCGATGAGCCGCGTCGCGGCGAAGGCAGCGACGAGCCCGACCACCACGCCGACGAGCGCCGGTCGCATCCCCTGGCGCACGACGAGCTGCTTCACCTCGTGCGGGTCGGCGCCGAGTGCCATGCGCACGCCGATCTCGCGCGTGCGCTGCGCCACCGTGTACGCCATCACGCCGTAGATGCCGATCGCGGCGAGCAGCAGGGCGATGACGGAGAAGGCGCCGAGCAGGAGGACGCTGAGCCGCGGGCGCGCGATGTTCTGCGACACGCGGTTCTCGAGGGTCTGGATGTCGTTGACGAGGAGGTCGGGGTCCACCGAGCGCACGGTGCCGCGCACCGAGCTGGCGAGCAGGAGCGGGTCGCGATCGGTGCGCAGCAGCACGTGCACCACGCGCGTCGGCGACTGGTCGATGGACTGGTAGAGCTGCGCGTACGGCTTCGCCGTCACCCCTTCCTGCGCGATGTTCCCCACCACGCCGACGATGGTCATCCATCCGCTCGAATCAGCGGGATTGCCGAAGGTGATGCGGCTGCCGATCGGATCGCGGCCGTCGCTGAAGAAGCGGCGCACCGCCTCCTCGCTGATCACCGCCACCCGGGTCGCGCCCGCGCGGTCCTCGGCCGTGATCAGCCGCCCGCGCTTGAGCGGGATGTGCATCGTGGCGAAGTAGTCCGGCGACACGGCGAAAGGCTGCATGTCCTCTGGAGCCGCGCCGGGACGCGCTGGACGGCTGGGCCGCCCCTCGATGTCGAACGAAAGGTAGCCCGCGCCATCCATCGGCAGGTCGGCGCTGAGCGCCGCCTGCTGCACGCCGGGAAGGGTGCGCGCGCGCTCGAGCAGCGACGTGTACAACGGACCGGCCTGGTCGCGATCGCGGAACTTGGCCGACGGGAAGGTGACGCTGTACGTCAGCACGTTCGAAGGATCGAAGCCGAGATCCACCTTCGTCAGCTTGTCGAAGCTGCGGATGAGGAGGCCGGCGCCGACGAGGAGCATGAGCGCCACCGCGACCTCGCCGAGCACGAGGGCGCCGCGCACGCGGGCGAGCGAACCGCCGGTGGCGCCGCGCGCCCCTTCGCGCAGCGTCGCGTGCAGCGAGCCGCGGCTCAGCCGGAGCGCGGGCGCGAGCCCGAACAGCAGCCCGGTGACCACGGAGAGCACGATGGTGAAGGCGACGATCGTGCCGTCGATCGCGATCTCCGCCTGGCGCGGAATGAACTGGACGTCGGTGCTGCGCACGGCGGCCACGGCCCAGGTGGCCATGGCGAGTCCGAGCGCACCGCCGATGAGGGCGAGCACCACGCTCTCGGTCAGGAGCTGGCGCATCAGCCGCCCGCGTCCGGCGCCGAGGGCGACGCGCACCGCCACCTCGCGATCGCGCGTCGCGGCGCGGGCGAGCAGCAGGTTGGCGACGTTGGCGCAGGCGATGAGCAGCACGAGCGCCACGGCGCCCATGAAGGCGAGCAGCGCCGGCCGCACGCCACTCACCAGATCGTCCTGGAGGCCGATCACTTCGCTGCGAATGGTCGCGTTGGTGCGGGGATACTCCTCGGCGAGGTGGCGGTTCACGGCGGCGACGTCGGCGTCGGCCTGCTGTACGCTCACGCCGGGCTTGAGCCGCGCGTACACGTCCATGAACTCGGCGCGGCGCGGCAGCGTGGTGTCGGCGCGCGCCGGCGCGTAGAGGTCCACGTCGCGCTCGATGCGGAAGTTCTTCGGCGCGATGCCGACCACCTGATAGGGCTGTCCGCTCAGCTGGATCTGCCGGCCGACGATGCGCTCGTCGCCGGCGAAGCGGCGCTGCCAGTAGCCGTAGTCGAGGATGACGACGCGGTCATCGCCGCCGACCTGCTCCTCCTCGGGGAGGAAGCTGCGCCCGACGAGCGGACGCACGCCGAAGGTAGTGAGGAAGTTGGCGGTGACGCGGTCGGCGATCACGCGCTCCGGCTCGCCTTCGCCGGTGAGGACGAAGGCGGCGTTGTAGCGTGCCGCCATCTGCTCGAACGAGTGCGACTGCGCGCGCCAGTCCTGGAAGTCGGGGAGCGACGTGCCGGTGCGCCCGAACTCAGGGTAGCGGCCGTAGATGCGCACCAGCTGATTGGGCTGCCCATACGGCAGCGGCCGCAGGAGCACGCCGTGCACCACGCTGAAGATCGCCGAGTTGGCGCCGATGCCGAGGGCGAGGGTGAGGACGACGGCGAGCGCGAAGCCGGGCGAGCGGCGGATCGTGCGCCACGCGTACTTGAGGTCGGCCAGCATTACTCCATCCATCCATCCTTGAGGTGGATCGTGCGGTGCCCGAAGCGGGCGTTCTCGTCGGAATGGGTGACCTGGACGATGGTCGTGCCAGCGGCATTCAACCGCGCGAACAGTTCCATGATCTCGCGCGCCTGCGCCGAGTGGAGGTTGCCGGTGGGCTCGTCGGCGAGGATGAGCGACGGCTCGCCGATCACGGCGCGCGCGATGCCGACGAGCTGCTGCTGGCCGCCGGAGAGCTGGCGCGGGTAGAGGTCCTTCTTGCCGACCATGTTGAAGCGGTCGAGGATGTCGGCCACGCGCGAGGCGCGCTCGCTCTTCCCGATGCCACGGTAGTCGAGGGGCACGTGGAGGTTCTCGGCGACCGTGAGCTCGTCGAGCAGGTGATACTGCTGGAAGACGAAGCCGATGTGCTCGCGCGCCAGGGCGCGTCGCTGCTCGTGCTTCATCGCATGCACCGGGTGACCGCGCAGGAAGTACTCGCCGGTGAACTCGGCGTCGAGCATGCCGAGGATGGCGAGGAGCGTGCTCTTTCCGGCGCCGGACGGTCCCATGATGGTCACGAACTCGCCCGGCGCGACGTCGATCGTGATGCGGCGCAGCACGTACGTCGCACCGCCCGAGGTGCGGTGCGACTTCTCGACGTTGCGCAGCGAGACGACAGGCGACGCGCTGGCGCTGAAGGCGGGGGCGGTCACACCGCGCGCGCCACGGCGGTGTCGTCCACCACGCGACCGTCGAACAGGTGCACGGAGCGGTCGGCGAACTCGGCGTAGCGCGGGTCGTGGGTGACCATGCAGATCGTCGCGCCGCCCTTGTGCAGCTCCTGGAGGAGCGACATCACCGCCTCGCCGTTCTGCGAGTCGAGGTTACCAGTGGGCTCGTCGGCGAGGAGGATGGCCGGCTCGCCCGCCACGGCGCGCGCCACGGCGACGCGCTGCTGCTGACCACCGGAGAGCTGTGCGGGATAGTGATTGGTGCGGTGCGACATGCCGACGCGCTCGAGGGCGTCGATCACGCGGCGCTTCCGCTCGGCGGGATCGAGGGCGGCGTCGCCGGTGCGATAGGTGAGCGGCAGCTCGACGTTCTCGTAGACGGTGAGGTCGCCGATCAGGTTGAACGCCTGGAAGATGAAGCCGATCTGCCGGTTGCGGACGCGCGCCCGCTCGAAGGGCGTGAGGTCGGAGACCGCCTCGTTGGCGAGGCGGTACTCGCCGTCGGACGGCGCGTCAAGCAGGCCGAGGATGGAGAGGAGCGTCGTCTTGCCGCAGCCCGACGGGCCGGAGATGGCGACGAACTCTCCCTGCTGCACGTCGAGGTGCACGTCGACGAGGGCATGCGTCTCCACTTCATCGGTGACGAACACCTTCTTGATGCCGCGCATGCGGATGAGCGAGTCGGCATTCGTGGCAACGTAGGGCGAGGCAGCGGTGGAAGTGGAAGTCGTCATGGGTCGCCGAGGCGCGAGGGTTGGGGAAGGAGGACGGATACGAGTGTGATGCCGCGAGTGCGCGGAAGGTTTGCCTTACTTCAGCTTGACGCGTTCGACGTTGTCCCACTGGCTCATGTCGGAGGTGATCACGCGATCGCCGACCTTGAGACCTGACAGCACCTGCACGGTGGTGACGGAGGAGACACCGAGCTTCACCGGTACCCGCGAAGCGTACTTGCCGTCGGCGTCGAGCTTGAACAGGCCGACGGTGCTCTCGCCCTGTCCGTATGCGGGACGTCCCACGTGCAGCACGTCGTTGAGCCGCTCGATCTCGATCGTCCCGTCCACCGACAGGTCGGGACGCGCGCCCTTCGGTAGCGCGCCGTCGAGCGCGACCTCCACGGTCACGGTGCCGGTCTGCACCGAGGGGTCGACGCGCATCACGTGGCCCTTGATGATGCCGTTGCGGGTGTCGATGTCCACCGACTGCCCGACGACGACGTCGCGCGCCTGCGTCTCCGGGACGCGGAGCTCGGCCTTGAGCCGGCCGGGCTGGGCGACGGTGGCGAGCACCTGGCCGGGCACGACCCACTGGCCGAGCTCGAGAGGCTGGGTCTGCAGCACGCCATCCTCCGGTGCGAGGACACGCATGGACTCGACGCGCTGCTGCTGGAAGGCAGCGATGGCCCGTGCGCGCTGCACCTCGTTGCGCTGCAGGGCGAGCTGCTGTTCCATGGCGTCGTCCATCACCTTGAGGCGCGACTTCTCGGCGTCGAGCCGCGCGCTGGCGTCGGCGGCGCGCTCGGTGGACTGCGCGATGTCGTTGGTGCTGGCGAGCTTCTTCTCGCCGAGCTGCTTGAGCATGTTCGCCTGGCGGACCGCGTCACTCGCTGCAGCCTGGGCAGAGGCGACGGCGGCCTGCTGGGTGAGTCGCTGCGTGGCGAGCGAGGTCTGCAGGTTGACGAGCGCCGCCTGCGCCGAGGTGACCTGCCGCTGCGCCTCGAGCGCCTCGAGCTGGACGTCGGGGTTGGAGAGGAGGAGCAGCATGGAGCCGCCCTTCAACGTGGCACCGGGGCGCAGCGGGAGCTGCTCGACGCGTCCCGCGGTGAGGGCGGAGACGAGGTGCATCCGCTCGGGGACGAGGGTGCCCGGCGCGCGCACCGCACGCACCATGGTGCCGCGCTGCACGGAGTCGATCATGAGCGTGGAACGGTCCACCGACGGGGCAGCGGCGGGGAGCATGCCGAGCGCGATGGTGAGCAGCACGAGCACGGCGCCACCGATGCCGATGGCGATGTACTTCGTGCGCTTCTTCTTCGGTTCGCGTTTGATGTCCATCAGTAGAAAGTCGCGGGAAGGGCAGGGACGGCGACTGGTGCGTAAGGCGAGGGGCGTGCCGGGATTCTGTTGGTGCTAAGTGGTTGAGACAGGACGACTTAGTGTTTGGTTGGCGTCACTGTACGCTTTGGGACTGTGCGAAATTGGGAAAGGGGGTCCCGGGATCGGACGCTCGTGAACTGCAACTGAAGTAGTTCGTACCTGGTACTTCGTACCGAGACCGACATCCTGGGTCTCTACAATGCGCCTCCGCCTCTGGGTGGCGCCGACCTGCATTGGACCAGGCGTCCCCCTGGGTCGGGGTACGGCGTACGAAGTACGTGCTACTTCAGTTGTAGTTGAGCATTAACCGGTATCCGCACCCGCCCCACGCATCCCCTCCCCTCCGCCCGGTTCTCGAGGGAAAGAGTCCCCCCGTGCCCCTCGGCGATCTGGCGGGAAAGTACGAGTCCGATCCCCGTTCCGTTTCGCTTCGTCGTGAAGAACGGCGTGAACAGGTTCGCCGTCGGCGGCAGGCCCGGACCTTCGTCGAGCACGCTCAGCACGAGCGTGTCGTTGCGGCGCTCCCACGTCACCTCCACTGCGCCCCCCGTTTCCGCCGACGCATCCACCGCGTTGCGCACGAGGTTGATCAGCAACTGATCGAGCTGGTCGCCATCGGCGGTGATGGTCAGCGGCGGGCCGGGACGCACGCGCACGGGAAGTCGCTTCTCGAGCTGGGTCACGCGTTCCACCCACTCGCCCACATTCACCGGTGCGAGCACCGGCGACGGGAGCTTCGCCATGCTCGCGTAGTTGCGCATGAAGCGGCCGAGGCTCTCGGCGCGGCCGCCGATCACGGCGAGGCCGCGCGCGAGGTCTTCCTCCGCATCGGCGGGGCGCGGCGTGCGCGAGAGCAATGCGCGCAGGCTGCCGGCGAGCGATTGAATCGGCGCGAGTGAGTTGTTGATCTCGTGGCTCAGCACACGCACCACGCGCTGCCAGGCGCGACGCTCCTCCTCGCGCAGGACGCGCCG
>DASUXT010000032.1:0-18100 GCA_036377775.1 Gemmatimonadaceae bacterium | reverse complement strand
TTGATGTTGCGCGTGAGGCCCGTGCGCAGGTCCTTGCGCGTGAGCAGCGCGCCGTAGCTGCCGGCGTAGACGATGTCCGGGTCGTCGCTGCGCGACGCGATGTAGCCCGACTCGCCGCCGCCCGCCTCCACCCAGTCGTTGATGTCGATGCCACCCGCCTGCCGGCTCGGTCCGCACAGCGTGCTGTTGTCCTGCTGCGCGCCGCAGACGTGATACGGGAAGTGGTTCGTGGTGATCACGTGGTAGAACTGCGCCGTGGCGAAGTCTTGCTCGCTCCACGTGCGACCGCCGTCGGTGGACACGCTGGCGCCGCCGTCGTCACTCTCGATCATGCGCTTGTTGTCGTCGGGCGCGATCCAGAAGTCGTGCGAGTCGCCGTGCGGGATGCCGCGCACCGGACGGAAGGTCTTCCCGCCGTCGGTGCTCTTGTTGAAGCTGACGTTGTTGACGTACACGATATCCGGATCCTTCGAGTCGGCGTGGATCTTCGTGTAGTACCACGCGCGCTGGCGGAGCGAGCGGTCGCCGTTGGTGCGCGTCCACGTGGCGCCGGCGTCGTCGCTGCGGAACACCCCGCCCGAATCCGCCTCGACGATGGCCCAGACGCGATTCGGGTTCGCGCGCGACACGTCGAGCCCGATGTTGCCGATGATCCCGGCCGGCAGCCCCGGGTTGCGCGTGATCTCCGTCCACGTGTCGCCGCCGTCGGTGCTCTTGAAGATGCCGCTCCCCGCGCCGCCTGACACGAGCTTCCACGGCGTGCGCCCCGCCTGCCAGAACGCGGCGTACAGCACGTTCGGGTTCGACGGATCCATCGCGAGGTCGATCGCGCCGGTGGAGTCGTTGCGGAAGAGGATCCTGTCCCAGTGCTTGCCGCCGTCCCTCGACCGGTAGATGCCGCGCTCCGGCGTGGGCACCCACACGTTGCCGAGGGCGGCGACGTAGACGATGTCCGGGTTCGTCGGGTTCACGCGGACGCGCGAGATCTGGCGCGTGAGCTCGAGGCCGAGCGACGTCCAGGTCTTGCCGCCGTCGGTGGACTTCCACACGCCGTCGCCGTGCGAGACGTTGCCGCGGATGTCGAACTCGCCACCGCCCACGTACACGACGTCGGGATTGGATGGCGACACCGCGATCGCGCCGATGGTCCCGCCGAAGTACTTGTCGGTCACCGCGGCCCACGACTGGCCGCCGTCGAGCGTCTTGAACACGCCGCCGCCCACGGTCCCCATGTAGTACTCCTTCGGCCGCGCCGCCGAACCGGCGACGGCCACGCTGCGCCCGCCGCGGAAGGGACCGAGCTCGCGCCACTTGAGCGTGTTGAGCGCGGCGGTGTCCACGGCAGCGCCCATCTGCGGGCGGTCCACCGGTATGCTGGGGCGCGTATCGCGTGGCGGCGGCACGCGACGCTGCTGCGCGCCGGCGACAGCGGGAAGGAGGAACAGAGCGACGACGAGCGAACGAGGCACGGGTCGGGGGGCTGGGGGGTTCGGTCAACTACAAGTACAGTAGCGGGTACTTCGTACGGCGTACTCGGACCCAGGGGGATGCGTGGTCCAATGCACCTTTGGCTTCATGGCGCGATACGATGCGCCGCAGAGATGCGGCCGCGCATTGGAGAGGCCTGGATGTGGGTCCCGGTACGAAGTACGCGGTACGCGGTACTGTCGTTGTCGTAGCGTGTCGAAGTTTCCCCCGATCAGGCGCTCCCGCAAGACTGAAATGCGCAGCGGCCCCCGGAACACGTAGCTCCGGGGGCCGCGAACATGGAACAGCCAACGATCAGGCGCTCACTTCTTCGTCGTGGTCGTCGTCTGCGTCATGGCCTGCGTCCCACCATCTGCCTCGCAGTACTCGCTGCCGTCGGCCCGCGTCGCGATGTGATACCCCGACCGGCAGGTGATACCGATGTCCTTCGTCGAACGGTCAGGCGACAGCTGGTGCGGGGCCGTGGACGAATCGCTGCAGGCAGCGAGCGTGACGGCGGCGGTGGCGGCGAGCAGCAGGCGAATGCGCATGGAGCACCTCGGGAGAGTCTGGGCCGACGACTACAACGTCGCGTGACCGCAGCCTGCATCGGCGGCGGCATCGAGCGGTCGGTCCCAGTGCCAGACCTGTGCCAATGTCCGGATCACGAGTGCCGGAGCCTGGCGAGCACTGCTATAGCGTTGTCCTGCTTCAATTTGCGACTATCCCTCGATGTTGTCCAGCTGGTCCACGATGAGCTTCAGCTCGCGCGGCAGCTGCGCCTGCGCCGCGACATCGCGTGCATGCGTGAGACAGATCTTCGCCGTCGCCGGCTCGTTCCGCAGCATGGCCAGCCGCGCGAGCTGCATCAGGCATCGCACGCGCTGCACGGGAATGTCCGCAATGGTGAACTGCCCGTACGCCGTCGTGATTCGCTCCTCGGCGTCCGAGATGCTGGCCAGCTCGCTGAGCACGATGCCGAGGTTCAGCAGCGCGGCGGCGTGCATCTCCAGGTCGCCGGTGAGCCGCGCGGCGAACACCGAGTCCTCGAGCGTGGAGCGCGCTTCCGGCAGGTTCCCTCGCTCCATCTGCAGGCGCCCCATGTTGAGCAGCGACACCGCCTCGCCGCGCGCATCGCGCGCGTTCGCGTACTCCTGGCGCGACTCGGAGAACAGCCGCTCGGCGTCGTCGAACCGGCGCTCCTCGCCGGCAATGCCACCCAGGTTCTGCAGTGCCTTGGCGCGCGTGGAGGGGGTCTCCGCCAGCTCGAGGGTCCGCTCGAAGAGGGGACGCGCGGTGGCGTAGTCGCCCCGCGTCATCCAGATCGCGCCCTCGATGTTGAGCGCATCCGCTTCGTGATTGCGCAGCCCGTGCTCCCGCGCGAGGGTGGCGCCGGTGCGCGCCGCCTCCAGCGCCTCGAACCAGCGCGACTGGAGCCGATGCTGGTTGGCCAGCCGCCACCAGGCTTCGGCCGCCGACGCGGGATCCTCCTGCCAGCGCTGGGTGACATCCTCGAAACAGCTCACGGCGCGAGCGGTCAGGCCACCGCGCTCGTAGCGAATCCCTTCTTCCAGCAGCGACACGGTGACCCGGTTCGACGGTCTGGTGGGGTGCGACATGGTCCGGGATGATCGTGCCGGCGACCGCCACGCGCAAGCTCCAGTAATACGATAGTCGTGCGCGCAAGCACCGCTCTTGCCTGACGAGTCAACCGATGATCCCCCTATCGGTCACGTCGGCGTCCCGTCCATGAGCGTCTCGTACGAGCTCGCCCGCTGCGCGGTGTGCGGCGAGGCGGACGCACGCGAGCTCGCCTCGAGCGACGACGTACGCACCGAAGTGGAAGCGCTCTGGGCATTCCACTCGGCGCGACTCCGGCCGCGCACCCCGCCCTCGCAGCTGATGGACCGCGTGGCCTTTTCGCAGCACGCCCCGCTGCGCCTTGTCCGCTGCCGGCAGTGCGGGCTCGTGTACCGGAACCCGGTGGAGCGGGCGACCGAGCTCGCCGAGGCGTACACCGATTCCAGCCCCACTACCGAGCGCATGCGGGCGCTGCACGATACGCAGCGCGCGTCGTACGCAGCCCAGGCGCGGCGGCTGGCCGAGACTTTCGGCCGGCGTGGCAGCGGCATCGAGGTGGGGAGCTACGTGGGCGCCTTCCTGGCGGCCGCTCGCGAGCGCGGCTGGCAGTTCGCCGGGGTGGACGTCAACGCCTGCGCGAACGCCTTCACGCGATCGCTCGGCTTTCGCGTGCACGACGGTACCCTCGAGTCGCTGGACGACGACCGGAAGGTGGATGTGGTGGCCATCTGGAACTGCCTCGACCAGCTGCCCGACCCGGTGGCCACCCTGCGCGCGGCGCGCGATCGCCTCGCGGCCGGCGGCATGGTGGTGGTGCGCGTGCCGAACGGCGCCTGTTACGCGGCAATGCGTCCACTGCTCGCGACGCGCGCTGCCCCCCTCGTCCGCGAGTGGCTGGCGCAGAACAACCTGCTCGGCTTCCCGTACCGCTACGGCTTCACGCCGTCATCGCTGGAGCGCGTGCTCACCCGGCTTGGCTTCCATGTGGAGCGCGTGGTGGGTGACGTGCTGGTCCCGATCGGCGACGAGTGGACCCGCCCGTGGGCGAGGTTCGAGGAGAGATTCGTGAAGGGGTTGGGAGCCCTCGCCGCGCGAGCGCCGGTGCGGGATCGGGGGGTGGCGCCGTGGATCGAGGTATATGCCCGAGTGAACGACAACTGACGTACTGCGTACTACGTACGGCGTACCGAGACCCAGGGGGATGCTTGGTCCAATGATCCTCGGGCCACTATCACGTGATGGTGGCCTGCCGTGCATTGGGGTGGCCAGCCCGTCGGTCCTGATACGCGCTACGAAGTACGAGCTACTTCAGTTGTAGTTGACGAGACCTCGCTCACGTGCTCTTCACCAGCTCGCACCCCGCCTCCTGCGCCCGGATCTGCGCGTAGATCCCCGATGGCTGCAGGATGACGCCCGGCACCAGCCCCGCGCGGAACTCGGCCTTCACCTCGTCCTCGTTCAGCTTCATCTCCTTCGCCTTCTGCGCGGCGAAGTGCATCAGCGCGCGGTTGCAGGCCAGGAGCACCGCCCCGCGCGCGCGCAGCGCCGGCAGCGTGCAGCCCGGCTCGATGAGCGCGTGCTTGTCGTCCTTCCCCACGTTCACGAACGGATTGCGCTTCGCCACTTCGCCGGTGACCGGATCCACGAGCTTGGTGCGCTTGCCCAGCTCGTACTTGTCCCACAGCGCGTCACCCATGGCGATCACGGTGCCCTGGTGGCGCAGCACCACCACCGGCACCGTGTCCGCGTCGCGCGTGCCGAACATCTCGTGATAGTTGTCCATGAACACCGCCGCGTGACCGAGCGCGAGGCCGTCCGACACGTCGGGCGAGTCGAAGACGGCCTTGTGCGCCGCGGCGCGCACGCGCGCCGTCCACGTGTCGTCGAACTCCGGGGACGACGGTGCGCGATGCGTCGCGTCGTCGGCGCTCACGCCGGCGGCGCCGAGGGGAGACGCGCAGGCAGTGCCGGCCACGATGACGGCGGCAGCGGTGGCAGCACGGGCGAGGAATTCGCGGCGCGGGCTGGGAATCGAGTCGTGTGACACGGAGAGTCGCGGCGGAAGGTGGCGTGGCGCGCCAGCCCTCGCCGGCGCGCGCTGCAAGCTTCGTCGACGTCACGCGCCACGCAAGCCTTCCCGCTTACCCCGTGCGCCGTGGCCGGGCCGCCCGCGTGTCGCTCGCGTCGTGCAGGCGGTCGGCCACCCAGCGCGCCGCCAGCGTGATCGCCGTCGGTGGCGGCCAGTGGGCTCCCTCGTACCAGTGCAGCGTCTTCGGCTCTTTCGCGGCGGCGAACAGCCGCTTTGCCTGCTCCGGCCGCGTGGTGGTGTCACGCGTGCCGTTCACCAGCAGCAGCGGCCGCCCCGCCAGACGCTCGGCGGCACGCAGCGGGTTCACCAGCCCGCGCACGAGCGCCGCATATGGCGTGTGGTCGGGCAGGTCTCCCGCCGCGGCGAGCGCGACGGCGCGGAGCCGTTCGTCCTCCGCCGCCGTCATCAGTGCGAGGAACCCGCCCAGCGAGTAGCCCACGATGCCGATCCGCCCCGCGTCCACCGACGGCTGCGACGCCAGCCAGCCGATCGCGTCGCGTGACTCGGCGATTGCGGAGCGCCAGGCGCCGACGAGCGCCAATGGATTGCGCGACAGGGAGCTGCGGTCACCGTCCCGCTCGCCGTGAAAGGGAAGGTCGAGCGCGAGCGACGCCACGCCAAGCGCGCGCAGCTCGCGTCCCACCGACTGCGCCATGTGCTCCTTGCTCGACGAGAAGCCGTGCAGCAGCAGCGCCGCCGGTGCGGGGGCGCGGGTGTCGGGGGTGAGCCAGACCGATGGAATGTCGAGGCGAGCCATGCCGATTCACCGGGCAAGATCTTCGCCCGCGGCGTGGCCGACGCGTTTCTGGCGCGGTACCTTGCGACGATGCCGAGCTCTCCGCCGACATGACCCCGTTCCGCTGGTTCCTCACGGCGCTCTCCTTCGCGCTGACGATCGGGGTCTCCATCTACATGATTCTCGGCTGGTCGCACACCGGCGCGTCGCTCGCGCTGCCGCCGCGTGCGCACCTGCTCGCGCTCGCCGCCGTCGCCATCGAGGTGCTCGCGCGCGCGCTCAAGATCCGCTGGAGCGCGCGCGCGGCCGGCATCGCGCTGCCGCTGCGTACCGCGCTGCGCACCTGCCTCGGCGGCGACTTCGGTGCCGCCATCACGCCCGCACGCAGCGGCGCCGAGCCGGCGCGCTTCTTCATCCTTGCCGAGTCGGGACTGCCGTCGGCAAGCGTGCTCGTCATCCTCTACGCCGAGCTGTTCCTCGAGGTGTTCTCCCTGGCGGCGGTGGTTGCGGTGGTAGCGATCGTCTTTCACGATGCCGGCGCCGCGGTGATGACCCTCGTCGGCCTCGTGGGGACGTACGCCGCAGTGATCCTCGGCATCGGCGTGATGGCGCTCTTTCTCTCGCGACGGAATGCGAGCGGTCCGCCGCCACGGTGGGCGCGCCGCCTGCGGCTGCACGCCGGTCGGTGGCGCACCATTCAGCGCGCCGTGCGCAAGCTCCGGGCGACGATCGAGTCGGTGGAGAAGGTCAGTCCCGGGGCGGCGGTTGGGGCCTTCCTCGCGTCGGTGGTGCACGTGGGGATCCGGCTCACGGTACTGCCGGCGCTCGTGCTGACGAGCGTGGCCACGGTGGCGCTCGCACCGTTGGCAGTGTGGCCGCTCGGATTTCTCTACGGCGCGGCCGTGGTGCCGGCGCCAGGCGGCGGCGGTGCGGTGGAAGTGGCCTTCCGCGCTGCACTCGGCAACGACATTCCGGTCGAGCTGTTCGCGGCAGCGCTCGTGTGGTGGCGCTTCTACACCTTCTACATCTACATCCTGCTCGGTGCGCTCGCGGCGGGACAGACGGTGCTTCGCGCGGTGCGGAAGACCGAGGATTACGAGGTAGAGGTCGTGGTGGAAGCGACCCGCTAGCCCTACCCGGCAGGTGCAGAAACACGAAGGGCCTGCTCGACTGAGCAGGCCCTCCGTGCACTCCCTCCCCCAGCTTACCGGCCGCCGTCGTTGGTTGCGCGACCGCAGGTGACGAGATATCCCGAGAAGTGATTGATGTAGAACTTGAGCTGCGTGGCATTCGACTCGAGATAGCCCAGCTCGTGTTCCTTCAGCGTGACGAACAGCTTGCCCGGGTCAACGAAGCTGCTGTCGAGCGAGCGGTCGTAGTAGCCGCCGTGCGCCATGCCGAGCAGCTGCGGATACACGCTCGCCCAGGTGTAGCGAAGGTCCTGCTGGATCTTCACCGGCTGGGCGAAGGTGAGCCCGTGCGGCTGGAACTCGTAGGCCACGTTCGGGCCGGCGAGCGCCGTCATCGTGATGGTCGTCGGCTCGCTCAGCGCGCCGGCGGGGATGTCGATCTTGCCGCCCGCAGCGTTGATCTTGATCCCGCCGCCGTTCGGGCCGATGACCGCAGTCACCGAGATGCTCGAATCGAGGGACGTCAGTCGCTTGAGTACCAGCGCCGTGTCGCTGAACACGATGTCGGTGACATTCATCAGCGAGTCGGTCGCCCGGATGCGCACGAATTCCGGCGCGCGCGTGGAGGGCGACAGTTTCGTGGCCGGGCTGGTCGTCGTGTCAACGCAGGCCACCAGTGCGACGGCGGCGACGCCGACGGCAACCAGGGAGCGGTGATGGAGGCGCATGGCTGGACCAAGCAGAGATGTCCCTGCGGGGAGTTTCGCAGGATCCATTACGCCGCGAGCCGACGTATGGCGGGGCCTCCTGAAGCAACGCCCGCGCCGCCGATGTCGGATGTTTGCGTCCGGTCAGAGTGTCATCACGGTGGATGAACGGACGTTCCGACCGGACAAATGTGCCGTCAGGAGTGGGACAGTGCGCCCGACCGCCGAGCAACGCAGCGTCGTGCAGACTGCACGAGTCCTTGCGTTCTGCGAGACTCCGCCCCGCGACGCCGCTACAGCAGCACCGTCGTATCCGCCGGACTCCCCGCCGTCAGCACCGTCCCGTTGGGGAAATACGCGTTGTGCACGTACTGCCGCACCATGCGCTGCGTATTGAAGAAGCTCGCGTTGAGGGAGATGGACGAGCGCATCACCTCGGCATACGCGAACGGCAATCCATAGAAGAGCGGCAGGATCACGCGCTCCAGCTTGATGTAGAGATCCACCGCATCGCGCGCCGGATCGGCCTCGAGCTCCGGGCCGCCGATTGACCAGCCGGTCACCCCTTCCACGTGGCCTTCCACCCACCAGCCATCGAGCACGCTGAACGACGGCACGCCGTTGAGCGCCGCCTTCATGCCGCTCGTGCCGCTCGCCTCGAGCGGCTTCATCGGATTGTTCAACCAGAGATCGACGCCGGCCACCATCTTCGCGGCGAGCGCCATCTCGTAGTTCTCCAGATACACGATGCGCACGAGGTCGCCGAGCTGCTCGCGCGCGGCGAAAATGCGACGAATGAGCTCCTTGCCGCCGGCGTCGTGCGGGTGCGCCTTGCCGCCGAAGACGATCTGCAGCTTGCCGACGCTGCGCGCGATCTTGATCAGCCGCTCGAGGTCGGAGAAGATGAGGTCCGCGCGCTTGTACGGAGTGGCGCGGCGCGCGAAGCCGATCGTCATCACTGACGGATCGAGCTTCTCCCCTGTGCGACGCTCGATCTCGTCGAGCAGCACGGCCTTGCTCGCGGCGTGCGCGTCGCGGATCTCCTCGAGCGGGATACTCACCGCGTAGCGAAGGTAGAGATTGTCCTTCCGCCACTCAGGGACGCGCCGGTCGAACAGCTCGGCGAACTGCGGCCCCGTCCACGTGGTGGCATGCACCCCGTTGGTGATGGAGTCGATGGGATACTCGGGGAACATCCCGCGCGACACTTCACCGTGGCGCATCGCCACGCCGTTCACGAAGCGCGTGAGGTGCAGCGCGAGGTGCGTCATGTTGAGCATCCCCTCGTGCACGCCGCCCGAGCTCTCGAGCAGCGCCACACGATTGTCGCCGAGCAGGGTGCGCACCATCTCGAGGGGGAACTTGTCGTGTCCCGCCGGCACCGGCGTATGCGTGGTGAACACGCAACGGCGCCGCACGGCCTCGAAATCCTGCTCCTCCAGCTCGAAGGGCGGACGGCCGTCGAGCTGCCGCTCCAGCAGCTGCAGGGTGAGCAGCGCCGAGTGCCCTTCGTTCAGGTGGTAGATGGTGCCCTCGCGATAGCCGAGCGCCTGCACCAGCCGCGCGCCGCCCATGCCGAGCACGATCTCCTGGCAGAGCCGGTAGTGCTCGTCACCACCATAGAGAAAATCGGTGAGGGTGCGATCCCATTCCGCGTTCTCGGGGAGCATGGTGTCCAGCAGGTACACCGGGACGATGTGGCCGTGAATCCCGCGCACCTCGTACTTCCACGCGCGCACCTGGACCTCGCGCCCTTCCAGGTACACCGTGGCGCGCGCGTTCACCGGCTCCAGGACCGCCTCGGGGTTCCAGTGCACCGGCGTCTCCGTCTGCTGCCCGGAGGCGTCGAGGTGCTGCTGGAAGTAGCCTTTGCGGTGCAGGAGGGTGACGGCAATCATCGGCACGCCGAGGTCGGCGGCCGAGCGCAGGGTGTCGCCGGCGAGCACGCCAAGGCCGCCACTGTAGGTGGGGATCCCCTGCTCGAGGCAGATCTCCATCGAGAAGTAGGCGACACCGGGCCGCGCGGGGCTGCTGGACGTCAGGGAATCAGGCACGATTCGGAAACTAGTCAGGTACGCCGGGAGGATGCACCGGCTGAGGCGGGCACAGGCTGGTACACCGCAAGGACGTCAGTGGTCGGTGTGGGGCAACGGGAGCGCGCCAGACTCGCATCGCCGACGGCTCCGCTTTGAGTCCGGGCTCCTCGCGCCCGGTCTCGGGCCATCGACTTGGGTGAGCGGATCAAGGACCGATGGAATCCGATCGAGCGGATCTTTTTCAACTGCAACTGGAGAGGAAAGGGCGGGAACCGCTCGAAAGGGCAGGATCGCTCTTCGGCCGGGACGGCTCCAGGCGCCACGAAGCGCCCCGAGGCCGTTCCAATCAAGTCAGGACCTTTGGGCTGTAGAGAATAGTCTCGGTGCACGGAGTCCAGCTCCGTAGAGGAGTCGATCCGTTCGATCGAAGTTGAATCCGTCCTGATCCGCGTCCCATCTTCGTTAGCAGCGGATCGGGCGCGAGGAGAGCGGGTCCCGACACGTGCTGTCGCACGTGCGGGATGACACGATGAGGTTGTCGCACGCGAGGGATGACACGCGTCACCCCTTCATCAGCACCGCGACCGGCAGGTGCTTCAGCGCCTCGGTCAGTGCGATCGTGCCGTCGGCAGCCTGCACGACTGCGCCGCTCAACCGGCAGACCCACGTTCCGTTCGATGCATGAGGTGGCAGCGAGAGGCGCGTGTCGCCCCAGGCTTCGGCGAGTGGGGTACCGCCGAGGCCGCAGGTGAGGCGCGGCACGATCACCACTACGGACTCGTTCGCATGCGCGCGCGCGAAGGCGAAGGCGCGCTGCGCATGGGCGCCGACGGCGTGGAGCGGCGTGTAATCGCCATGCGTGAACAGCGCCGCATGATCGAGGCGCAGGTGCAGCAGGCGTGACACGAGATAGAGCTTGAGCCCATCGTCCTCCGGGCGCGCGCACCATTCCGCCAGGTGCTCGGCGCTCGCCTCCGCGCCGGGCGCGAGGGCGGCGTGCAGCTTGTCGAGCGCACGCTCGCGCGCCTCCCAGTCCACGGGGCGACGATTGTCAGGGTCGACGAGGGCGCGGAACCACAGTTCCGCGCCTTGATAGATGTCCGGGACCCCCGGCGCGGTGAGGTGCACCACCACCTGCGCCGTCGAGTTCCACCGTCCCTGCGGCTCGAGCGTCGCCACGAACTGAGAGAGGTCGCGCACGAAGCGCTCATTCGCCGCGCCGTCGAGCAGGCGCGTGATGAACGTCTCGATGGCGCGCTCGTACTCCGCGTCGGGGTCGGTCCAGCTCGTGCGCAGCTTGGCCTCGCGCACGGCCTTGAGCATGTACGTCTTCACGCGCTCGCGCAGCTCGTCGAGCGCCGTGCCGCGCGGCTCCGGGCCGGCGGGCCAGAGCCCGATCAGCGCCTGGTAGATGAAGTTGTCCGTGCGGCGGAGCGGCGTGATGCGGCCGCGTACGAGCTCGTGCAGCTTCCGGTTGCGCCGCCGCCATGCGCGCAGGCGACGCGCCCACGCCACCGGGTTCTCGCTGATCGCGTCGAGCCGCGCCCGCACGTCGGCGCTGCGCTTCGTGTCGTGCGTGTTGAGGGCGTTCAGTGAGCGCGGCATCGTGGCCGCCCGCTCACCCAGTCGCTCGTGCAGCCGCTCCACCGCTCCGGCCAGTGGCACGCCCGGATCGCCACCCACCTCGTTGCGCGAGGCGAGCGGCGCATACACGTAGAGCGCGGTGTCCTCCACCCCCTTCGCTGCCGCGGGGCCGGTGAGCTGCTGCCAGCGCAGCACGAAGGCGAGCCGGGCCCGCGCAACGTCGTCCTTCCCATCGCGCCATTCGCCGAGCAGCGCGCGCTCGAGCGCCTCCACCGCTCCAGCGTCGGCGAGGGCGCGCTCGCGCACCTGCGCAAAGGCGCGCACGAGAATCTCGCGGTCGCGCGTCCCCGCCTCCGGGCGCTCCGCATCGATGTACGTGCGGTACACCGGCAACACGGCCACCAGCTCGACGATCGCGCCCGCGTACGCGGCGATCGTGAGTCGCGGCCATCCCGCCAGCCGCGCCACGGCGGCGAGCATCGGCGCGATGCGGCGGACGTCGGCGTTGAGGGTGCTGCGCAGCACGCGTCGCTTGGAGTCCACCGCCACCGTGTGGAAGTCCGGCTCCCCGCGCGGGCCGCGGTACCCCGATTCGATGGCCGCGTAGCCCGACGGATCGATCAGCACGTCCTCGAGCGTGGTCATGAACTCGTAGCCCGTGGTCCCGTCCACGGGCCAGTCCTCGGGCAGCTGCTCCCCCTCGGCGAGGATCTTCTCGACGAAGATCGGGAATGGCTCGCCCCTGCGTGCGGCCGGTCGGCGCGCTTCCACCGCGTTGCGCAGCCGCTCCAGGTAGCGGCGCGGCTCGAGCAGGCCGTCCACGTGATCCACGCGCAGGCCGTCGATCAATCCCTCGGCCACGAACTGCAGCACGAGCCGGTGCGTCGCCTCGAACACGTCCTCGCGCTCCACGCGAAGGCAGATCAGCTCGTTGACATCGAAGAAGCGGCGGTAGTTCACGTCGCGCTGCGCGTCGCGCCAGAAGGCGAGCTCGTAGTGCTGCTTCGCCAGCAGCTCGCGCAGCCGCTCGTGACCCTTCGGCCCGTGCGCCCAGTTGAGCACCGGAATGCGCGCCGACGGATCGCGCATCGCCACCTCGAGCTCGGGCGGCAGCGTGGCGGGATCGAGCGGGATCTCGTGATCGAAGTAGCGCACGCGCGCACCGCTTTCGTCGACCTCCACTGCCAGCTCGTCGCGCGCGATCACGTTCTCGGGCTCGTCGCCGAGGATGGGCAGCAGCACCTTGCCGGCGAGCCGGCGCGTGGGTGCACGCCACTGCACGTCGAACCAGCCCGCGTAGCGCGACCCCTGCCCATGGGTGAGCAGGTCCTCCCAGTACGGGTTGTCCGTGCCGATCCCCATGTGGTTGGGGACGATGTCGAGCACGATCCCCATGTCGTGCTCGTGCGCCGCGTGCGCCAGCGCCACGAACGCCTCATTCCCGCCCAGCTCCTCGCTCACGAAAGTGGGATCGGCCACGTCGTAGCCATGCGTGCTCCCCGCGCGCGCGGCGAGCACGGGGGAGCAGTAGAGGTGCGACACGCCGAGCCGTCGCAGGTACGGGATGCGGCGGCGCGCGTCGTGGAGCGTGAAGGCGGCGCTCAGTTGCAGCCGGTAGGTGGCGGTGAGCGCGCGGCGGCTCATGTGGGCTGGCTGGCGGAATCCTCCGCCGGTTTCTCGTGGCCCAGCAGCTCGTCGGTGCGCGACGAATGCAGCAGCACGTCCAGTGGCTCCCGCATGCGCCGCGACCAGCTCGGGTAGCGGTCCTGCCACACGCCGGGGATGTTCACCGGCTCCGACTCCAGCGCGAGGTCGTCGAGCGAGAGGCCCACCAGTGCGGCCGGCGTGCGCCGCACGAAGGCGTGCAGTGCGCGCACCAGCGTTTCCGGATCGAGCGACTCGTGCGCCGAGTGCGGCAGCAACCCTTCCTCGATCAGGATCTGGATCACGCCGCCGCGGTCGTGTGCCCGCGCGCGGCGCGCGCCGGCCACCTGATGCTCGTCGGACAGGTCGCCGAGCTCGCTGCGCAGCGTCACGTCCCGCTCGCGCATCCAGCCGTTCACCGGCGGCAGGTCGTGCGTGTTCACCGTGGTGAGGGCGAGGCGCGGATAGTCGCGCGCCGCGCGGAAGCGGCCGCTCGCGTGATCCCACTCGAACACCACCACCTTGGAGCCGAGCACCCCCCATCGCTCGAGCACCTTCGGTACTTCTGGCGGCACGGTGCCCAGGTCCTCGCCGACCACGATGGCGCCGTGCCGCATGCTCTCCAGCGCCATGATGCCGAACAGCTCGTCGCTGAACGACGTCACGTACGCGCCGGTGCGCGCCGACTCGCCGAGCGGCACCCAGAACATGCGGAACAGGCCGAGTGCGTGATCGATGCGCAGCGCCCCGGTGTGGCGGAAGCCGGAGCGCAGCAGGCGGATCCAGTAGTCATAGCGCGTCTCGCGCAGCACGAACGGATCCATCGCCGGCAGGCCCCAGTTCTGCCCTTCCTCCGAGTACATGTCCGGCGGCGCGCCGACGGTGGCGCCCTGCCGGAAGAGCCCGGGATTCGCCCACACGTCGCTCCCCGACGGCGCCGATCCCACGGCAAGGTCCTGGTACAGCCCGAGCGCGAGCCCCGATTCGGCCGCATGGTGCGCCGCGTTTCCGAGCTGGCGGTCGAGCTCGAACTGCAGCCACATATGGAAGCCGACTCGGTGCTGCAGCTCCTCTCGTCGTCGTGCCACCTCCGCGGAGGCGGGATCGCGCAGCGGCTCGGGCCAGGTGCGCGCATCCGGTCCCTCCTGCTCCGAGATGGCCATGTACGTGGCGAACTGCGTGAGCTGCGGATCCTCGCGCGTCACGTAGCTCTCGTAGGCGAGGCCACGCTCGGTGCGCGGCAGCAGCTCGCGCTCCTCGAAGGTGCGGTGCAGCTGCTCCAGCACCGGTGCGCGGAGCGCCATCACGCGGCCGTAGTCGAGCATGCTCGCCGCGCGGAGGTCCGAGAGCTCCTGCTGGAACCCGGGCTTCGCGATCATCGCCCGCGCGACCTCGTCGTACGCCAGCTCGGGGATGTCGTCCACGCGCAGGTACAGCGAATTGCGGAACAGCCGGCTGATCGGGCTGTACGGGCTCACGTCGTAGCCTTCGTTGCGCAGTGCGTGCAGCGGGTTCACGCCGACGAATGCGCCTCCCTGATGGCCGAGCCACTCGCTGATCGTCGCGAGGTCGCCGAGGTCGCCCGCGCCCCAGTTCTCGCGGCTGCGCACGGTGTAGAGGTTGGCGGTGATGCCGAAGCCGCGGCGGCCACGCAGCCGCAGCTCGGGCGCCATGCAGCGCGGCGGCACGACGATCAGCCGCTGCGTGGCCGACCGGCGCTTGCTGCCGCCCTCGAAGGTGATCGTGAGGTCGTGATAGCCCAGCGGGGGAACGACCGGCAACGCGAGCACGACTCGCCGCGAGCGTCCACCGTGCGTGGTGCCACACCAGCGCGATTCCACCCCTTCTTCCGTGCGCAGCGCCAGCGTCCACTGCGCCTCGTCGGCGTGGATCGTCGGCATGCGCACCACGACGCGCGACAGCGAGCGGCTCGTCTGTCGCACCACGCGCACCGGGTCGATCCACCGTCGGCGCTCGGCGCGCCGGAGCCGGCGCAGCGCCTGCTGCGCGCGCTCCTCGGTACTGGCGTCGATCCCCATCGCCGCGAGGAGGCGTACGCGCGTCTCGTCCGACGTGTGGCGCAGCTTCTCTCCCGTCTGGTCAAGGTACGACGGCTGGATGCGCATGCGGTCGGCGAGTGCGCGGAGGGCCGGTCGCTCGACGTGCGGGTCCTGATGATGGTGGGGATGATCGTGCATTGTCACGCGTGGCTCGCTGGAGTCGTCATGCTGGCGTCACCGCGCTGGCGAGGCGCGACGGCACGAGCACCATGACACCGAGTGGCGGCAGGGTGAGCTCCACCGAGTAGCGCCGACCGTGCCAGGGCACGTCGTCCACGCGCACCCGCTCCGCGGCACCGTAGCCGCTGCCGCCCCAGCGCTGGTCGTCGCTGGAGAGCGCAACCAGGTACTCTCCCCACTCCGGCACGCCGATGCGGTAGTGATCGTGCGGCACCGGCGTGAGGTTCATCACCACCACCGCGTGGTCGTCACCCGACCGGCGCAGGTACGAGAAGACCGAGTTCGCGCGGTCGGCGATGTCGATCCACTCGAACCCTTCCGGCTCCGGATCCTCGCCCCAGAGCGGCGGAAGCCGCTTGTACAGCTCGCCCAGTCGCGCCACGTACGCCATGAACGCGGCGCGCGATGGATCCTCCAGCAGGTGCCACGGCAGCGACTGGTCGTGATTCCACTCGTCGGGCGGCGCGAGCTCGCTCCCCATGAACAGCAGCGACTTGCCCGGGCGCGCGACCTGATAGGCGAGCAGGGCACGCAGGTTGGCCAGCTTCTGCCAGTGGTCGCCCGGCATCTTGCCGTAGAGCGATCCCTTGAGGTGCACCATCTCGTCGTGCGACAGCGGCATGATGAAGTGCTCGCTGTGCTCGTACATCATGGCGAAGGTGAGCAGGTCCTGATGGTGCCGGCGGTAGACGGGATCCTTCTCGAAGTACGCGAGCGTGTCGTGCATCCAGCCCATGTTCCACTTGAAGCTGAATCCCAGCCCGCCGCTCTTCGTCGACCGCGTCACGCCGGGCCACGCCGTGGAGTCCTCGGCGATCGTCACGCACCCCGGCGCGTCGTCACAGACGACCGCATTCATCTCGCGCAGGAAGTCGATCGCCTCGAGGTTCTCGCGCCCGCCATACTTGTTGGGCACCCACTCCCCCTGCTTGCGGCTGTAGTCCAGGTAGAGCATGGAGGCCACGGCGTCCACGCGCAGGCCGTCGATGTGGAACTCGTGCAGCCAGTAGAGTGCATTGGCCACGAGGTAGTTGCGCACCTCCCGCCGGCCGTAGTTGAAGATCAGCGTTCCCCAGTCGGGATGCTCGCCGAGGCGCGGGTCCTCGTGCTCGTAGAGCGCCGTGCCGTCGAACATGCGCAGCGCGTAGTCGTCCTTCGGGAAGTGCGCCGGCACCCAGTCGAGGAGCACGCCGATGCCCGCCTGGTGCAGCGTGTCCACGAGGAAGCGCAGGTCGTCCGGCGAGCCGTAGCGCGACGTGGGCGCGAAGTAGCCGGTCACCTGGTAGCCCCACGAGCCGTAGAACGGGTGCTCCATCACCGGGAGCAGCTCCACGTGCGTGAAGCCCAGCTTCCTCACGTGCTCGGCGAGGCGCGGCGCGATCTCGCGATAGGTGAGCGGGCGGTCGTCGTCCTCGGGCACGCGTGCCCACGATCCGAGGTGCACTTCATAGATGTGCACCGGCTCCCGCACGAGGTGGCGTCCCGGACGCGACGCCATCCACTCCTCGTCGCGCCACTGGTGGCGCGACTCGGGCACGACGATGGACGCCGTGGCGGGCGCCTGCTGCATCTTGCGCGCGACCGGATCGGTCTTGACGCGCAGCTCGCCATCGCGCGTGGCGATCTCGAACTTGTACAGCGCGTTCTCCTGCACGCCGGGGATGAACAGCTCCCACAGCCCGGAATCACCGAGCCGGCGCATCGGGAACTGGCGCCCGTCCCAGTGGCACCAGTCACCGATGACGCTCACGCGCCGCGCGTTCGGGGCCCACACCGTGAACGCCGTCCCCTCGTCGCCGTCCATGGTGCGCAGGTGCGCGCCGAGCATCTCCCACAATCGACGGTGCGTGCCCTCGCGGAAGAGGTAGAGATCCAGCTCGCCAACCACCGGCGGGAAACGGTACGGGTCACCCCGCTCCCAGGTGCGCCCGTCGGGCGCGATGAAGCGGAACACGTAGCGGAATGGCACGGCCGGCCCGCGCAGGAAGACGCTGAAGAAGCCGTCGCCTTCGGCGCGCATCGCGGTGGCCACGCCGTCGCGGATGACGAAGGCATCGGCGGCGTCGGGCTGCATGGCGCGGATCACGACACCCGACTCGCCATCCACCGCGCCGGCGTGCGGTCCGAGCACGTGGTGCGGGTCGCCATGCCGGCCCTCGAGCAGCGCCGCGCGTGCGTCGTGGTCCAGCGGCGGCGGCGCCAGGGAGCGGACGCGTGCGACGTCGGTCATGGGGTGTGCTTCTCCATCGGCGTGAGCGGTTCGCGGCGCGTATCCTCGCCCTGCACGATTCGCCGGTCGTCGCCATAGCGCAGCAGCATGAGCGCGTGGGCCTGCACCTCCACCGTTCGCCCGCGCACCACCGGGAGCTCGCGCCGCGCCGTATCCACCATCACCACCCAGATCTTCTGCTCCTCCATCGCCGGGAGGGTGAAGGTGACGTTCTGCTCGCTGCCGTTGAGGAGGAGGAGCAGCGTGTCGCTGCGCACGGCGCGTCCGCGGTCGTCCACCTCGTCCGTCGCCGCGCCGTCGATGATCATGCCGAAGGTGTGCAGGCCGGCGTCGCCCCACTCCTCCGGGGACAGCTCGTGCCCTGACGGATGCAGCCAGGCCACGTCCTTGTGGTCCGACCCGTTCACCGCCGTGCCGCGGAAGAAGTGCCGGCGGCGGAGCGTGGGCTGCGACTGGCGGATGGCGATCAGCTTCCGCGTGAACGCCGCCAGCTCCCGCTCCCGGTCATCCAGCTCCCAGTCGACCCACGTGATCTCGTTGTCCTGCGCGTAGGCGTTGTTGTTTCCCTGCTGCGTGCGTCCGAGCTCGTCGCCGTGCGAGATCATCGGCACGCCCTGCGAGAACATCAGCGTGGCGAGGAAGGTCCGGATGAGCCG
>DASUXT010000031.1:0-9544 GCA_036377775.1 Gemmatimonadaceae bacterium | reverse complement strand
GATGATCGCGTACTTCTACGAGCAGCTGTCGCAGAACCTGCATCAGTACGTCGCGCCGGGTGGACGCAACGTCATCAATCCCACGCACTACACCTCGAACGGCTACCTCGTGTTCGAGCCGGACATCCACTACGAGACGGGGTATCCGGGTCCGAGCGCCATGAAGTCCATCGTCCCCGGCGTGCAGTCGCTCCTCGCGCGCGGCTTCGTGGATCCCGACGGGCTCGGCATCCAGGGGCAGAGCTGGGGCGGCTACCAGACGGCCTACATCATCACGCAGACGCCGCTGTTCAAGGCCGCGATGGCGGGCGCCCCGGTGGCGGACATGTTCAGCGCGTACGGCGGCATCCGCTGGCAGAGCGGGCTGGCGCGCTCCTTCCAGTACGAGCACACCCAGAGCCGCATCGGCGGGTCCATCTGGCAATACCCGATGCGCTACATGGAGAACTCACCCCTGTTCTGGGCCGACCGCATCACCACGCCGCTGCTGATGATGCACAACGATGGCGACGGCTCGGTGCCGTGGTACCAGGGGATCGAGATGTTCGTGGCGATGCGCCGGCTCGGCAAGGAGGTGTACCTGCTCGACTACAATGGCGAGGAGCACAATCCCACCAAGCGGGCCAACCAGAAGGACGTCGCGATGCGCATGCAGCAGTTCTTCGACAACAAGCTGCGTGGCTTGCCGGCGCCCGACTGGATGGTGCACGGCATCCCCTACCAGCTGAAGGGCCGTGACCAGCTCGCGCCGGCCGCGCCGGCGGTGATCATCGGCGGCGAGACGCCCGCGGGCGCTCCGTGATCATTCATCCTCAGCAGAGGCGAGGGACAGCATGACGCAATCTTCCGATGTGCTCGATTACGAGCTGATCGGCGACGACCTGCAGGCGGTGATCGTGACGCTCGATCCCGGCGAGATGGTGATCGCCGAAGCGGGCGCCATGATGTTCATGGAGCAGGGGATCGAGATGAACACCACCCTCGACCCCAACCGGCAGGGAGGCGGCATGCTCGGCAAGCTGTTCGCCGGGGCGAAGCGCGCCCTGTCCGGCGACACCTTCTTCATCACCACCTTCGCCAACGCCGCGAGCTCGCGGCGGCGAGTGGCGTTCTCGTCGCCGTTTCCGGGGAAGATCAAGCCGGTGGACCTCCGCGAGTGGAACGGCGCCATCATCGCGCAGAAGGATTCCTTCCTCTGCGCGCCGCGCGGCACAAACGTCGACATCGCCTTCACGCGGCGCATCGGGGCCGGCTTCTTCGGCGGTGAAGGGTTCATCCTCCAGCGCATCACCGGAGATGGCGTGGCCGTGCTGCATGCGTCGGGGGCGATCTGGGAGAAGACGCTCGCGCCGGGCGAGGTACTGCGCGTGGACACGGGATGCATCGTCGCCATGGAGTCGCAGGTCCAATACGACATCCAGCTCGTGCCCGGTGTGAAGACGGCGCTCTTCGGGGGAGAAGGGCTGTTCTTCGCCGCGCTCACGGGCCCTGGCCGCGTGATGCTGCAGACGATGCCCTTCTCGCGCCTCGCCGACCGCATCATCGCCTCGGCGCCGCGGGCCGGCGGCCGCCAGGTGCAGGAAGGCAGCATGCTCGGCACTGCCGTGCTGGGCAGCGTGATCGGCGGCGTGCTGGGGAGCAACGATTGAGCGGCGCTCATGGCGCCACGCGGGCATGACGCCGCTCGCGCCCGTCAGCGAGCCGTTCGAGCGGTTCATCGAGCTGCTCGCCTCCGCACGCGCCGTGGGTTCCGAGCGACTGCCGGAGCCCACGGCGTTCGCGCTCGGCACGGTGGGGGAAGGCGGTCGACCCGCCGTGCGCATCGTGCTGCTCAAGGCGGTGGATGAACGCGGCTTCGTGTTCTACACGAACTACGAGAGCCGGAAAGGACGCGAGCTGCTCGCGAACCCGCACGCCGCGATGTGCTTTCACTGGCAACCCCTCGAGCGCCAGGTGCGCGTGGAGGGGGAGGCGGTGCCGGTGGCCGCCGAGGAGGCGGACGCCTACTTCGCCTCGCGCGCGCGCGGCAGCCAGCTTGGCGCATGGGCCTCGTTCCAGAGCCAGGTGATGGACTCGCCGGACTTGCTGGACGCTCGAGTGCGCGAGATGGAGCGGAGGTTCGAGAGCGGAGACGTGCCGCGTCCGCCGCACTGGTCCGGCTTCCGGATCGTCCCGCAACGGATCGAGTTCTGGCACAACATGCCCAGCCGGCTGCACGAGCGGCGGCTGTACCGGCGGGAAGGGGAGGGTTGGAGGGTGGAGACCCTGTATCCATGACCGCCCGACCGTCAGACGAAGCGCGGCGCAACGCGCCGCGAATGAGTCCGACCGTCGGACCGTCCGACGTATTATTTTCCAGCCATGGCAACGCAGACCGCAGAGATAGTCAGCGCCAAGGCTGACTGGGACATCGCGAAGGCACGCGCCCTCTACAACATCGAAGGGTGGGGCGCGGGCTTCTTCGACATCGACGAGAACGGCCACGTGGTCGTCCGACCGGACAAGGAGCATCCGGAGCGGCAGCTCAGCCTGTACGAGCTGGCCAACGACCTCGAGGAACAGGGCGTCGCGATGCCAGTGCTGCTACGCTTCTCCGACATCCTCCGGTCGCGCATCGAGGCGCTCAGCGAGCGGTTCAAGAACGCGATCCGCGAGTTCGAGTACACCGGCGGGTACACCACGGTGTACCCGATCAAGGTGAACCAGCAGCGGCACGTGGTGGAGGAGATCGTCCAGTTCGGCGCCAAGCACGGGGTCGGGCTCGAGTGCGGCTCGAAGCCGGAGCTGCAGGCAGTGCTGGGGCTGTCCGAGAGCACCGAGCACCTCATCGTCTGCAACGGCTACAAGGACGACGAGTTCATGCGCCTGGCCCTGATGGGCCAGAAGCTCGGCCACCAGGTCTTCATCGTCATCGAGCAGCTCAGCGAGATCGACGTGCTGCTCGCCGCGGCGGAGGAGCTGGGCGTGACGCCGACGGCCGGCATCCGCATCAAGCTCGCGTCTTCCGGCTTCGGACGATGGAAGGAGAGCGGCGGCGAGAAGTCGAAGTTCGGGCTCAATGCCGCGCAGCTCATGCAGGCGGTGGACAAGCTCCGCTCCGTGGGCCGGCTCGACATCATCAAGCTGATCCACTTCCACCTCGGCTCGCAGATCACCGACATCCGCTACATCAAGTCGGGGCTGCAGGAGGTGGCGCGCTTCTACGCCGAGCTGCGGGCGCTCGGCGTGGACGTCACGCACGTGGACGTGGGGGGCGGCCTCGGGGTGGACTACGACGGCTCCAACTCGACCTCCGACGCGAGCGTCAACTATTCGCTCCAGGAGTACGCGAACGACGTCATCTACACCCTGGCGGAATCGTGCCGCGACCTCTCGCTGCCGATGCCCCACATCATCAGCGAGTCGGGGCGCGCGCTGACGGCGCACCACGCGCTGCTGCTGCTCAAGGTGATCGACGTCGAGTCGGTGGCTGAAGTGCCCGTTCCCGAGCTCAGCGACGACGACCACGCGCTGCTGCACGAGATGCGCGAGGACTACGTGGACATCAGCCGCAACCACATCAAGGCGCGCCGCGTGAAGGAGATCTTCCACGACGTCACCTTCGACAAGGAACGGGCGCAGCAGCTCTTCGCCAGCGGCGTGCTCGACCTGCGGGGCCGCGCCGTGGCGGAGCAGATGTACCACGCCACGGTGAACGCGATCTTCCGCATCGTGAACGACAACCGCGACGAGTTCGACGACATCCTCGCCGACCTCGATGCGGTCCAGGTGGACCGCTACTTCTGCAACTTCTCCCTCTTCCAGTCGCTGCCGGACAGCTGGGCCATCGACCAGCTCTTCCCGATCATGCCGATCCATCGGCTGAATGAGGAGCCGACGCGCCGCGGCACACTGCAGGACATCACCTGCGACTCCGACGGGAAGATCGACCGCTTCGTCGGGGAGAAGGAGGGTGATCCCTCGCTCGCGCTCCACGAGTGGCGAGACGGGGAGCCGTACATCCTGGGCGTCTTCCTCACTGGCGCTTATCAGGAGATCCTCGGCGACCTGCACAACCTGTTCGGCGACACCAATGCCGTGCACATTCGCCTCGCCGACGACGGGTACGAGATCAGCGACCTCGTGCACGGCGACACGGTGACCGAAGTCCTCAACTACGTGCAGTTCCGCGCGTCGGACCTGCTGCAGACCTTCCGCCGGAAGGTGACGCAGGCGAAGCACCTGAATCGCACCGACGGGAACAACTTCATCGCCGATTACGTCGCGGGCCTCGAGGGATACACCTACCTGGAGGGCGAGGCGGCGCAGTAGGGGGACCGGAGGACCGGAGGACCGATTGACCGGATGACCGACGGTCCACCGGTCCTCCGGTCCTCCGGTCCTACATTCCCGTCGGATACGTCTCCGGCTCGTCACCGCCCACGTGCACCGGCATGTGGAGCGGATCGAGCGCCTTGGTCTGGTCCACGTACAAGAACGCGTCGTAGCGTCGCGGCACGATGGTGGGCACGTAGTTGCCCCAGCGTTCCGCCGCGGGGTCGTACACCACCCCGATCGCGCGATGCTCGAGCGGGTGGTCGAGGCCCGCGATCCCGCCGTCGTCCGAGCCGTCGAACAGGTGGAGCTGGTTGCCTGCGTGAGCCCGGTGCAGGATGTCCTCCCAGCTGCCCTGGCGGCCCTCGGGAACGCGCATGCGGCGCATCGGCGCGCCCCACTCGTCGCCCGCGATGACGGTGCCGCGATAGCTGCCGAATCCCACGAGCACCACGCCGTCGCGCTCGTCGGGACGTTCGCCGTGTCCCTCGCGCACCAGCTGGCCGACATTCACCATCCCGGCGCGGCGCATGTCCGTGAAGCGGGCGTCACCGACATGGGTGTTGTGCTCCCACACGATCGCCTTCGCAGTGCGACCGTGATGATCCATCAGGCGGTTCAGCGTGTCCACCATGTGGTGGTCACGCACGTTCCATGATGTCGGGCCGCCGCGCACCATCGTGCGGTAATACCGTTCCGCGTCCCGCGCGACGAGGGCATTCTGCTCGGCGTTGAACCAGGCGTCGCGTCCGTCTTCGCGATACAGCGGCGCCCGCGCGCGCAACGCGCCGAGGATCGACACCGCCTCGTCCTCGCACGACGTCGGCACCAGCGCGGTCGCCCGGGCGTACTCCTGCACGTCCTCGTAGTACGGATCGAAGCAGCTGTAGGCGCGCCGCGCGGTGCGCGCGGCGTCGGGGTCGATCCGCTCCAGGTACTCCACCACCGCGCCCATGGATTCCCACAGCGAGTACACGTCGAGGCCGTAGAAGCCGGCCTGCTGCTCCGGCGCGAGCGCATGGTTGTGCTCGCGCAACCACTCGGCGAGCGCCATGACCTCGCGGTTCGCCCACATCCACGTCGGCCAGCGCTCGAAGGCGTGGAGCACCTCTTCGGCGCTCCGGCCTGCGTCGGCGAACCCCTTCACGTAGCGGTTCACGCGGTAGCAGTCGGGCCAATCCCCCTCGACGGCGATGAAGGAGAACCCCTGCTCACGGATGAGGCGCTTCGACAGCTCGGCGCGCCACGTGTAGTACTCGGAGGTCCCGTGAGACGCCTCGCCAAGGAGGACGAAGCGCGCATTGCCGATCAGGTCGAGGAGCGGGTCGAGATCCTGCGGAGACTCGAGCGGCCGCGCCGCGCGCTGCACTCGCTCCACGAGCAGATCGGTGGATTTGTCGCTGTGTCTGGCCATGGGTCCTCCCGCCAACAGGTCGTTGTCGCATTGCGGCGCACGAGGCATACCACGCCGCTCCGACGTGGCTGCCTGCCTCGAGATCCCTGTCGGGGCGCGCAGAATGCAGCAGCAAGGATCGACGCGCCGCTTCCGATGGCGCGGTGGACCTCAACCGGAGCACACCATGGCGACTGGCGACAACATCGACGCTCGCACGGGCAGCTACGTGGCTGCTGGCAGCGACTGGACGGAAGACGAGAGCTTCTGGCGGACGAACTACGCCAAGCGGCCGTATGCCACGAACGACGAAGGATTCGAGGTCTATCGTTCGGCGTACCGCTATGGTCACGACGCAGCACGTCAGCACCGCGGCCGGCGGTGGGACGAGATGGAGGCGGAGCTGCGGAAGGGCTGGTCGAGCTTCGAGGCTCGTGGCGAGCGCGCGTGGGACAGGATCAGTGGCGCAGTTCGGGACGCGTGGGACCGCGTGGCGGGGCATTGACCGATGGCGCTTAAGCTCGAGTCTCACGCCTTCGGTCCGATGGGAGAGATCCCCGCCGTACATACCTGCGACGGGAAGGACACCGCGCCGCCGCTGCGATGGTCTGGCGCACCCGACGGAACACGAAGCTTCGTGCTCATCGTGGACGACCCGGACGCACCCGATCCGGCGGCGCCGAAGCGCACGTACGTGCACTGGGTGCTGTACGACATCCCGGCGGACGCGACAGGCCTGTCCGAAGGCGTGACCACCAGCGGCCTGCCACGCGGAACACGCGAAGGGGTGAACGATTGGGATCGCACGGGTTACGGCGGACCCTGTCCGCCCATCGGTCGGCACCGCTACTTCTTCAAGCTCTCGGCACTCGACACGACGCTCGGCGACCTGGGCCGCGCGAGGAAGGCGGACGTCGAGCGCGCGATGCAGGGCCATGTGCTGGCGCATGCCGAGCTCGTTGGCACCTACCAGCATCCAGCCGGGAAGGAAAAAGAGAAGGGGCGCTGATGCGCCCCTTCTCTTTTTCGGTCTCGCGGACCGCGCTCAGCCGAAGCGCTTCTCCACCTCGGGCCAGTTCACCACGTTCCACCATGCCTTCATGTAGTCGGGGCGACGGTTCTGGTACTTGAGGTAGTAGGCGTGCTCCCAGACGTCGAGACCGAGGATCGGGGCCGGCTTGCCGTCCATGATCGGGTTGTCCTGGTTCGGCGTGCTGATGATGGACAGCTTCCCGCCGTCGTTGATCAGCCAGGCCCAGCCGGACCCGAAGCGGGCGCCGCCGGCCGCGTTGAACTGCTCCTTGAACTTCTCGAAGTCACCGAAGGACTTGTTGATCGCCTCGGCGAGCTTGCCGCCCGGAGCGCCGCCGCCCTTGGGCGACATGATCTGCCAGAACATGGAGTGGTTCCAGTGCCCGCCGCCGTTGTTGCGCACTGCGGTCCGGATGGATTCCGGCACGGCGTTGAGGTTCTTCAGCAGGTCGTCGAGCGACTTGCCCTGCAGCTCCGGCGCCTTCTCGAGGGCGGCGTTCAGGTTGTTGACGTACGCCCCGTGGTGCTTGTCATGATGGATCTCCATCGTCTGCGCATCGATGTGCGGCTCGAGCGCGTTCGTGGGATAGGGCAGCGGCGGTAGTGTGAACGGCATTGCAGGTCTCCGTGATGGTTCAGGCGTCGGACGCAGGACGCGCCGCTGCGGCAGCGCGCGCCTTCTCCCGACGCCAGGAGATGAGCCCCGGCAGCAGCGAGACGATGATCACCGCGATGATGACCTTCTCGATGTGATGTTCGACGCCGGGGATGTATCGGCCAAGAACGAAGCCGATGAACAGCATGGACCAGATCCAGAGTACGGCACCCAGCACATTGTAGGCCGTGTAGCTCTTGTAATCCATCTCGGCCATCCCTGCGACGACCGGGACGAAAGTGCGTACGATCGGCATGAAACGCGCAAGGACGAGCGTCTTGCCGCCGTGCTTCTCGTAGAACTCGTGCGCGCGGAACAGGTGTTTCTTCTTGAAGAGCAGGGAATCGTCGCGCGTGAAGAGCCGCGGGCCGGAATACTTCCCGATCGCGTAGCCGAGCGAGTTTCCGAGGATGGCGGCGACGGTGAGCAGGAGTCCGAGCAGCCAGATGTGCAGACCGAACTGCGGCTGTGCCGCGAGGAGGCCGGCAGTGACGATGAGTGAATCGCCTGGCAGGAAGAATCCGATCAGCAGCCCGGTTTCAGCGAAGATGATCAGCGTGAGGCCCACGTATCCGCCCGCCTGCACGAGTTGGCGGACGTCGGTGAGCTGGTGAAACAGGTCGGGAAGGGACGACATGCGGAGTACTGAGTGAGAGACGGCGGGAGCAGCGGAAGTTCGGCAGCGGCCGCACGGGGGTCAACCGCGGCGCTCGCCGAGCTCGAGCGGCTGGCCGTGGAGGCAGCACGGATTCCGACGGAGCGGCGTGGGCGCTGGCACCGCGCCGGCCTCAGTCCGCGCATCGAACGCCGGCTCGACATCGGCTCGGCAGCCGTCGTCGTGCTGCTCGTCGCGGGGTGGGCCTGGTCCATCACGATGGCCGTCACCGGTCACCTGCCCAACGCCGGTGTCGGTTCGGCGTCGGCGGCGATGGCAGCGTCCCTCACGAGCCCGGACGCAACGAGCGCCGCGTATCTGACCGACGCCACCCTCAACGCGCTCGTCGGCAACCTGCGCGGCGCGAGCGGGAAGCTGCGCGTCGAGGTCGTTTCACCTGGCGAGAAGGTGGCTGACACCGCGGTGGGAGAAGCGACGCTGCGCGTGGAATCACCGGGCACGACGGGCTCGGAGGTGGCTCCTCGCTCCGGAATCTTTCGTGTCGTGGCCGCCATCGGATCCGCACTCAAGCCGATCGGCGACTTCAGTGTCATCGGGCTCGTGCCGCGCGACACGAAGCGGAATGGCAAGGTCGGGCTGTACTACGTCGGCAACTGGCCCGGCGAAAAAGGAGGACGAGTCAACGCGCCGGGCAAGGCGCCGCCCGACCGCTATCAGCCGCCGTCGGGATTCATCGAGGTCACGAAGGCGAACGCCGACACGCGCGTGTCGGAACATTTTCGCCTGCGTGACTTCCTGACGCACGATCAACCAAACGTTTGGCCGAAGTATCTCGTCCTGCAGATGCGCAACGTGGACAAGCTCGAGCTGGTGCTCAGCGATCTCGCACAGCGCGGCATCGACGTCTCGGGGGTGAAGGTGATGAGCGGATTCCGGTCGCCTCAGTACAACGAAGGAGGCGGCAACACCGCCGGGCGGGCAAGCCTGAGCCGCCACATGTACGGCGACGCGGCCGACATCTTCATCGACAGCAATCACGACGGCGTGATGGACGACCTGAATCACGACGGAAAGATTACCATTGCCGACAGTCGTGTGGTGCAGCAGGCGGTGGACCGGGTGGAAGCGGCACACCCGGAGCTGGTGGGGGGCGCAGGCGTCTATCCTGCTGAGTCCGGGCACGGACCTTTCATACACATCGACTCGCGGGGCTATCGCGCCCGCTGGGTCGGCTCCGGAGGAGGGTAAATGAGCAGCGAAAATCGGAGGGAACGAGACAGGATGGCATCACCGGTGAAGGGACCCATCGACCGCCTTGGCGACGCGCTGAAGCCCGATGGAACACAGGTGGAGATCCCCGACGTCCGCTCGAGCGACCTCGAGCCGTACGTCGGCCTTCGCTATCTGTCCAAGTTGTTCAAGCTGATGGGTGTAATTCTCGGGCTGCTGCTCCTGGCCGAAATCATTACCGGCTTCGTGGCGCAGGGCACCGCAGCGGTTCCGACCCTGCTCGGCGAGGCGAGCCGGTTGATCG
>DASUXT010000030.1:0-3605 GCA_036377775.1 Gemmatimonadaceae bacterium | reverse complement strand
GCCGACGCGGTGGGGCCACAGATGTCGGGATCGGCGAAGAAGTCGAACTTCAGGTAGCCCACGTTGCCGTCGAGCACCTCGGCCTTCTGGAAGCCGCAGTTCACGTCGTCCATCCGCGCGCGCTGCCGCGCGATGTCCTCCGGCGACGGCTTGCTCGGCGGGCCGCCGGCGCGCGCGGGGATGGGGTTGAAGCTGTAGTTCATGCCGAGGTGCTTGTCGTGCATCACGTCGTGCAGGTCGTCGCGCAGCCGCGCGGCGAAGGTGATGCCGTTGTCGTAGCGATCGTAGGCGCCGCGGGCGAGCCGCGCACGCAGCGTGTCGTCCATCCGCTTCGCGACCTCGGGGAAGACGTAGAAGCTGTCGAGCTGCGCGATGGCGCCCTCGATGATGCGCTTTCGCGCTGCAGCGTCGATGCGCACGGATGCCACCGTCGCGTTGGGGCCGATCGCCTGCAGCATGCGGTCGGTAACGCGAAGGGGCTGCGTGGCGGCGACGTCGAATACGCCGTAGGCCACCATCGGGCTCTTGCGCTCCTTCACCGTGAACTCGATGTGCCGCGGCTCGCTGCGCTCCACGCTCACGAGGTCGAAGCCGCCGGTCTGTTCACGGAAGTGCAGCTCGTCCTCGGCGCGGCCGGTCGGCTGGTAGTTCCGGAAGTACGCGGCAAGACGCGTCGAATCGCCACTGTTGAAGGCGTCCAGCCACTGGCGGAGTGCGGTGCCCGCACGGGTGGCGGGGATGCCCGGTGACCCCGACGTCGATCGCGTCGCGGAGACCTGGGCGCCCAGTCGAGAGGCGCCGATGGCGGCGGCGAGGCAGAGCGCGGACAGCAGGACACGCGTCTTCATCTGGACTCCTCCGGCACTCGAGGGTGCGAATTGCTTGACCAGTCAAGCTTTCGTCTTACCGAATGGCGAGCAGGCTCGTCCATAAAGGAAGCAGTCCTGACCCTACTACGGAAGCGACTCAATGCGCACATCCTTCGTCGCACTCGCCGGATCCCTGCTCCTCTCTGCCTGCGTGTCGGGCACTCGTGTGGTATACGTGCCCGTCCCGGTTTCGGATAGCACCCAGACGGCACAAGCGCCGGTCACTCCGCCCCCCGCGCCGCCGGTGGTCGCGGTCGCGCCGCCTCCGGTCGCCGTCACCATCGTGCGTGCCGAGGAGAACCGGCTGCTCGTGAGCCTCGACCGGCCGGCGTACCTGGCAGTGTTCGACATCGTGCCGGGACGCGGCGTCACGCTGCTCTATCCGACGTCGGCGCGGCAGCAGCAGGTGCAGGTGGTCGGTGCGCGCTGGCTCGATCCGCGCTGGGGCACCCTGAACCGCTATGACGCCGCCTCGAGCGGTCGCTACGCGCGCAACGAGTCGCGCACGCACTACGTCTATGCCCTGGCGTCGGACCGTCCGCTGCGCCTGAGCAGTGCCGCCTACGACGACGACATGCTCGCCAACATGCTCGGCGTCCGCGCCTCGTGGGTGGACGACCCGTACGACACGCGTGACGCGATCGTCCGCCAGTTCGTAGCCGCCACGCACGACGAGGACTGGGGCGAGGACATGTACACCATGGACGCGATGCGCGCCGTGCAGGTGGTGCGCGTGTCGCGCGTCTACTGCGCCGACGGCTCGGTGCTGTACGTGCGCGAGGAGATGTCCGACAACGTGCTCTGCCCGCGTCCGGCGGTGTACCGCGGCGCCGGCTGGGGCGTGCGCCCGGACTCGGTGGTCATGTGGAACGGACGCCGGGTGGCGCAACACTACGACCCGAACGTTCGCACGCCGGTCTATCGCATCCCGCGGAACGTCGGCGGACATAACGTCGGCCAGACGGCGGAGGGTCGCGACGAAGACAATGGCCGCGGGCGCGGGAACGGCCACAACGGCGGCAACGTGGATCGCGACGACCGCGGGAATCGCGGCAACAACGGCAGCCGCGGGAACAGTGGCAACTACGGTAACCGCGGCAACGACGACAACAACGGCAACCGCGGGAACAACGGGAACAACGGGAACAACGGAAACAACGGAAACAACGGCAATCACTACGGCTGGGAGAATGGCAACAACGGTCGTGGGAACGGCAATTCCAACGGGAATGCGAATGGCAACGCCAACGATCACCCGCCGGTGAACCAGGGCGGCAACGACGTTCAGCAGCAGGGGCAGTCGCGCGGCAACCCGCCGGCGAACGGCCAGGGCAACTCGAACGGCAATGCCAACGGCAACTCGAACGGCAACGGTCAGGGCAACGGCAACGCCCACGGCAATGCCAATGGCCCCGCCAATGGGCAGAACAATGGTAATGCTCAGGGCAATGCCAACGGCCAAGGCAACGGCAACGCTCAGAACAACGGCAACGGCAACGCCCAGAACTATGGTGCGCGGCCCGAGTCGCAGCCGGAAGCCACGCCCACCGCGACGACCGACTCGGCCACGCCGACGAAGCCGAGCAGCATGGCCGACATCCTGAAGCGCGCGAAGAAGCCGGCGCCGGCGAAGAAGGCACCGGCGAAGGCGACGGTCAATCGCGCCCCTGCCCCGGACAGCGCGAAGGCGCCCGCGCCGATGTGATCCTCGGCGCGGGACTGCACGGGAAGGAGGTCAGTGGTGCTTGAAGTACTGCACGTCCTTCTCGTGCTTCTCCGCCGCCTTGCGGGACTTGAAGGTGCCGAGGTTGCGGCGCTTGCCGGTCTTCGGGTCCTTCTTCTTCGAGTAGAGCCGGTATTCGCCGCTCTTGAGCTTGCGGATCATCAGGGCCTCTCCATCGAGTGAGTACGGACGCGTCCGTGCACGCTCGGTGCCGGGAGGCCCTCCGCGTTCACCCCTCCGTCGCGCGACGCTCCGTCTCGCGGTCGAGGATCTCGCGCAGCGCCGCGATCACCGGGGGGCTCGCGGTGTGCTCGCGGCCGTAGCCGAGGTTGAAGCGGTAGTCGAACTCCGGCGGGTTGCGACCCTGGGTGTGCTGGAGGATCGTCTCCAGCTTGTCGAGCGCCTTGGCGAGCCGCGCCTCCGGCGTCGTCGCCCCCTCGTACTCGTCCCATAGCGCGACGATCTCGTCGCGCAAATCCGGTGGCAGCGGCGCGACGAGCCGTACGAGGTCGCGGCGTTCGTCATCCGCCTTGTGTGCCGCGCCGCTCGACGCGCGACGCGCCTGTTCCGGCGCCGGGATGTCGCCCCCGATCGCCTCGCCGAGATCGTGCACGATGCAGATGCGCACGAGGCGCGCGAAGTCCACGCCGGGCACGCTCGGCGCGAGCACCATCGCCATCAGGCACAGCCGCCAGGTGTGCTCGGCGACGCTCTCTTGCTTCCCGCCCGACGTGTAGGCGCTGCGGGTGTTGACCTTCAGCGCCTCGGCGGCGCGGAGGAAGTCGAGGATGCCGGTGAGCTGTTCGTCCATGTCCGGTGAAGGTGCGCGATCGGTCACGTCGCCGCGTGCAGCTCGTCGTGACGCAGCCAGCTCTGGAGGAACGCCAGCCCCACCAGCAGCAGGGGCCCGCCAATGAGCGCGACCCATGACGGATGCGCGCGTGCCCACCAGGTGTACGCCAGCGCGCAGCCGATGAAGACGACCGCTCCGACCCACTCCCACCGCCACGACG